>JAIKWA010000116.1 GCA_024685135.1 Saccharofermentans sp.
CATAACGATAAGGCCGGCGGTTTTATACAGCAGACACTCATGGAGGAAGCAGAGCCCGAGTACGCTGAATCAGACAGCCTCAGAAGAAGACTTGTTGTCACCACGATCCTGCGAAGAAGGATGCACGAATACTTCAGAGACTGCGATATCTTCTATGCGGGCAAGGACAAGCTCGATCTTACCGGACTTAAGCGTTACCGCAAGAAGGGCATCAAGCAGGGTTATTTTGTGCCTTCGGAGATCTATCCGATAGGAACGCAGCTCCTCGTAAGATCTTTGGAGGGTGACGCCACGTTCAAGGTGGAAGAAGACTCCATTGTCATGATCGGAATAAGAGGCGAAGTATATGTCTCGAGAAGGAGCGTTTTCGAGCAGCACTATAAGACGCTTGATGAGGAATACAACTTAAGGCTTGAATATACCCCGACAGTAAAGAACATGGATAACGGCGAGAATATCTCTCTTGCACCTTATGCAAAGATGTGCGTATCGCAGTCTGATAACTTGATACTCGCAAAGAAGATCGACCGCACTACCAAGGTCTTTACCAAGTGGAATCCGAATGAGTATCTCAAGGGAGAGCCGGGAGATTATATCGCGGCTAAGGAATCGGATACGGACGATGTATACATCATCAACATAGACATCTTTCCCGAGTCTTACGAGGAGGTCTTATGAGCACGCCGAAATACAACGCATTTATCTCATACAAGCACGCAGACCTGGACAACAAGGTAGCCAAGGAGATACAAAACGGCCTCGAGCACTTCTCTATCCCGGGCAAGATCAAGAAGAAGTACGGAATAAAGCGCTTTGAGAGGATATTCAGAGACCTCGAAGAGCTTCCTATAACGAGCGATCTTAACGATGATATCGAGCAGGCTCTTGCAAATTCCGACTATCTTATAGTTATCTGCTCGACCAATACCAAGAAATCCACATGGGTCGAAAAGGAGATCGCAACCTTCCTTAAGACACATACCAAAGACCATATCTTCACGGTCTTGGCAGACGGCGAGCCCGAGGATGTCATCCCCGAGGTCTTAAAGCACAAGATGGTGACAAGAAAGCTTGCTGACGGATCTGAAGTTACGATGGAAGAATACTTGGAGCCCTTGTCCTGCGACTACCGCTTGCCCGTAAAGCAGGCGAGGAGGATAGAGCTCCCGCGTCTTGCAGCCCCTATGATAGGATGCTCCTACGACGAGCTTATGAACAGGAGAAGACAGTACAGGATAAAGCGTATCGCAACCTTGTCTTGCATACTTGCAGCTTTATTGCTCCTCATAATCGGATATCTCACATGGAGCGTATTGGAGATCAGAAGGAATCTGCGCAACTCGCTAATAAACGAATCGAGATATAACGCGGCTCTTGCAACTGATTATCTTGAAGAGCATGACCGTGTAAATGCGGTGCGTACCGCACTTACCGCACTTCCTTCTTACGAGGGAGAGCGCCCTGTCACATCTGAAGCCATGAAGGTCTTAAACGATGCTTTGGGCACTTATATGATACCCGGATTCTACGATTTTGCCGATTGCTGGAGCTATGAGATGGATGAGGAGATCAAGGATCTTCACACCTCGGAGACCATCCCCAGACTTGCAGCTCTTGATGAATACGGCAATGTCAGAGTATGGGATACCGTAACTCACGAGGTAGTGTGTGATCTGTTAGGTGAAGCTATCATTCAGATGGCTGCGTATGAAGATAATCTCTACACGCTAAATGCTGACTTCTTCCGCGTTTATGACATGGACGATATGAGCCTCATCTACGAGAACGAATACGGCAAAGACAGTTTCGGAATATCCCCTGTTTTTTCATACATGCCCGGTTCGGATACTGCGGTTATAGTAGATAGCACCAGTATCACTGTAATAGATATCGCAAACGATGAGACCGAGAAGGTACCCATGCCTGGCGATGTCAGTTATATAGACGAAACCATCACTGTATCAAAGGATAGAAGATTTCTTATTTTCTCAGCCTATTCAGCCGATGGGGATATGTGCTACTCGGCAGATCTTGAGACAGGCAAGATAATAAAACTCGCTATGCCGGATGATGTTCCGCCTCTTGCTTCGGTTATCATAAGCAGCGATTACCGGGTGTCATTGATATGCAATACAGGTACTTCAACAATTTCTATGGCAACTCATCAAACGGATCTGACTGTTGACGGAGATGTTTATATCGGCACGTTCGATGCTCAGACCGGCAGTATGATCTGGGAAGACCGCATGACTGTAAATTCAAAGATGAAAGACGGCTTTATCTACCCCTATTCGTATGTAGATGCTAATGGCAGCGTTAATCCCTGCATCATATGCATGATATCTGACATGATAAGACTCTACGATCCTGAAACGGGAGAGCTTGTAAGTGTCGTAGATCTTCCCAGTGATTATGTTTCTGCGTACAGCATCGGAGAGACAAGCCTCTTGTTGTTGTTAGAGGACGGTTCTTTAGCAACGGCCGGCCTTGATCAGACCGATAGAGTGATAACCACAACAGATTACGGCTTCCAGGGAGATCTGATCGATTCTGATGTAGGGATCAAGAATGACAGAGCTTTCTACTATCTCCTGTCATTGGATGAACGCAAGATAGTTGAGTATTCGCCTCTCTTCTACGATGACAGTTATGTTGCTTTGCCCGAACTTGATGGAGAGAGCCTTGTGGCTGACGGTGAAGTAGTCGGCACTGATTGTTATCTGATAGCAGACGGGATCTTAAGATGCTACGATCTTAATTCCAATGAAGAAGAGTGGGATATGGAGATTGCCGGTGTATCCTATAACTACACTATATGCGGATATGACGATGCTACCAATACACTTGTCATAAAGACCAACGAATATTCAGATGATCCTGATTTCCCTGCGATGCAGTCATCAGACTACAAGTTCATTCTTGTGGATTGCGAGGAAGAGGAGATAAGAGATGTTATCTGCGAACCCGATATTGACCCCAATTCAATAACGACCATTGTATATGGCAGCAAGATATATGCAGTATTATCCGATATTATCAACAAAGACACATCATTGTTCATCTACGATCTTGATGAAGAAGATAGTGTGAACATAGATTTAGGTGGATTCGGTTCGAGCAGCCTTATCAATTGCTTTGAGATATCGCCGGATGGAAGGTATGCAAATATCCTGATCAAAGAATCAGATTCGCACTATGTGTCTGTCCTGGTCGATATAGAGGAGGAAGAGGCTTTAAGCAGGATAGAGTCTGAGACAGTACAATCCGCTTGCTTCAGCTCGGAGGCTGAATCAGATTGCTACTATCTCATAAACAGAAATGAGATAAAGCTCATGACTTACGATGGAGATGAGACTGTTATCGCGGAGACACAGGGTAGGGTCCCGATAGGTTCGACGCATAAAGACGGTATCCTGTATGTCGTATATACGAACGGCGAGATGTTAAGATACGATGCGAATGGTAATGTTATATCTACTACAGAATTAGATCCCGGAGAGCTTTCTGAGTCTATATCAGCAAGTTTCAGATTCACTGATATAGGTCTCATGCTAAGGCTCGGAGGCTATACTGATCTGATCGCAACAACTGATCTTGCAGATCCCGATCTGCCGGGTGATTACGGCTGCTATTGTACTTTGGTAAATTGCATTGGTTATAGCGAGGAAACTAAGAAGTTTGTTATAAGTCAATCCTTAGACGCTGAATCTGCGGTAGCTTGCTACGACTATAAGGATTACAATACCTTGATCCAAGAAGCATACGAATATTTGGGGGTGTGAGTATGTCTGACCTGTTAAAGCAAATCAATTCACTGACTATCTTCGGAGGTCTGCGCAAGACAGAGCCTCTCAAGGGACTTGCAAATTTCCTGAGATATACTGAAACTGTCGGGACTCCTTCAGAAGTAGTGATCGAAGCTTATTCCGATTTTGTCGGGAAGCTCTACGATATGCGTCCTGATGCAGATTTCTCAGGAGCTTTATGGGATGCGCTCGAAGCAGATATAAATGTATATCTCAAGGCGGAAGCTTCTTCTATCCTTGCAGATATCTGCGGCACTGAGCCCGTCAAGCTCTCGCGCATGGTGGAAAATGCCGCCGAGCGCGAGCTCGATCTGCTTACGCAGATAGGCCGCACGTCCTCTGCCGATCTTGAGCTTCTCCTGTTCGGCGAAGAATATATACCTCAGTTCTCGACATCCGGAATGGACATGAAGAGCAACTACAAGAAGTTCCTGCTCATGCTCGGAACTGACGGCTTCGGTGAATACAGACACTATACGAGTTTCTATACCAAGGACAGCAAGATATTGCCGCTCGTCCGCTCCGGCGAAGTATCACTCGATTACTTCGTAGGTTACGACAAACAGCGTAAGGTAATAGCAGACAACATCCTTGCTTTCTTAGACGGCAGGGCATATGCGGATATGCTCCTCTATGGTTGTTCGGGCTCAGGTAAATCCACTGCGGTAAGAGCTGCTGCAAAGGCGTTTGCATCAAGAGGCTTAAGGATCGTTGAAGTGCCCGGTACAGATCTTGTAAATCTTCAGGCGATACTCGATAACCTGTCCATCATCCCCATGAGATTCATCCTGTTTATAGATGACGTTAATCCTTCGGTTTCAAAGGAGGTTCTCGCACCTTTGCAGAGAGCATTAGACGACGGCTCGACAAATGCAGTGCGCAATGTGCTTTTGTGTGCTGTTGCCGATTGTCCTTCCTGCGCAGATAACGCCGGTGAAGATAAGTTCATATCTTCCATGTCAGACAGGTTCGGCATCAGGATCAGATTTGACAGTCCGAGCAAGGAGGAATATCTTGATATGTGCCGTCAGCTCATCAACAGCAACGGCATGAAGGTTTCCGATGAGAT
>JAIKWA010000008.1 GCA_024685135.1 Saccharofermentans sp.
GGTCTCGAGGAACTCTTCTTTGCGCTCACGCATAGACTTTGCATCTACGCATATTATCTGGCTTACTCCCAGGGTCTGCCCTGCTATATGGAATTCCTTGAAGTCAGTCTTTATAAGGCGCTCGGGCGAGCTGTCAGCAGATCTCGATACATCGAAGAGCTCTCTTCCGACCTCTTCTATGCTGACGCCTGCGATCTTGCAAAGGCGCTCTGCAAAGATCTTATCCTTCTGAGTGCATGTGGGCGACTTGAACATTACCGTATCAGAGAGGATCGCGGATACCATTAGGCCTGCCATCTCGGGTGAAGGCGTGACACCGCTCTCCTGATACATCTCGGCAACTATAGTGGTCGTGCTTCCGACGGGTTCGTTGCGCACATGTATAGGCTGCGTGGTCTGGATATCGGCAAGCCTGTGATGGTCTATTATCTCAATAAGATCTGCCTGCTCGAGACCCGGAACGGACTGAGCGGATTCGTTGTGGTCTACGAGCACGACGCTCTTCCTTCTCGGACGGAGGAGATGGTATCTCGAGAGCGTTCCTACTACCTTATCTGCTTCATCCAATACCGGATAGCATCTGAAGCGGCTCTTTAAGATCGTCTCCCTTACATCGTCAAGATAGTCCGTCGTATGGAAGCATACGATGCCCTCTGTCGCGCACACGCGGCTTATCGGCATTGACTGGCTTATGAGCTTGGAAGCCTTGAGTGCATCGAAGGGAGTATAGATAACGGATGTTTTGCTGTCCGGAAATTTTGAGAGTAATTCCTTGTCGGGAGTTGCTCCGCAAAGGATCAGGGCCTCTGCATTATTCTCCATGGCATTGATTATGACATCCTCCTGATCGCCGCAAAGAACGATATGCCCGGGATCAAGTTTACACTTGCCGGACAATGCGATCACTATCTCGCCTGAGATCTCATCCTTGGAATCCTTATCGCAAACGATCTGTCCCTCTATGACTCCCAAGAGATTGAACATGGGGAGATGCGAGACCTCGGGATCTGCGATCGAATCGAGGTTATAAGATGCAATGTCTCCTGCAGATAATGTGCCGAATAAGGTACCGTCCGGATTTACCACGATGAGGGATGTGACCTTCTCATCCTTCATGGTCTTCCACGCACGGTCCAAAGTAGCCGCAGGCTCAAGCATCGGCGGCTTATCGTAGTCGATATCCAAGACCTGTGTCCTGATATCCTTAATTCGCATAGGCTGTCCGTAACCGAACTTTGCAAGCATCCTCTTGGTCTCGTCACTTAAGTGATCAAGGCGGCATGCAATATAGTTGCGGTCGCCGGTGGCATTTCTGAGCGCGGCATAAGACATCGCAGATACGACTGCATCTGTATCGGGATTTCTGTGTCCTACTACATATACCTGTTCCATATGATCAGCTCCAATTCTTTTTGCACAATTTAACACAGCCGGATATGCTTTTCCATTACTATTTAACTTCAGTGACCATATACAGATCGTTACGGTCTGCTGCCTGACCATGTGATATAATCTCCCCATAAGATACGAGGCAAGATACAGGAGCGTTCATGAAACAGGAGAATTCGCTTGATTATAAGCACGACTTCAGGTTCAATGCCAAAAAGGCATTCCTGATCTGTGCGCTCATACTTATCTACTGTCCCTTCTTATACACCGACATGATCGGCAACTATGTAGGCGATGCAGCAATACAGATAAAGATCGGCTTGGACTGTCTGTCTGACGGAAGGTTCATCCCCATAGAGAAGTACAGCTGGCACGAAGGCCTTAACTGGTGGCCGCATGAGGTGGGCTGGTATTACATCCTTGGCATCGCTTATAAGCTCCTTGGTCTTGCAGGCGTGATACTCATAGCAGCTTTCTTTAACTATACGATCGCCGGGATCTGCTTCAGGAAATATAAGGATAAGGTTAATCCCCTGATAATAGTTGCGTCTGCAGCTATCTCAAGACTCTTGTCCTTCCCCAATTACAACGCAAGACCTCACCTGTTCTCGGAGCTTGCTTTCCTTCTTGTCATCTATGTGATGCTGTCGGGCAAGAGCGTCCTTTTTAAGTCTTTATTCTTCTGCGGTACGGTATTCCTTCTTGCATGGTTCCACGGAGGCATGATCCCGCTTTTGTTCGTATTATTCTTTGTCTTCATCGCGATCGAGCTCATATTCAGGCAGTATAAGACCGCGCTTTTATATCTGGCTGCTGTTGCGGGGGCCTTTGTTTGCTCCCTTCTTAATCCGCTCGGCATCAGGGTATGGACCTACGCCCTTGTACAGTCTGACGCAATTGAAGTATGGCAGATCAATCAGGAGTGGAATCCCAAGACCTTTGCCATCTGGGAGATCGCACTGATACTTATCGTTTTAGTCGCTTTTGTTGTAGACGGCAAGGTCAGGAAGTTTGATAAGTCAGCCATAACAAGACTTTGCATATTCTGTATGTTCCTTATACTCGCATGCAAGTACTGCCGCTTCATGAACTTCGTCGCACTGTTCATCCTCGCTTTGTGCACCGAAGAGATTCAGAGCCTCGTTATATGGCTCAATGAGAATATCTTCCATATAAACAGGGAAAAGATCAGCTTCAGCGATATATCGTATAACATCCTGTCCGTATTCTGCATTTTGTTCTTCGGCTTTATGACTGTATTCTCGGTAAAGAATTACATTCCAACCAATACCTTCTCCGATTCAAGCGCACTTGCAGCTTACGACGAGGGCGTCATAGATGTGGTAAGGCAAAACGGCTATAAGAGGATCTACAACTCCTTCAATACAGGCACGTGGCTTGCTTTCTACGATATCCCCGTACACATCGACAACCGTTCGGATCTGTATATGGAGAGCTTTTCGGGCACGGATTATATAACGGACCAGATGATGATAAACAACATAGAAGACATGGACGGCTTCGTTCAAAGGTACGGCTGCGATGCCCTCGTACTGGAGCTTAATCCCGGCACAACGGATGAATGGTTTATAGAAGATCTCTACAGTGCAACGGACAGATATGAAGTCAAATACGACAACACCGTAACCTCGGTAAAAGACCCCGGCTTAACCTTAAGATGGCTCGTTGTCGAGTGCACGGATTAAGCAGCGGCTTTGATCTTATCCTCTTTTTTCTTAATGGTAAAAAAGCCGATAAGGTGGAAGATGCTCGCGATAATGAGCAGAAAATGATAAAGGGGAACAAAACCATTTTCGATAAAGGGTGTGTCATCCAGGGACACCACCTGCCCAATAAACAAGAGCCCGTCTGTAAAAAGCAAAAAGGTTGAGATTACAAATACACCTATTGCAAGTCCCATCGTAAGATATCCTCTTGTAAAAGCAGTACCTGTCGAGATAAGACCTGTCAGATAAGTACCCCAGAGCAATATGGGCAAAGAACCCCAATACTCCGTGATCGAATCGATATACATGACATTGCAGATTATCCTGTAGACGATCGCACCGATCGTGATGACAAGGGCAATGATCTTAAAGATGCTAAACATACGGCTCTTTGTTTTGCTCATACCGTTATCCTCCAATCAGATAATCTGCATTGTAGCACAAACTCAGACGTCATTTCCTGTATTTGGAACCCTCGTGTTTGTATTCCAGAGGCCTCATTCCGTAATACTCCTTAAACAGCTTTGCAAATCGGCCCTGGTTCGTAAAGCCGCAGCCGGCTGCTATGTCAAAGACCGACATATCTGTCTCCGCAAGGAGCCTTGCCGCTCTCTTCAGTCTGAATACACGCATGTATTCGGAGACATTCATGTCGAACATTATCTTGAAGTACTTCTTGAGACTGCTCTCACTGACATTCAGTTCCAAGGATAGTTCCCTCATGGATACATGTCTGGAAATATCCTCCGTAAGCCTCCTTTGAACCGTTCTTGCAAGCTCCGTCTGGCTCCTGGTAAGATATACGGCCTTCTCGGTCTCGCCAAGATCACTC
>JAIKWA010000034.1 GCA_024685135.1 Saccharofermentans sp.
GTAAACGATCTGTCTGTACTCTTGTTCAGAGTACTCGGCGGTTACTTTACTCTCCTTATAATCACATCCGTCGAAGCAGCTGTCATCTTCGCTTTTGCGGGTATCCCGGGACTTTCCATAATCTTGGGTCTTCTTACGGGCGTAATCGACTTCCTGCCTGTGCTCGGTGCTTCAGTGGTAATGCTCCCCGTTGCAGTCTACTGCCTCGCTAACGGCAATCTCGTGGGTGCGATAGTAATAGTAGTAGGTCTTGCCATCATGACTGTCATAAGAAGAGTTATAGAGCCTTCGATACTCGGCAAGTCAATGCAGATGCATCCTCTCATAACCTTGATCTCAATGGCAGCAGGTGTTGCTGTCTGGGGCCTTGCAGGTTTCCTCTTAGGACCTGCGCTCGCTATCATCATCGCTCAGATAATCAAGGTATTCGGAATAGACAAGAAGGTGACGGAATACGTGTCCAATGTCTTAGAGCGTCTTATGAAGGAGCCTGAGGCCAAGGGCAAAGAGTCCTGATATCACCAAACAATACAAAAATAAGGTTCTTCACGCTTTTTGGAACTATGGCAGTCGGGATGACATTTAATCGCTGAGTATTCACTCTGATAATAGCAAATTCCTATTTTGTTGACGAAATCCTTTTTAGCAACAGGATCAGCAATACGGGCAAACTTTTGCATGATCTGTTGCAAAAACTTCAGATCTTGCACCAAAAACAGGAATAACGGCAGTGGTTTCTTAGTCTTGTCGGTTTCATCAGCAAGTGGTTGGACAGAGACTGAAGACGGCCGGTCCAAACGAGTCAGGTCCCCTCAAACAGGCGTAAGAAAACCCGTCCCGTACCAAAAGAAAAGCCCAGCTGCTAAATGAGCTGAGCTTAATGTTCTGAAAAACCATTACAGATGATCAGTAACCGTAGTTACCTTCGCTATGACCTTCCAAGGTTCTCGGATCAGGTTTATTATTAGTCTTTTTTCTCCAAAAATCAGTATCTGAAAGACCGGTTCTATTGCTCACAATAAAGAACTGTAACGGTATTTCTGCATCATCCTTGATTATGGTGTTTCTAAAAGGTGTTCCACCTATAGTTCTATCTGTAATTGGGAATTTGTCAGTATCACCTCTTGGATATTTATACATCCATTCACCGTTAACGTAGAACAAAGCAGGAGAATTCTCATCCTCAACATACGCGATATAGTAAACTGTATACTTCTGAGTAAGACTCATTCCGCCAGCAGCCTTGTGAGTACCAACACCAAAAACCAGAATGTAAGGTTCATTATTAGCTGCACCACAGCCGCGATTCATAAGGGTCAACACCTTATCGCCCCATGATTGGTATTCACCCTTGTTCCAACATACATTATTACCATCAAAAGTCTGACCTGCCACATTATTCGTAGTATCATCATTGCTCAGGCCGTAGAGTTCCTGGACTACTGCCTGACAAGCCACACGGGCTTCATCTGCGGCATCAATATACTTAGCTCTCCTGGCTCGCTTTATATAACCTGTGAGCGCAGGTGTGAGCATAGCAGCAAGGACCGCAAGGATAACAAGAACTACTATGAGTTCTGCTAACGTAAATGCGCTTATGCCGCGCTTTCTATCTTTCTGATTTGCTTCATAACACTATCCCTCTCAAAGCAAATTGCAATATCCTTCTATAAATTTTTACATTCAGGCCGGTTTTAAATCAAGCATCCTGTTATGTAACATAAATAAAGCCGCCCGGAGGCGGCCTTATCTTTAAGAAAGAGCGGTATCTTTACTTCTCATCGAGCTTCCACTTCTTGAAGCAGATTATCGAACCTGCTAATGCTAGGCAGGCAATTCCTGCTATCAGATAAACGCTTAACTGTTCACCTGTCTGTGTGACCGTTGCTGTTGCTTCCTTGACAGTCAGCTTTGTTGAGATCTCGCCGTCTGCAAATACAAATGTTACAGTATGCTCACCGACAGAGAGTGTCTTGAGGTAGTCAACCTTGAAGGAAACTATGAGGCTTCCCTTGGTTACTTCATAGTTGCTTACTGGAACTACCGCATTATCAACCTTTATTGCTACAAGATTCTCAAAAGCAGTATCAAGATCGTTTGTGAGCTTCATATCAAGATTCTTGTCGTCGCCGCGTAACCATGAACCGTCATTGCCTGAAACAAACGAATAGGTTGTAGGTATGATCTTAGCTTCAACACAAGCAGGCTCTGCATCGTTATGGTTGGCATCACCTACAGCCTTATACCAGACGTAGTATGTGCCGACTGCTGTGGCAGTGGGGATCGTTTTTGAATATGCGCTTGCAGCAGGTGCAGTAGTTGCATCCGTACCGAGAGCATAATACATCGTGTATCCTTCAGGTGCATTGATGGAAACAAGATCCTGAGCATTAATGCGGAATTCGGGATTTACCGCAACCGGTGCAGCCGTAAGATCTGCTTTTGCAATCGTGAAGTTTGCTGTTGCTTCGCCTGCATTGCAGTTTGAAGATGCTGCTACCGCTGCCTTGACCGTATAGTCACCTGCTGCCGTAGGAACTGTTGCACTGAAATCTGTGCTGCCCTGAGATGCATAAGTATAAGTAACTGTACCATTACCTGTATTACCTGTAACTTCAGGAGTACTTGCTGTTCCGCCGTATGTCCATCCTGAAATGGTTACTCTCGGAGTAATATCAGCTTTGGAGATAGTGAAATCAGCTGTTGCTGAAGCGCCAGCATAATTAGCTGTCTCAGCAACTGTTGCCTTTACCGTGTAATCACCTGCTGCCGTAGGAACTGTTGCGCTGAAATCCGTGCTGCCCTGAGCTGCATATGTATAGGTTACAGTTCCGTTGTCTGTATTGCCCGTAACGCTCGGTGTCTTGGCTGCTGCGCCATAGACCCAGTCATCGATCGAAACAGACGGATTAATGGGAGCCTTAGCGATGGTGAAAGCCTTGGACGCTGTAGCGCCGCCCCATGTCATCTGTGCAACATAGTTGCCGGCATCAGTCGGTGCACCATCAAGGGCATCTCCGTCAGGTGTTACGCTTCCTTCACCCGTGGATCTGTAATATGCAATGCTTGCAGGCTGCGCGGCAAGATTATAAATGTCCTCATCCGGATAACCGGAGATTGTGGCACTCTTCGCATTTCCGTCGTAAGTAAGGTCAGCCGGTGCGTTCAAAGTAAGAGCTATGCCATTATCGTGATAAGTACATGGATTGATTTCTGATGTGCATGTTGCTGTTACAACAGAACCCTGTGCAGCATAAGCGAAGTTATGAGAATGAGCTACGCTTACTGCAACATCCATTGAACTAAGAACGGAAATATCGGTCTGATATCTTATCTTCAATACATTTGTAGTAGTAGTTTTATCTACCGAAGTGTTTCTTGATGAACAGTAATAAAAATAGTCTCCACCACTATTATCTCCATCATATAAGTATAATTTATCATAACCGTTTTCAATGTCCAAAGTACCTTTTATATTTATCGTGCAGCCTGCCGGAGCCGTAATTGTAAGAACAACATCTCGGCTGTTTCCAGGAAATCCGGTTACGTGAAGTATATCACCAGATGCAAGCGTTTCAGATGTATTTGAATTTGTTCCAAAAGCGTATTCTTTCTCAGCTGCCAGTACTGTACCGGGCAAAAGACCTCCTGCCAAAAGCGATGCCGATATAACCGTACCGACTAACGCTTTAGTAAACGATTTCAGTTTGAACATGACCAGCCCTCCTAATCAAATAATCAAGATAGCTATATATTACTGTAATTAAAATCAAAAATGATAAATGGGCTTAAACTAAATGTTAAAAAAAAATGAATAAACGATTCTTGATAATGCCCCGTAACAGACCCTGATCGAGGTACTTACCATAGGTTACTTGACTGAAGGCAGAATTCCCTCGTCCTTGTCGCCGTCTCTTGAGAGGAAGGAGAGCTTAGGCAGGGTGACTTCATTGCCATCCTTATCTTCTGCCTTCATGAAGAAAGTCATCTCGGGATGAGGGCAGCTGTCTATTTGCTGCATGTTCTTATCGTAGAGCTCAGTAACTCTTATGGGATCCACATAGCCCTCAGGCTTAAGAACATTAAGCACATCACCTTTATAGAGCTTATTCTTCTGCGTAACCTTGATAAGGCCGTTTTCTGTGGTCTCTTCCGTGATGCCGACAACAAAGGCAGGCTTATTATAAGACTTATCGTAGTCGATCTTGGCATCTTCTGAAGGTGAATTATAGAAGAATCCTGTATCGTAATCCCTGTGGACAACCTTGTCTAATATGGTCTTCCATTCTTTCTTTACGCTGTAGCGCTCAGGATCCTCGAAATACAGATCTACGGCTTCCCTGTAGACTTTGGTTACTGCAGCTGCATAGTAAGCGCCCTTGATACGCCCTTCGATCTTAAATGAGTCTATGCCTGCATCTATCATGTCAGGGATGTGGTCGATCATGCAGATGTCTTTGGAACCTAGTATGTATGTGCCGCGCTCATCTTCTTCTATCGGCATAGCCATGTCGGGGCGCTTCTCTTCAGTAAGGGAGTATCCCCATCTGCAGGGCTGTGCGCAAGCACCTCCGTTAGAGCGTCTTCCCGTGAAGTAATTGCTCATGAGGCATCTTCCGGAATAAGCAACGCACATGGCGCCGTGAACAAAACATTCTATCTCGCAATCAGAGGGTATCGCCTGCTTGATCTTCTTTATCTGTGCAAGAGATACCTCGCGTGCGAGGACTATCCTCTTGGCGCCCTGCTCTGCCCAGAATATGCAGGCATTGCTGTTGGTAACAGATGCCTGTGTCGATATATGGATATCGAGTTCAGGCACGAGAGCTCTTGCTCTCATGAATATGCCGGGATCTGATATCAGTACGGCATCCGCACCGGACTCTTTGCCTATAAAGTTAATGGCATCGTCTATACCTGAGAGCTCATCTTCTGTCGGCATAACATTCAAAGTGACATAGCACTTAACGCCCTTGCTGTGAGCGAGTTTAATGGAATCTGTCATCTCGTCTCTTGTGAAGTTATCAGACAGCGCGCGAAGGCCATAGTTCTTGCCTGCCATATAGACGGCATCGGCACCGTAATTAACAGCTACTTCAAGCTTATAAGGATTGCCCGCAGGGCTTAAGATCTCAGGTTTCTTCATCATCGTACTCGTCTTCTGCAAGGTCGGGAGTTACATCAGCTCCGACTGCCCAGTTAGGTGAATATGTAGCGACATTGCTCTCATGCTCAGACAGCGTTACGGCAAAGGCTGTTCCGCCGTCGCCCGTCGCACAGAAATACCAGTAATTGCAGTTCGGCTCCGGATACAAAGCTGCGGATATAGCATCCTGTCCGGGCATACATATAGGTCCCGGAGGAAGTCCCGGATTGAGATATGTATTGTAAGGGCTTGAGATATTTACCTCTGCTTCCGTGTGCATAAGTGAAGTCTCTCCACCCTGGAGCTGAACGAGATAGTTGATGGTCGCAGAAGAGCTCAGATAGTGCATGCTCTCATCTTCCGAACCTAATCTGTTATGGAATACCGCGGATACATACATCATGTCCGTGGGCTTACCTGTCTCCTTCTGGATGATAGATGCGAGTGTCATTACCTCATCCATCGTCATGCCGAGCCTCTGAGCCCTGTCGTAGTACTCGTCGTAGAGCTTGTTCTGCATATTGCTCAGGAACTTACGGATTATAGACTCGGGCGAAGCATTGATATCGAAGGTGTATGTATCGGGATAGAGGTATCCTGCAAGGATATAGTCTCTGCCCTCCTTGATCTCGATCTGTGAGACGAACTCATAGTCGACAAACAGGTTCGGGGAATTCATGCAGGAGTCAAACTCGGCGTCGTCGAAGTTGATGCCCGCATCGTGCAGGATCTGCTTCACCTCGACATAGGTAGAGCCCTCAGGGATCGTTACAGTGACGCTCGCAGGCTCGAGAGTAAGATAGTACATTATCTCGTCGTAGGACATCGTAGGGACGAGATAATGCGTACCTGCGACATATGCGCCGTCAAAGCCGTTGATCTTGCTCATGAGCGAGAATATGAATGTGTTGGATATGATCCCCTCTTCGAAGAGAGTATCCGCTATATCCGAAGTATCCATACCGGTACTGATGACCAGGGGCATCGCGCCCTCAGTCTCAGCGGTAATAAGAAGTTCTCCTGAATCTATCCGGGTTTGAAGGTTATCGAATCTCTGCTGCTGCGATATGACATAGTTGTAGCCGAATATTACGCCTGCAACTGCGAAGCTGAACAGCAATATAAGGACAATGAGTATCCTTAGAGCGATTTTTACCTTCTTGGGCAGCATTAGCCTTCCTTTTTCTGCTTAGCCACCGTCTTCGCTCTGAGATCGTTGTTGAGGATCTTCTTCCTCAAACGGATATTCTTGGGCGTAACCTCGCAAAGCTCGTCGTCTTCAACGAATTCGAGGCACTGCTCGAGAGAATATGTAAGAGGAGGGGTGAGTCTCATTGCGTCATCAGCACCTGCGGAACGCATGTTGGTTACGTGCTTCTTCTTGCAGACGTTAACCGTTATGTCCTCAGGCTTGGGGTTGATACCTACGATCATACCCTCGTAAACAGGTGTGCCGGCTCCGATGAAGAGGGGGCCTCTGTCCTGGGCATTGAACAAACCGTATGTTACGGCTGTTCCGGTCTCAAACGCTACGAGTACGCCCTGATTCCTTGTCTCAATATCTCCGGCGAATGGTACAAAGCCGTTTATGATGGAGTTCATTATACCATTGCCCTTTGTGTCGGTCAAAAACTCGGTCCTGTATCCTAA
Source organism: Saccharofermentans sp. (assembly GCA_024685135.1). GTDB lineage: Bacteria > Bacillota > Clostridia > Saccharofermentanales > Saccharofermentanaceae > Saccharofermentans. The sequence goes on from JAIKWA010000034.1 coordinate 6,797, forward strand.
GAGTCCTCTTGAAGGGATCCTGAACTCAAGTCTTGTATATCCCTTTGTAGGCGGGAGCATATTTACGAGTTCGCCTCTTCTCTTACCGATCTTCTCCATAACGGGACCTACGAAGTCCTCGGGAACGTCGATAACGAGGTCCTCGACAGGTTCACACAGAACGCCGTCGACTTCCTTCATGATTACCTTAGGCTTACTTACCTGGAACTCGTATCCTTCACGTCTCATTGTCTCGATGAGGACTGAGATGTGGAGCTCTCCTCTACCCTTTACGATAAAGGCCTCTGTTGTATCTGTCTCTTCGACTCTCATGGAAACGTTTGTCTCGATCTCCTTGAAGAGTCTGTCTCTTAAGTGTCTTGATGTAACGAACTTACCGTCTTCGCCTGCGAAAGGTGAATCGTTTACCGAGAATGTCATTGCGATAGTAGGCTCGTCGATATCTACGAACGGGAGCGGCTCGGGATTAGCTGCATCGCAGAGGGTATCACCGATGTTGATATCAGCGATGCCGGCAACGCAAACGATCTCACCGATCGATGCTTCCTTGACTTCTTCCTTGCCTAAGTTCTTGAAGCGCATGAGCTTAACTACTCTTGCAGTACGCTTGCCGTCTTCGCCGTAGCATACGAGGGCAACGTTCTCACCCTGCTTAATGGTACCTCTCTCGACTCTTCCGATACCGATCCTGCCGATATAAGGATCTGAATCGATATTGGATACGAGGAGCTGCATGGGTGCGTCGGGATCACCCTGGGGGCAAGGTGTGTATTCAACAACGGTATCGAGGAGAGGTGTGAAGTCTAATTCCTTGCCGTCCTCATATTCCTTGAGATCCATTGTTGCGATACCGGTCTTACCGGATGTATATACGATAGGGAATTCGAGCTGGTCGTCATCTGCACCGAGCTCGATGAACAGATCGAGTACCATGTCTACAACCTGCTTAGGTCTTGCGTCAGGTCTGTCGATCTTATTGATGCATACGATAGGCTTGAGTCCGAGCTCTAATGCCTTGTGAAGAACGAATCTTGTCTGAGGCATAGGACCGTCGAAGGAGTCTACAACGAGGAGAACAGAGTCAACCATCTTGAGTACACGCTCAACCTCACCACCGAAATCGGCGTGGCCGGGAGTGTCAACGACATTGATCCTTGTTCCCTTGTAATCGATGGCAGTATTCTTTGCGAGGATAGTGATACCACGCTCACGCTCGAGGTCGTTGCTGTCCATTACCTGTTCAACGATCTCTTCGTTCTCTCTGTATACGCCTGCCTGCTTGAGCATGGAATCCACGATCGTAGTCTTGCCGTGGTCAACGTGTGCGATGATCGCGATGTTTCTTAAGTTAGTGATATCCTTGACTGCCATATGAGCTCCTGTCGATATATAAATATATTTATTCTTTTGGACCGAGTATATTAAACTACCTAATGACGCTAATAAGGCACTGTCATTTTAAACAAAATATTCAGACGTCATCGCCCTTTTTGTTTCTAAGTAGCAAGCGGATCGGCACACCCTCGAAACCGAAGTTGCTCCTTATCCTGTTCTCTAAGTATCTCTCGTAACTGAAATGCGATAATTCCTTATCGTTTACGAACAGTGCAAACGTAGGCGGATTTACCGCTACCTGCGTGCCGTAATATATCTTCAAATGTCTGCCCTTGTCCTGAGGTGTCGGGACCATGGTAACGGCATCCGATATCATCTGATTGAGTACGCCCGTCGTAAGGCGCTTGAGCGCGTTCTCACGCACCTTGTTAATAAGCGCATAGAGTTTATCCACTCTCTGGCCTGTCTTGGCTGATATGAAGACTACAGGCGCATAGCTCATGAACGCAAGACGGTCCTTGACTATCTTGGTCATCTGCTCTAACGTTCCCGTCTGCTTATCAACGAGGTCCCACTTGTTTACTACTATTATGGAAGCTTTGCCCGAATCGTGAGCAAGCCCTGCTACTCTCGTATCCTGCTCCGTGATGCCCTTCTCGGCATCGATGAGGATAAGACATACATCGGCTCTCTCTATCGCTGACAAAGCCCTTACCATCGAATAGCGCTCGATAACGTCTTCTATCCTGCTCTTCTTGCGCATGCCTGCCGTATCGACGATCGTATATTTACCGAACTCGTTCTCGATCTCGGTATCTATCGAATCTCTCGTGGTGCCTGCGACATCGGATACGATGCTCCTCTCCTGGCCTATCATCTTGTTGGCAAGAGAAGACTTGCCCGCATTAGGACGGCCGATCAGGGCTACTCTTATGGTCTCCCCTGCTTCGTCATCTGACTCTTCTTCCGGGAAGAACTCAAAAAGCATATCGAGCATCTCTCCTATACCGAGTCTGTGTGCCGCAGAGATCGAGCATACATTATCAAGACCTAAGTTATAGAATTCATAGAACTCTGCCGGAGGATCGCCTACATAGTCGACCTTATTGACGGCAACTACGACAGGTCTTCCGGACTTCCTGAGCATGACAGCGATCTCTTCATCCGATGAAGTAAGACCTGACTTTATGTCCGTGAGGAACAAGATAACGTCAGCTGTCTCGATCGCGATCTCAGCCTGGAGACGCATCTTTGTGAGGATGACATCATCTGTCTGCTCGGGCTCGATACCGCCCGTGTCGATCATGATGAACTCTCTGCCGCGCCATTCGATATCCGCATAAATGCGGTCGCGCGTAACACCGGGCGTATCTGCTACGATTGAGATACGTTCACCGTAAAGAGTATTGAACAGACTCGACTTGCCGACGTTAGGTCTGCCGACTATAGCTACTACGGGTTTGCCCATCGTCATCCTTACCTTTCTCGATAAAAAAGGCAGTGCCTATATCTATAAACACTGCCTTCGCTTAATTAATTCCTAATCTAAACTTAGATCTCGTCGCCGACTTTGATAACCTGTTTGCCGTCCAGGTAACCGCAGTTCTTGCAAACAGTGCGGCGAAGCATCTTAGCATGACACTGGGGACATTCAACGAAACCCGGCATGTTAAGCTTCCATGCGCTTCTGTGACGAGAAGTCCTAGCCTTCGACCATTTACGCTTAGGATGTGCCATTTATCTTCACCTCCAATAACCTTTCTATGAACAATGCTTGAAGATAATACATTAATTTCAATCGTTTTGCAAGAGCCTTTTTATCATAAAGAGATTTTTTATCGGTTTATCTTCTCCCTGACCTATGCCGTAACGTATCTCAAGAGTGTTAGAGAGCGCTCCGGGGAGATTGATATATTCCGTATCTATCTCTACATCGATTATGCCGTAAGCCGTATTGAGAGTGCCTTTTGTCTTCTTGCCGCTCTTAAAATCCATAACTGAATCCACATCGCCGTTCCTTACGACCTGGCAGTCCTTGGTAGCCTTATCGCAGGTAAGGTGGAATACGGACTCCTTATCTTCCTTATTATGCTTCTCATTCCAGATATACTTGATCTTGGAATCTGTCTCCTCGTACTGTCCTCTTGCGTAGACGGGTTCAGAGTACATACCGCTTACAACTTCAAATACACAATCTCTCATCTTATGCCTTAACCTTAAGTCCTTTAATATCCAATTCATATTCAGGAGATATTTTAAAACATTTTCCCGAAATATCACTATGCAGATTACCCGAAGGCACATGACCTACCCTTATCTGTGTCGAATAGAGCTGCTGATGCTTGAGCCTTCCGCCTGCTCTGGTCTTAAATTCCGTATTGTATTTGTTCCTGCCGTAATTGCCGTCGCCTAATACGGGGTATCCCAGATGCGCCATATGCGCTCTTATCTGATGCGTCCTTCCCGTCACGAGCTCGAGCTCTAATTCAGACAGATCAAAGCCCGTATCCGTGGAGGTAAATTCCTTTATCACATGATACCTTGTAACTATCTCAAGGTCGCCCGGCTGCTTTGCATCGTGGATATACACATTGCCGGATCTCGTCTTCTCCAAGAAGGCAGATACCTCGTGCATTATGACGCCGTCATCGCAGCAGACCTCGTCGCCTGCATCAGGCACGCCCAATACTATCGCGTTATATCTCTTCGTTATGAGCTTATTTCTGAACAACTCGGTCGCGCTGTCCAGATACGCCTTGTTCTTTGCGACCATAACAAGGCCGCCCGTGTTCATATCGATCCTGTGGCAGAGCTCGGCTTCCTTATACCTCGTCTCTTTCCTTATAAGATCTATGAGAGTATCTTCGCCCGTGGACTTGCCGGAATGCACCGCTATCCCCTGGCTCTTGTTGATAATGAGAAGCCCTGCTGTCTCGAAGGCGATCTTGAACGCGTCTTTGGAAGGAGATTTTGCAGGAGCACTATTCTTTTCGAAAAGAGCATCAGGGAGCCAGATCTCTACTTCAGAGCCCAGTCTTACCGCGATGTCCTTATCGACCTTCTTGCCGTCTATCCTGATGTCGCGTCTCTTGAGCGCATGGTACAGATCAGCGCTCCTGAGCTGAGGGTACGCCATTATGCTCGCCTTTACGACGTGAAGTCCGTCCTGATCCTTGCCTACCGTGTATTTACGCATTCTTATATCTCCTGTTGGTATTCGCTAATTATAACAACTGCGGGGATTAAAGCAAAATCAAGGCTCTTATCTCGGAATGGGCAGGAGCGCTCTTGTGGCCTTCTTATACCCACCGTATCCGGGCTTTTTGCTCTGTCTTTTATCTGCAAGAGGAATACTTATCGTAATGAACATCAAGGTGTTTAATATGGCTCCTGACAGAAGATACCATCTGCCGCTCATTAAGGGCAATCCCTGAAGCGCAATGCCCCACCACATCAGGATCTCGCCTAAATAATTAGGATGCCTCGAATATTTCCACAAGCCTTCCCTTATAAGCCCGTGCGTACCCTTCGCGCGGTATCTTTGCATCTGAAGGTCTGCTACAAGCTGCAAGGAAGCTGCCAAAAGGCAAACGAGCATTCCGCCTGCGGAAAATACAGTAAGCTCCGACCCTTCCTTCATGAGAGTTACCGCAGGCAGCACGCAGAGATAGACTACTACCGTTGGCATCATGTGTATGCCTAAGAGATTTACTATCGGATAGAATACGCCGCACTGCTTTTTGAGGTTATCGTAGCGCCAGTCCTGATGCTTCATATCCTTGAAGGTATATGCCCAGTTTAGTGTAAGCCTTATGCCCCAATATAAGATGCTTATGAGTGCAAGAAGAGAGCTTATGCTTAATCCCGACTTGATATAGAACAACCCTGCAATGACGATCGGCTGCACGCTCCAATAAGGATCGTACACGGAGCTGTTATCGAACAGGCAGGAGAAGGCAAATACAAAACATGTGGCGATGATATCCGCTATAAGAAGACTTATCCTGTAATCGAATGGGCAGATCTTATATGTCATATAGCCTATAACCGACGCTATCAGATAGATAACGGTTATAAGAGCAACAGACTTCCCTTTGTCTTTAAATACTCTATCCAAAATGTGCCCCTCCTTGACATTATTATATAACATCTTCTGTCACGGGCAACATAAACTCAAACGCAAAATATTTATCGTTTATCGTTAAAAAGTTGTTGACAGAGATTAAAACACGAGTTATAGTATAGCCATCTTCCGGAGGAACAAATAACACTTTTTAAGGAGAGATAGATATGAATAGTGAGAAGGATATGCTTACTAACATCAAGAAGAGCAGCCACTACGGCAAGGTATTTTCGCAAGTACTGTTTTGGATAGGCATCGCCCTGATGGTGATAACTCTGATAGCAGGTATCGGGATAATCAGCTCCAGGGGCAAGTTCGACGAATGGATCTTAACGCAGGATACTGAGGTTCAGCATAAGATAGGCTCAGTAGAATTAATCAACATAGATCTCGGAATGGGCACGCCTGAGGATCTTAACCTCGAATCAGATATACCCGCCCTCCAGGCCGAGATAGATGCTCACCCCTATTCGGTTTACTACGGCTCGGTCTTTTTTGTTCTTACAGCCTGCATAGCTTACTACTGCGCAGTAATGGCATTCTTCGGAAGGGCATTTAAGCTCATAGAGAACTCGCCCACACCATTTACATCTGAGGTCAAGAAGGGACTTCTCATCCCTCTTATCGGTGTAGCCGTAATAATCGCCTTTACCCTTAGCGGTGGCTTTGCAATACTTGCAGGCATACTTATCTGGGTAATATATTCGGTATTGGATTACGGCATCAAGCTCCAGGAGCTTTACGATGAGACTTTGTAAGAGAGGCGCTATATGGGACAGATAATACTAAGACTCGACAGAGTGATGGCCGACCGCAAGATGTCACTTAACGAGCTTTCAGAGAAGGTCGGCGTTTCAAATGTTAATCTCTCTAAGATGAAGAACGGCAAGGTATCAGCCATCAGGTTTTCGACGCTGGTCGCGATATGCGAAGCTCTCGATTGCCAGCCGGGAGACATATTAGAGTACGTGAAGGAATAAGAGACAGATAGAAGAAGGCGCCGCACAGCGCCTTCTCTAATTATGTATAATGGAATAAAAAACGAGGTAATAATATGCTCTTTATCTGCTACCCCAAATGCTCTACATGCAAGAAGGCCCAGGCCTACTTGGATTCCAAGAAGATCAAATACGACTATAGGGATATCAAGCTCGATAATCCTACCGTAGCAGAGCTTACGGAGTGGATCGCAAGAAGCGGTCTTGATACGCGCAAGTTCTTCAATACCAGTGGCATGCAGTACAGAGCGTTAGAGCTCAAAGACAAGCTTCCAAACATGACCGGGGAAGAGATGATAAACCTTCTTGCAACAGACGGAATGCTCGTTAAGCGTCCCCTCCTTATAACGGAAGACAAAGTGCTCGTAGGCTTTAAGCAATCTGACTACGACAAGATCAGCTGAGCACCTCGTAAGTATAAGCAAGGCACCTCACAGCATACATATCGGTAAGGCTGCCTTCACCGTCGCCTCTCTCTTCGAAGCAGACCATGGTTCCGCTATCATCTACCAGGAAGCTCTTGGTATAACATCCCGCGTCACAGGCTACCCATTCCACTTCATATAGCGATGCGGGATCCACATGCTTTGCGAGGTAGTAGATACGCTCAACTTCTTCCTCCGAGATCGAATCATTCGGTTCATATCTTTGAGCGACCTGTCTTAAGAGGCCGTAATGGTCGTGATCATAAACATAATCACCTGCTATTTCTCTTAGCATTTCCTGATCATATACATAGATATCCCCGTTAGTCATAATGAAGTATCCGGTCTCCTGATATCCCCATGCATAATTGACATACCTGTCATCGTAGAGGATCTCGCCTGAGGGCACGTCAACCTCTCTTTTTGAAGAAGTCCTCCCCTTTGCATTGCCCGTGCAAGAGCAAAAGATGCCGAGCGCCATCACCATCACCATCAATATAGAAACTCTCTTTATGTAATTCATAGCCTGCCTCCTTATGCCTTTACTCTATAAACAGTTAAACGGAGCACTTTGTTGCATATAGAGCCGGTTTTCCAAAACGCCGATAAAATAAGGGAATGTAACATTGTTACAGTGAGATTGTCGCAATAACAAAGTATCAATTCTGTAAAAAATACTAAAGCAGGGTTACTATTTATACCCTCACGGGGTAAAATCTGTTTGTATCAAACATAAGGGGGGTTATATGGATTTCGAAACCTGGAAAGATGAAATGGAATACTTCCTTGATGAAGATAACACATATAGCGAAGAAGACCTTTACAAGTCTTATCTCGACATGTGTTACCGTTTCTTAAATGAACTTGCTACCTCTGCAAACTACGAGAAATACATACTGGATAACAGCCCGAGTTTAGAAGACAGCGAACATCTGATCGAGAAGATCGCTACATCAGACCCCTCCCTTCTGAATCTCGATGCGGCTAACTTGGATGAGACAGACCGCAAAGAGCGCATAAAGAATCTGATAGCTCATATTGAATGTACACTAGGCATCTGACAGATATCAATGAAGGATCCCCAAAGCAATCAAAGCTTTGGGGATTTTCTTTGGCACAAACACTGTAGTTCCAAATCTGTTCCAAAAAATCGCTAATCTTGGAACAAAATCCGGAACAATCCTCGCAGTTCCAAATCTGTTCCAAAAAATCGCTAATCTTGGAACAAAATCCGGAACAAGCCTCGCAGTTCCAAATCTGTTCCAAAAAATCGCAGATCTTGGAACAAAATCCGGAACAAGCCTCGTAGTTCCAAATCTGTTCCAAAAAACCGCAGATCTTGGAACAAAATCCGGAACAAGCCTCGCAGTTCCAAATCTGTTCCAAAAAATCGCAAATCCTGGAACAAAATCCGGAACAAACCTCGCAGTTCCAAATCAGTTCCAAAAAATCGCAGATCTTGGAACAAAATCCGGAACAAGCCTCGTAGTTCCAAATCTGTTCCCAAAAATCGCTAAACTTGGAACAAAATCCGGAACAAAGTCCGTAGTAACGATATATCACTAATAATCCGGTTTGCCGGTTATCATTGTGATATTTACACATTGATTTGTCTTTACAAGAATAACTCTCCAAGGAGCTTTATGAGTTCCGGTTCCGTATTTACTTCGAAGGTAGGACCCGGTTGCCCGTTGCTGAGTTGTTTTTGTCTTCTGTTGATCCAGATGGTATTCCAGCCTGCATTTACCGCACCTAAGATATCGTGCTTATATGAGTCGCCTACCATGAAGATCTTATCTCTGTCCTTTTGGTCCAAGATGCCTTCTGTTATACGGAAGATCTTAAGCTCGGGCTTAGAGCATCCTACATCACCGGCAACGATTACCTTATCCCTCGGTATGAATCTTTCCATACCGAGCTGATCGTACTTATCCCACTGATGGTCAGATGCACCTGCAGTAAGGATAGCCAGCTCTGCTTTGGTCTTAAGACTTACAAGGAGCGTCTCGAATCCCTTGGTAAGCTCTATCCTGCTCTGAAGCTCTGAATAGAGCCTTGCTGTCTTTATTCCGGCATCTTCATCCGCTTGTATGCCGAGCGCTTCGTATGTCTTATTAAAGCGCCAGGAATTGGATTCAAGTGTTGTTATAAGTCCCTTCTCGAGCTGCTCCGTATTAAGGTCTGACATCTTGTAGAAAGTATCTACGAAAGTAGGATACTTTCTTATGTCAGTGCCGGTGATCTCACTTGCAGCCCTTACAAAAAGGTCCTGCCTGCTGTATAAGGTATCGTCTATGTCGAATATTATTGCACGCATGAGTAACCTACAGGGAACAGATATTCTCCGCGCTCAATTCCGGCAACATTCTCGTAGTAAGGCATAGGAAGTGTTCCGGTGTATTCAGCTTCACCTGCAAGGCAGTTTGCTATAGCAGTGCCGCCCGTGCTTCCTGGGAGGTAGCACATGATTATGGAATCCCAATCGTCCATATAGTCGTCGATTATCACGTTTCTGCCTGCGACGATAAGAGTGATGGTCGGAACGTCAGATGCAGCAGCAAGTTCGATATCTGCCCGGCTGTCCAATCCGAGAGCTCCTGTTACAGACAGGTCCTCGGTATCGCCGAGCCACTCCGCATATGGGCGCTCACCTACGCAAAGGACAACATAGTCGCTGTTCATGATCTCTTCTTTGTCTGTAGTTATCGTCCAATTATGCTCCTCTGCCATCTCCTCCAAACCTTCGAGGATAGTGGTGCAATTCGGAACAAACTTCATGCCTCCGATATCGCTGTCACACATACCGGTCCAGGTGTATGTCCAGCCGCCGCAAAGAACGCCTGTATCGTCTGCTGCAGGGCCTGAGACATAGATAAGTGAACCATCGGGTATTACAAGACCTGCATCGTCCTTGAGAGGCACCAGGGACTCTTCTGCGAGCCTTAATGCGAGATCGTAAGAATATTCTTCGCAAGCAACAGGCTCTATATCATCCAGGTATGGATCTTCAATAAGGCCTGCATCTATCTTAAGCTGAATGATCCTTGTAACAGCTTCGTCTATACGCTCCATGGGTATCCTGCCGTCTTCTGCAGCGGCGATGATTATGTCTACGCACTCGTCGTAAGCATAGGGTTCCATCAGCATATCGCAGCCTGCATTGATGCAGTTTATTACCTGCTCTTCAAGCGAAGTGCCTGAGATGTTATGTATGGATTCCCAGTCGCTCAAGATTACGCCCTCAAAGCCGAGTTCGTTTCTCAATCTGGAGATAAGCTCTGCGTTCTCGTGCATCTTTACTCCGTTAAGAGATGAGTGTGAGAGCATTATGGACTGTGCGCCCGCTTCGATCTGAGCCTGGTAGATAGCAAGATTTGCTTCTATCTGTTCTTCTGTCATCTGAGCGTCGCCTCTGTCTATAAGCCTTGTAACATCTGATGCTTCACCCGTGCCGTAGACGGTATAACCGTCACCTATGAAGTGCTTGGGGCAAGCTACAACGCCTGCTTCAACAAGGCCTTCAGTATATGCTGCCGCAAGCTCAGATACGATCTCGGGCTCTGATGAATAAGACTCATATGTCCTGCCCCATCTGGGATCTCTTGCAACTGCAACGCAGGGTGCAAAATTCCAGATCATGTTGGACGGCATGATGTCGTTGCCTACGACTATACCCATCTGTCTTGCGCCCTCTACATCTCTTGTTGCACCGATGTTTATATTGTGCGGGAAGATAACAGTGTCAGAGGAGAAGTTAACTCCATGCACGGAATCCTGTCCGTAGATATAAGGGATCGCCGCATCTGACATCAGAGCGCCCGTCTGAAGCTCGTCTATTACGTCGTTCCATTCCTCTGTTGAGAAAGGGTTATCGTAGTGAGACAGCACAGAGCCATAACAGTTCTGCTCCATATCCTCCTGATCCACTTCAGTGATGTTACACTGCACCATCTGATCAGCCTTCTGCTCTAGTGTAAGAGATGCCGTGATCTCCTCTGCCGTCATGCCGGCATACATATTAAGATCTATCTCTATATCAGCTTCTGTTTCTGTAGGTTCAGAAGTCTCCTGTGACTCAGAGACCGAGGCTTCCGATTCAGCGGTTACAGCGGTCTCTTCGGTCTGCATAAGTGCCTCGAGCTGCTCACAGGATGTAAGCGATAATAGAAGAGATGCACTTAAGGATAAAGCGATGATTTTGCGGTTCATATCCTGTCCCCCGTTTATGTAAAGTGTAATCATTCTATATTTATATCAGCCATTGTTCAACGATTTATTTACAAACAAAAGGAGTTGTCTTACTTAAGGCAACTCCTTTGTGATATTAATCGCTGTTATGTATTATCCGCGCTCGTCTAATATCGTCTGAACTCTGTCTTGCATTATCTGCGTAACTTCGCTCAAATCCTTCTGGCCTGAGAAGTAAGCGGGCATCTCCTCTGTGAGGATCACAGAGATCGAAGCATCACCAGAAACACTGTAGGAAACTGAATTGCAGATATCTTCATATCTTTCTACATCTTCCTCAGTGAAGTCATATTCTTCTGCCATCCAGGCATTGTCAGCATTGGAATCCAAAGAATCCAAGAGGAGTTGTGCGCTCGCATCAAATGCTGTTCTGCTTATAGGATTCTCTCCGGTATCGGCTAATGCGGTCTGGCACTCCTCTGACAAGAGAACACTGACAAAATCCCAGCATGCATCAACATCGATAGCCTGAGCAGAGATCGCAAAGGATGAAGAAGCAATAAATCCTGGGCCTCTTCCGTCTACTGAAGGGCCGCCGTAAACTCCTGTTGCAGCACCGTCAATCGAACGGATGTTGTCGTAGTAGCCAACAATACTGGTTACCATAGCATCATAAGCAGCAGAGGAATCATCATACATCGGATCCGTATCATTCCAAGAGATAGCATGCTCGCGCACATTATCCTTACAATACTCTGCCATAGCTGCAAATTCTTCAGACGAGAAATCAGCCTGGCCGTCCTTGATAAAGGTGTCATACATTGTATTAAACATTGAAACGAAGTAGATAGCCTGACCTGCAGTCTTAGGATCGGAACCATTGCAGTAATCATCTACGAAATCTTTGTACTCATCCAGAGTATAGCCTACGCCTGACGCACCGGGATCACCCGCAGTCTGAATACCGCATACAGCAAAGCTTAAAGGCAACTGATAAAGTGCCTCACCGGTATAAGAAGCGTCGATGATATTCTTGAAGTAAGCGTCATCAGTAAGGGAAGCCGCCCTATCGGAAACATCCACAAGATAGTCTGAGTTGTTAAGCTGACCTAATGAAGCAGTGTTAAGGAGGATATCAGGACCGTCGCCGTTCATGATATCTATCGCAAGCTGATCTGACAGGCTTGCCTGAGCACCATACATAACTGCCTCATAGTCGTCATTGGTTTCCATAGACTCCCAATCGGTATCCTCAAAGGCATCATCCATGCTGTATCTTGATGAGAACTCGATGAAATAGTCATTATCAGCGTTGTTGTAATCCGCAATAGCAGAGAATACTGCATCGTTTGAATATCCGCCATAGGAGTAAAGCTCCAGGATCGTCTTGCCGGCATTAGGATTTGTCTCAGCCTTTGTGAACTTGATAATATAGTTGTCTGTTGTCTGCATCATTCCAAAAGGGCTGCTTGAATAGACAGTTGAGCTTAAGATGATATTGTCTCCTTCTATACCAACGATCTCAACGAAATTGGAAAAAAACGTTCTGCTGACAGCACAGTAATCAGCATCTACAACAAGCTCATTTTCACCTGTCGTAACATCGAGCTTGGATATACCTTCTGAGGTTACATAATAGTTGTTTCCGTCTTCAGCTGCATAGACATCGGAGATATCACCATTATTAGCCCATGAATATGTTCCTGAAGTATCCGCTTCAATTGCCTTTGTATTCGCATTAAGGATGTATGCTGTGTCCATATCTCCGGAGGTCGAGCAAAGAATAAGATATCTTCCCTCTTCGATCCTTATCATACCGGGGATATCGCCTACTTCAACCTCAGGTTCAAGATCAAGTATAACGTCGTCGCCATCTGCCGTTACCAAACGGATCTTGTAGAACGCTTCGTCTTCGTATCCGTAGTATGTTTCGATCGTATTACCGTCGAAGTGGAATGTACGTTCATAACTTGCATCGAATTCTGCCATTTCTTCAGATATATCTTCAATTGAGTTAGTATCCTCAGACAATTCACCTGTCTCAGGATCGATAACAACAGGTGATGATTTTGAGTCGTAAGTCTGCATATCGTACTCGATAGTTTGGGCAATGAGCTTGCCGTCTACAACATCAAAGCCTGAGATATATGAAGTCTCACTTATAAATTCAGACATATCAAAGGATTTGGTGATCTCAAAAGTGTTCATGTCATAGCCTAAGATCTTTAAGACAGCAAACTTTGAAGCATCATCGTGCTCCCAATCGAAATCTTCAGGCATTCTAAGCTGTCCGTTGAAACAAACAAAATAAGTATCTCCGATAACTCCCAGAGAGCTAACCTCAGAATAATCGTACTCTTTAAGATCTCCGACTTCAGGAGTAGGATCGAGCTTGGACTGCTCTACCGTGTACCAAGGATCATCCGCACTGATCGTCTCGCCCCTACGGGTGCCATCAGTCGTACCTGAATTATCCTTATTGCAGGCAGCCATACTGAGTATCATGGCTCCGGCAATACTTACACATGCCGCTTTCTTTAGAATCTGTTTTAATCTCATACATTATCCTCCCAATGATGAATAATATAAGGATACTAAAAACATTTAGTATCCTTATAACAATTTAATGGCAATTTAGTGGCAAAAGAATCTTATTTCTGCCTGTTAAAGTTAATGAGACAACCGTCTAAGATTATCTTACGCTCACGGTCCGTAAGGTCGCCAAGTGTAAGAGTAAACTCTTGAGTCTTACCATCCTTTATTGCATATGCCTTGATGATCTCTTCTTTGGTCTCAACAGCTTCTCTGATGCCGGGCAGATAGATGTAATCGAGGTTTGCAAACGGGAGATCACCCTTCTCGATAAGAAGGGGGAGCATACCCCAGTTGATGAGGTTGGAACGGTATCTCTTTGTTGCGTATTCGTTGGCGATATTAGCCCATCCGCCTAATACCTTCTGGCAGGAAGCGGCCTGTTCTCTTGCTGAACCGTCACCCGGCTTTACTGCAAAGATAGTAGAACCGAAGCCGATGGTATCTGTTGTAGCCTCACCGAAATCAAGGACAGTCTTAGCAGTATGTACGATGTCCTTAAGACCCTCGATCGCATGGCAAGGATGCTCACCTGCTACAAGTGCCGCCTCTGCCTTCTGGATATTCTTTGCGCGGCCTACATATTCAGGGTCCTTACGTGACAATGTAAACTCAGCAAGTCCCAGGGGATTTGATCTGTAAGAAGATGTCTCACCTGAAGGGATGAGCTCGTCTGTTGTGGTAACGGGATCGTGGATCTCGGATACTACCTGTAAGAGGAGATTCTCAGGGAGCTTCTCCATCTTAGGCCAGTCCTTGATGTTAGGTCCGAACTGAAGCTGGGTATCGGGATCTGCAACGCCCTTTGAGTCGAAGACTCTGTTAGCATAGATAGCACTGTCGAAGTGATAAACATGCTCTCTGAATTCGCCGTCAAACTCTGTTGCAGGTGTAAGGAATCCCTTGTTTGCTGCAGTAGCGGCGATGGATCTTGCATCCATGAGCGCAACGGAGCTGATCTGTCCGTTCTGTACCTTGGAGCCTTCTCTGTTGGGGAAGTTACGTGTTGAGTGTCTTATGGAGAATGCGTTGTTTGCAGGTGTGTCGCCTGCACCGAAGCAAGGTCCGCAGAATGCAGTCTTGAGGATGGTTCCTGTCTCGAGGAGCTCGGCTGCAACGCCGTTTCTCATAAGTTCCATGTAGATAGGTGTGGATGCGGGATAGATGGACATCGTGAACTTGTCAGAACCGATAAACTTACCCTTCATGATGTCAGCTGCAGCGCAGATATTCTCATATCCGCCGCCTGCGCAGCCTGCGATGATACCCTGATCGACAAGGAGCTTGCCGTCAACGATCTTATCCATAAGTGAATATTCGATCTTGTCGCCGAAGGATACCTTGGCTCTCTCTTCTGTCTCGTGGAGCATCTGCTCAACATTGGCATTTACGAAGTCGATCTCGTATGCGATGGAAGGATGGAAAGGCATAGCGATCATAGGCCTTATTGTTGCAAGGTCAACCTTAACTACGCCGTCATAGTAAGCAAGATCTGCAGGCGCGAGCTTCCTGTAATCGCCCTTTCTGCCGTGGATCTCGAAGAACTCTTCAGTCTTCTCATCTGTCTGCCAGATAGAAGACAGACATGTTGTCTCCGTGGTCATAACGTCAACGCCGATACGGAAATCTGCAGAAAGGCTTGCAACACCGGGACCTACGAATTCCATGACCTTGTTCTTAACATAACCTGACTTGAATACCTCGCCGATGATAGCGAGTGCAACGTCCTGAGGACCTACACCCTTAACGGGCTCGCCTGTGAGGTAGATAGCGACAACGTCAGGCATATTGATATCGTATGTCTGGCCCAAGAGCTGCTTAACGAGCTCAGGACCGCCCTCACCCATTGCCATTGTACCGAGCGCACCGTATCTTGTATGTGAGTCAGATCCGAGGATCATGCCGCCGCATGTAGCGAGCATCTCACGTGCGAACTGGTGGATAACTGCCTGATGGGGAGGTACATACATACCGCCGTACTTCTTGGCAGCAGTAAGACCGAACATGTGGTCATCTTCGTTGATAGTTCCTCCGACTGCACAAAGTGAGTTATGGCAATTGGTAAGCACATAAGGCATAGGGAACTTCTCAAGTCCCGATGCTCTTGCTGTCTGGATGATACCGACATAAGTAATATCGTGTGAGGTAAGCTTGTCGAACTTGATCTGGAGCTTATCCATGTTATCAGTAGTATTGTGATCCTTAAGGATGCCGTAAGCGATCGTTCCTTGCTTAGCTAATGACTTATCTGCATCAAGTCCTGCTATAGCCTTGATCTGCTCTATTGCAGCATCGGAATCTTCGATGAGCTCTGTTCCCTTAACGAGCCAGGCACCTGCCTTTGTAGTAGAAATCATAATCTCGTCCTCTTCTTATTAAATTTGCGCTCTAATTATACAGGTTGATAAGGTCATAAACAACAATTATCAACCTGTCAAAATACAATAAAATAGCCCGGCATCAAGCCGGGCGGACTTTCTATTTGTTTAATATCAGCCTAAAACATCTGACAGATACATCATGGATCCCGTTGCCGCAGCGATCGCGATGACTATCACTGAGATGATAACTACCAGGATCAGGCAGCAGAAATAAGATCTTGCGAAGTTCTTAACATTAACATTGCCGGTTCCGCCAAACGCAAATACGATAAGGCAGATAAGACCGATCAAAGGGATCGAGAACAAAAGCTCGTAACCGAAGTAACCCCACATTGATATCGGTCTGTGGCTCTCCGGGATCTGAATATTATTAGACATAAGATAGCCCTCCTTAATTCTATATATTGGGATTATACATCAAATCCGCTTAACATTCACTTAAGCGTCCATTATTATGACGAATACTTTGTTGTACTCGCCTCCGAGCTCATACCTGTTCATATCGGGCTTTTGTACGAGCTTGACCTTAAAGCCGTGCATATCGCAGATCTTCTTTGTTATGGACAGTCCGAGGCCCGTGCCTCCGCTGCTCTTCCTGGACTTGTCGCCCATAACGAAGGGTTCGAACAGAGATTCTGCTATATCAGACGCTATCTTATTTCCGCTGTCGGCGATATATATCCTTCGGTCCTCGTACTCATCCCTTATAAACACGCCGATCTTCGTTCCCCTGGGATTATGCTTAACCGCATTTACGATAAGATTTGTCACTACGCGTGAGAACTGGAGCTTGTCGGCATTTATAAATATGGATCCGTCAGGGATATCAACATCAAGCTCGTCTCCCGCGTCTTCTATATCGGTATAAAGAAACGCCGCCTGCTCACGCACGAGCTCGCATACATCGAGCTTCGCCTTGTCTATGGTAAAGCCTTCGCTGTCTAATTTAACGTAATCGAAAAGAAGGTTTACTATCTCGTTCATGCGCTCTGATTTATTGGTGATAGCCTCTAAGTATTCCTTCTGGTCTTCCGGTCTTACCATGCCTTCGTTTATCGCCTTGGCATAACCCGTAACCGTGGTCATGGGAGTCTTAAGATCGTGCACGATATCGGAGATCATGAGATATCTGGCTTTCTCTGTCTCCTCGTGTTCCTTCCTTATCTCCTGGTCGAGCTTGGAGATCTCGGAAGAGACCATACCGGTATATGCAATAGCGCCTACCACATACGGCACTATCGCCATAACGAGGATCAGGAAGAGCACGAGGAGGAATACTGCCGTTGTCTTGATATCGAGGCTCTGCGCTGCGCCCTCCTCAAGCCTTAATCCATGTGTCATCTCGATAACCAGATAATCCACCAGGCTTCTTAAGGTCGGGAAAAGAACGCTGATCAGCCTTAACGCCAGCACGATCAAGAGGAATAGTATACCTACGAGGACAGAGCCCAGGTCCATATTTTCGAGCATGCCGATACGAGGCGCTGCAATGTCCATCGCTATCGGCAGAGCGACTTTGTTGATAAACAGGAACACGAGATACTCGATCACCGCAACGATGGATATCGTTATGATGAACCTGCTTATCAGGATACGCCGAAGACCTGTCTGTCTGTTCATTTGCTCTCCAATCTGTATCCCAAACCGCGCATGGTCTTGATGTATTTATTGGGATCTTCGTCAAGCTTTGTGCGGAGCTTGCTTACGGCGACCATGATGTTGTTGTCTGAGGCGAAGAAGTCATCCTCCCACGCATATTCGTATATCTGCTGCTTGGTGAACACCTTGCCGGGATTAGTCATGAACAGCTCCATCATCTTAAACTCGACCGAGGTAAGTTCTATGGTATCCCCCGCCTTAACAAGAGAGCACTTGTCCTTGTCGAGCTCGAGATCTCTGACCTTTATTATCTCTTCTTTCTTATCACTTATACCGGAGCCGAGATCGTAGTATCTGCGCATAAAGGCCTTTACTCTTGCAGTGACCTCCAACGGATTAAACGGCTTGCTGATGTAATCGTCGGCGCCTAAGTTGAGTCCTAATATCCTCTCGCTGTCGGCAGTCCTTGCCGATATTATCATTACGGGGATATTGCTCTCCTGTCTTAAATGCTTAAGGACATTGAGGCCGTCCATGCCCGGCATCATGATGTCGAGCAGGCACATATCGGGTTTGCATGTCTTGAGGAGCTCCATGACTTCGAGTCCGTTTGATGCTTCTACTATCTTAAAACCTTCATTCTCGAGATAGAGCTTTAACAGATTTCTTATCTCTTTCTCATCGTCTGCAACTAATATCTTGTATTCCATATCATCCTCTGAACATAATGGATATTGAGACAGCCGGCAATTACTTGCCGGCCATCTCTACTATACCATATCCCCTATTCCGTTTTCCTATTCCAAACCATATTTGCGGTGTTAACTTGTTTATGCTGCAACTTCTGTGTTGCCGTACTTGATTGCCTCATAAAGAGCTGCATCTGTAGAGAGCTTATAAGGATCTACATAGAAGATGCTGAGGAGTCCGCAAGTGAAGAATGAGAGGATCTCCCAACCGATGAATGAGAGGTCGAGAACGAATGTGTTCCACTTGTGACCCTTCATGAGTCTTGTGCTCTCAGCAAGTGCTTCCTTCCATGTCATCTCTGTGTTCTCTGATACGAGGTAAGGAACGAGTCTGTACTCGTAAGACTTGATGATACCCGGGATTACGAAGAGTAATGACCAGAGTGAGATGAATAACTGGCTGAAGAAGCCTGCCTTAACTGAATTCATGTAGTTCTTATCGAATGAATGAGCGATAAGAGAGAGGTTTGCGGGTTCGTCGAGATTACGTCTGAAGAAGAATCTCAATCCGTATTCGATAGGCTTTATAAGGAATGCCTCCACAACGAGTCCGACAGCTGTTGCGATCAAGATAACTATGCCCATTAAGACAAACATAACTGCTATGAATGCAATTCCGGCTGCGATCGCTCCGCCTTCAGGAACCTCATTGCCTTCTTCATCGATTATTACCATCTCGCCGTCACGCTCTTCAACATCTACATCGAGCTCTGCTTCGTGATCGATCTCTTGGACCTCTTCAGCGCGATCATTGAATACATTCGACATCGCGCTTCCTGCACTGCCGGTGCTCGCTCCGCTGAAGCCGCCTGTTGCTCCGCCTACGAAGATCGCAAAGATCAGGGCGCAAAGGACGCATTTCCAATAGTTGAGCTTAAAAGCTTTCTTTGCCTTTTCCTTAAGACTTTTCCTTGTCCACATATTCCTATTCCTCCAATGTTTTAGTAATGTGTTTTGCTTTGATGGCTATATGTTACCTCGCAAACCTTAACCACAAATACTTAAAACCTTAACTTAACCTTAACGTGCAAAAAGAGCGCCACATAAGTGACGCTCCTTAGATCGATCGGGTTTACAGCCTTCAGATGGTGCCTTGTATGAACTCTGCTATCTTCTTTACTTCCTCATCTTCCGTGCCTTCGCAGTTTGCAAGGAAGAGCTTCTTGATCTCCATGAAGTTACCCAGATGCTCAAGTCCTACTATAGGCATGGACTTGGCATTCTGTGTTGCCTTAACAGTCTCGGCTATGCCACGCAGGATCTCGGGCTCGAGCTTATCTTCATTCTGCAAGAGATCTATCGCACCTGACTTGGTGAAGATATCGAGAGAAGAATACTCTGTCATTACGCTGTTCTTCCAGCCGTCTGTAAGAAGCCATCTCTTGATCTCATCCGAAGGGTTATCCGACAGGAAATGTATACCGTGTATCCTTCCCCATCCGGTAACGCTCGTTATAAGATCGAAGATGGATTCATCGGCATCGCTCCATTTGCGCATATTGAATACGCTGAACAAAGAGAACTCATCCGACATGCCGATGATGCTTACGAGAGCCTTGACGTCTTCGTCGTCATCGATATCGAAGATCTCTAAGATGGACAGACCGAGCTTAACGAGCTCTATCTCGGAGCTTTCCAGGATAAGGCTCAAAGCGTAGCCGTATATCTTATTCTCGTTTAAAGACTGCTGGTTATCGTAGATAATGTCCTGTATGCCGTCTATCAGGGTAAGCGTGGGCTTGCCTATCGCAAGATACATCTCGTTTGCCTTATCGTAATTACCTGTTGAAGCCTTCTTCAAGACCGCAAGGATAGCGCTTTTTGTCTTCTCGTCAGGCTCCGTTATCTCGCTGTGGTAAGACAGGATACCGTCGTATGCACCGTCTGCAAAATTATCCTTCCTGATGCTGAAGCCTTCTTTGAGCTTGTCACCCTCTATATTAGAACTGATCAGGCTGTATATACTCTTGTTGGAAGCCATTTTTTATCCCCCTTGGAATTTTCTATATGGATTATATCTTAATATCGGTCAATAAACTAATGTATGCGTACATATCCTTACTATGTAGCAGATAAGGAGAGCTGCTCCTGCTGCTATCGGGACTATATGATTCCACGGCTTTTTTATCTTTAAGATACCGGTCTCGGTAAGGATTATAAACGCAAGGGTAACGAGAGTTAAGGGCCACAAGGGGTGGTAATAAAAGGCCCCTTCTATATCGCCCTTAAGCAAAGACAGGAATGCTCTTGAAGTGCCGCACAAAGGGCACGGGAATCCCGTTAATGCCTTGAAGGGGCACCTGTATATACCCGTCAGGATCATAACGGCAAGGATCACTATGCATATGGCAGGTATTATAAGAGCTTTGAGTTTTTTCTTAGTTTCGTCTTTCATAGTGGTAATTATATATAAAAAGACCTGCTGTTGACAGCAGGTCTTCCTATTGCACTCTTATGTAATTAAGAATTACTTAGCGTACTGGCCATCGATGAAGACAACTTCTTCTTCGTCCTTGAAAGCTTCACCATAAACCTTTGTAAGGCAGATGATCCAGTCGATGAGGCACCAAACGCCGCAACCACCAACTGTGATGAGCTTAAGGATACCAAGTCCGATCTGGCCTCTGATGAAACGGTCAACACCGAACTCACCTAATAACCAACAGAATACCCAGCAAAAAAGGTGCTTGTTCATTCTCTTTTCCATATAACACAAAACCTCACTTTCAATTATGCGCGTATTTCTTCGCACATTCTTGAATTATTGTAATATAGCGAACCCTTTAATGCAAGTATTTTTAACAACTCTAAATACCCTTGCACTTTGTGGATTTTTAACATTTTTACAACGATATTAACAATTACAATTAACATTAAAGTGGTATTATTCTGAAAATACTTTAAAATTATTTTATATAAAGATTTTAATACGGATGGTGATTATGAGCGATTTGAACGAGATCTTCACAAGGATGATAGGCACTCTCGCAGTAGTGCTGGTCATTGCGGGATTCATCGGCGGGAGCGACATCCTATCAAAGTATGTAAAGGGTGAGCGCAAATGGATGTTCATCATCATTACGGGTCTTCTGGGCGGAATATTCGGCATCTACGGTAACATCTCAGGTGTTGAGATGAACGGCTCGCTTATATCCGTCAGGGATATGGGTCCTATGCTCGCAGGCTTCATCGGCGGACCGGTGAGCGGCATCATCGCAGGTTTCTTTGCAGGACTTCACAGACTCACAATGGGAGGGGTCACAGCGCCTGCCTGCATAATCGCGACATGCCTTATAGGTCTTATCTGCGGCTTTATCTCCAACAAGTGGCACGATGTAATAAGCAAGCCCTGGGTCGCTTTGATCGTGAGCATATCGATGGAGATCCTCCACATGCTCATAGTCCTTATCATGGTAAAGCCTTTTGCAACGGCCTTAGAGATCGTCCGTCAGATCGCCTTGCCTTTTATCATCGTAAATTCAATAGGCTTTGTCCTCATGATAATCATCATCACTTATACGGATCGTCAGCGCTCTCTTGCACTCGAGAAGAACCGTATGCAATCCGAGCTCGATGTGGCAAATGTTATCCAGCATTCACTGCTCCCTCTTATAAGCGAAGAGTATCCCGGATGCAAGAATGTCGACATCAGTGCTTCTATGGAAGCGGCCAAGGAAGTCGGCGGTGATTTCTACGATGTGTTCTACGTCGATCCCACTCACCTTGCCTTCGTTATAGGCGACGTATCCGGCAAAGGCGTTCCCGCCGCCCTGTTCATGGCTTCATCCAAGATCACTTTGCAGAACTGCATAAGGGATCTGCCTACACTCTCAGAAGCGCTTGACGCGGCAAACTACGCTCTTTGCTCAAGGAACGAAGCAAAGATGTTCGTAACTGTCTGGGTAGGCGTGTTAGATCTTACGACCGGAGAGATAACCTTCTCTTCCGCAGGCCATAACCCGCCTGTCCTCATACGCGATAACAAAGCTGAATTCCTCAAGGTCAAGAACGGCTTCGTACTTGCCGGCATGGAAGGCATCAGATACAAAGAGCATAAATATCAGTTAGAAGACGGCGATATCGTCCTTCTGTATACTGACGGCGTTACCGAAGCTGAGGATAAGAGTCACAATCTCTATGGCGACGACAGGCTCATAAGATGCTTAGACGGTAAGAGCAATAACAATGCCGGCGAGATCACTACCAAGGTCAAAGCTTCAGTAGATACCTTCGTAAACGGCAATGCTCAGTTCGACGATCTTACAATGCTCTGCTTCAAGATCCACAACTCATAAAAGCTTCGATCTCATCTATACGCTTCTTGGCAGTCTGTCTGCCAATATCGTAAACTCTCTGAAGCTCATCAGGGTTATGTTCTATGGATCCTATCTCAAGAGATGCTTCAGGTCTTATAACGAGAGTATCTCCATTCTTCTCACATTGTCTTACATATTCCGTCTGAGCGTTATACATATCAGGACGTCTGTCTAATGCTTCGTAGACATTAGGCGTCTTATGCGTCAGCACCTTCATGAGGGGCATTATCTTAAGCGGCTTTTTTACATAGTCATCAGGCTGGGTGAGCACTACTATATTCCTGTCGTATCCCCTGCTCTGCATGAACTCCAAAGGGATGGAATCGCTTATGCCGCCGTCTAAGTATTCCTTATCTCCGATCTTTACGGGCTTTGAGACTCCGGGCATCGAAGCAGATGCTCTCATCCACTTTCTGTCGGTCTCATCGTAGCCTTCCATCAGGTAATAAGCTGCCTTGCCCGTGCCGCATTCCGTCGCTACGACATAGAACTCCATGGGGTTCTTAGTGTAAGTATCCGTATCGAAGATATCGAGCTCAAAGGGAAGGTCGTAATAGCAGAACTTTGCTCCGTATATGTCGCCCGTAAAAAGCCAGGACCTGAAGCTGCAATATCTCCAGTCCCTGCAATAGGTCTTGTTGTAGCGAAGCGCTCTTCCTATCTGCTTTGACTTGTAGTTGCAGCCGAATGCCGCGCCTGCCGACACGCCTGCAGCGCCGTCGAATTCAATGCCCTTTTCGAGCATGAGATCAAGAACGCCTGCCGTAAAGAGTCCGCGCATGGCACCGCCTTCCAGGACCAGTCCCTTCTTCATGGATCTGACCTCAAGCTTCCCTTGGCGATATTCTCCTTAAGGATCTTGTCTGTTATCTCGTAGATCTTCTCGGAGCCGGCTTTGGTCTTGGACTGCCTGCCGTAAACGGATGCGGCATCAACATTATGCTGCTTCCAGTCACCGCCGCCGTTGCTGTTATTTAAGATCAGGGGCTGGAAGTTATCCATAGCATGGGCAAACTTTGACTCAGCGGTCCTGCATTCCTCGAACTCGTCAAAGAGCCTGGTAAACTCTTCCTTCTGATCTTCGGGAAGGATGGAGAATATCCTCTCCTTGGCAGCATCCTCTCTGGCCTTTTGAGTTGCAAGGCCTTCGGTATCGTATGCGTATGTATCACCTGCGTCTATCTCAACGATATCGTGGATAAGACACATGATCATGACCTTGGAGATATCTACGGGCTCATTGGAATATTCCTTGAGCAGATAAGCCATTATAGCCATGTGCCATGCGTGCTCTGCATCGTTCTCATTCCTGCCATGACCTGACAGATGTGTCTGCCTGAAGACGTTCTTCTCTTTATCTATCTCAAGTGCAAATGCAACCTGTTTTGCGATCCTGTCGTCCATACCTGTTCTCCCTGATTTTTTTACTAAGTTAGCATAACACTTTTTATCCTGATTTCTACCTTGCAATAAAAAAGCCGGAGATAACTCCGGCTCGGGTCTAATATGTTATATCAGATCATTCGACACCTAAAGCATCAATGGTATCTATGATTACTACGCACTCAGGATCAACGCGCTGCATGATGTCTACCATCGTATATTCGGGAACTGCTACGCATCCGCCTGTGTAAGGGTTCTTAGGTCCGAAGCAGTGAAGGAATATAGCTGAGCCTCTGCCGGGAGTGCCCTCTTCGTTGAAGCTTATGTTGAGGCAGTACTGATACTGGTAATCGTACTCTATTATGTGCTCGCTGTTAGACATATCCAGATCAGGATAGTCCCTGATATCTACGAGCTCGTTGTACTTCATGCCTTCGTTCATATCGCCTGACCAGTAGATGTTGTCGTCTACCTTTACATAAGGGATAGCGCAGCCCGGATCGTCAGCGATACCGAACGCTCTGTTGAAAGTATAAACGCCTACAGGTGTCTGGCCGCAGCCTTCTGCGTGATCTGCATCCGCGCAAAGACCATTGCGTCCTACGAATGCGGGTGTTGTTATTACCTGCATCCAGTTGCCGCTGTCGTCACGCTCATGCATGGTAACTGTTGCAGTCGTCTTATCCATAGCCTGGCATGCTACGATAAAGAGCTGATCCACATTCTCATCCTGAGCCTCGGGCAGTGCCTTTACCCAATCAGGTGACTCTATGGCATCTTGTGAATCGGCATAAAGAGTTGTTGTAACCTCTGCCGTCTGTGCTTCGGTTTCTTCAGTTGCAGGCTCTGTAGAACATGCGCATATACCTATCGCCATGCTTGCTGCCAATACCAATGACACGATCTTCTTCATTATGTGTAACCCTCCTATAATGATATAACCCTTATATTATAACCTACGCGGATACCATGCCGCCTCAGATGCACACATATGGTGTTAATGGGATGTATCAGTTAAAGAACTCCACGGTTCCGTTATCTATCCCGAGGACATAGTCACAACTTCTATCGAGGAGCTCGGGATCATGGGTCGATACAAGGATCGTGCTGCCCGCTCTTGCGAGCTCTCTTAGCATATCCCCGACCTTTTCCATATGAGCAAAATCAAGACCTGATGTCGGCTCATCAAGAAGCAGAAGATCAGCACCGGCTGCAAGTGCAGACGCGATCGCAACCCTCTGTTTCTGTCCTCCGGAAAGCGCCATGGGGTGCTTGTCCTTAAACTCAAGGATACCGAGTTTGTCTAAGATCTCATCGCATTTTGCCGTATCTTCAGACTCCATGGACAGCATAACTTCTGATTGAACCATATCCGTAAAGAGCTGATGGTTTACATCCTGCATGACCATGTAGCAATGCTTCAATAACTTTTTGCCGGTATATTCATTTCCGTCTATCTTTATCCTTACGGGACATTTCTTCATGAGGCCGCAGCAGGCGCGAAGGAAGGTTGATTTACCGGTTCCGTTATGTCCTACCACACCTATTACCTTGCCCTTCGGCAAGCGCAGCTCCGGGATGTTAAGTGCAAGTATGTCCTTATCCTTTGGAGAGTATTTTCTGTTTATAAAGTTCTGCTTTTTACTGTATGAGAAATACAGATCCTTAAGGATGATCGCATCATCTTCCTGAACATCTTCAGTCTTGCCTTCATTGTCCCTGTTCCTGAACTTGCGTATAAGATCTGACTCAAGGGCTATCGGCCTGAGCTTCAGTTTCGTTACTTCCTCTTCGCTAAGTTGCCTGAATTCCTCACCGTTCCATTCCTTGGATATATTACCGTTCTCAAGATAAATGACACGGTCTACGAGATCTGTCAGATACCACAATCTGTGCTCTGCGATTATTATCGTCTTACCCTGTTTCTTCCACTGCACTATGGCCTGCTTAAGCTCCTCCATCGCGCTCCAGTCTAAGTTGGAGGACGGTTCATCCAGGAGGATAATGTCAGGCATGAGCGCCGATACGGATGCACAAGCGATCTTCTGCTTCTCACCTCCGGACAGGTCAAAGAGGCTTCTTCCGAGAAGCTTACCGATATTCATCATCTCTGTTACTTCATCGGCGCGCTTCTTTATCTCTTCGGGAACAAGACCGATGTTCTCCGCTCCGAAGACGATCTCACCGTCAGTATCCGTTGCAAAGAACTGGGATCTGGGATTCTGGAAGACAGTTCCCACGACGCCTGCAAGATCAAAGAGCTCGATATCTTTGGTTTCCTTGCCGTTTACCTTTATGCTTCCTTCGAGATCACCCTTGTAGTAGTGAGGTATCAGGCCGTTTATCAGTCTGATGATAGTTGTCTTGCCGCAACCGGATGCTCCGCACAGCAGGACGGTCTTGCCCTTCTCAAAAGACAGGGAAACATTATCAAGGAGTCCTGCTTCAGACCCCTTGTAACAAAAGGATACATTAGATATCTCTACCACATTATTCATACGAAATACTTAAACACCACAAATATCACAAATACGACGGCAAACATAGCCATAAGCAGATAGTCATAAGCATTGAGCTTTAATTCGACAACACTGCTGCGCTTGACATTACCGCCCAGACCTCTTGTTACAGCCGCAGCGGACAGCTCATCTCCGATGTTTACGATAGAGAACAGCAAGGGTATCATACGGTACTCTATCATCTTGATGGCGTTTCCGCCTCCGAGCATTATCCCGCGCATCCTCATCGCGTCATTTATCGATGCACTCTCCTCACCTATCGTCGGGAAAAAGCGCATGACCACGGCAAGAGATATAGTAATGCCGTCCGGTACATGCATCTTCTGCATCGCCGACATGAACTCACCTGTCTTGGTGGTCCTTACAACATACCAGGCAGTTATTAACGCCGGGGCAAATTGAACAACGATGCCACAGTATCCGGAAAGAAGTGACTTTAATATTCCGGTCGATTCCTCCGATAAGAAATACACCATAAGTACGATCGCAACCATATACATAATAAGGAAGCGAAGCGCACTTACATACCGCTTCTCAACTAAGAGAAGTATGATCGGGATCAGGGTCATTATGCTTCTTATCACCCAGAGAAACGGAGTCGTAGCACTCATCAGTACGACCGATGAGACTATCAGCACCATAAACAGTTTGGTGCGTGGATCAAGCTTAAACTGCAATTATGCGATACCTGCCTTCTCGAAGTGCTTCTTTACGACAGCCTTGCCGATAAAGGCACCGATAATACCGAAGATAAAGCAGATAACCACAAGGATTGCTATGGTCTTGTAATTGATAAACTTAAATAGTGTGTCTGCATATTCGGCTGAGAAACCGCCATCAATAAGACTCTTCTTATAAGAAGCAGCTGTTATTACCACCGGGAAATAATTGGCACAGATCCAAAGACCGAATACCGCATTACTGATAACGATCTTCTTAAAGTCCTTATATCCGCCGCTCTTTGCGATTAAGTCAGAAATAGCGCCTGCAACAATGATAAGCGGAGCACCGAGATATCCCATACCCGTAACGAACATGATTATCGCCATCAGCACGGACATGATAGTGATCATACCGAACTTTTCGACCTTGGTATAAAAGAGCATCATGGGGATACCACCTACGAGAGGTATTATCACAACATACCCGGCAACAAGAAGCGGGTGGATGTATCCTAACATTCCGAAAGCGAATTCGATAACAAAGAGCAGCGCCGTAAAGATACCTACTGTAATAAAGTCCTTAGCTCCAAGCTTTTTCTTTTCCATATATTTCTCTCCAAACTTATATAAATGAATGTCAATATAAACCTTTATATCTGCAGGTTTATACCGTATCGTATGTCGAAACTAACTATAATTAAACACTTTTAACTTGTCAAGGAGACAGAGTATACATATTGACTAAAAATCCCCCGAAGCAATTGCTTCGGGGAACCCTTATCCGCAAAGAAAAACGGAGGTGCCATATGACACCTCCGCATTATCTGATATTTGATCTATATCAAGCCTTGTGAGCGATAGCAGCCTGTGCAGCAGCAAGTCTTGCGATCGGTACACGGAAAGGTGAGCAAGATACATAGTCAAGACCGATAGCATCGCAGAACTCGATGGATGAAGGATCACCACCATGCTCGCCGCAGATACCGAGGTGGAGGTCAGGACGGATAGCCTTACCGGACTCGATAGCCATCTTCATGAGCTTACCGACACCATTCTGGTCGAGACGGGCAAACGGATCGGACTCGAAGATCTTTGTCTCGTAGTAAGCCTGTAAGAACTTACCTGCATCGTCTCTTGAGAAACCGAATGTCATCTGTGTGAGGTCGTTAGTACCGAAGCAGAAGAACTCAGCTTCCTTAGCGATCTCATCAGCTGTAAGAGCAGCTCTCGGGATCTCGATCATGGTACCAACCTTGTAGCCCATGTCTACGCCTGCAGCCTTGATCTCTTCGTCAGCAACTTCAACGACAACATTCTTAACATACTTGAGCTCCTTGCTCTCACCTACGAGAGGGATCATGATCTCAGGTGTTACCTTCCAATCAGGATGCTTGCTGTTTACATTGATAGCAGCGCGGATGACAGCTCTTGTCTGCATCTTTGCGATCTCAGGATATGTAACTGCGAGACGGCATCCTCTGTGACCCATCATCGGGTTGAACTCGTGGAGAGAAGCGATGAGTGTCTTGATGTCTTCAACAGACTTACCCTTCTTAGCTGCGAGAGCCTTGATGTCGTCCTCTTCTGTAGGAACGAATTCGTGGAGCGGCGGGTCAAGGAATCTGATGGTAACGGGATGTCCCTCGAGTGCCTCATAGAGAGCCTCGAAGTCACTCTGCTGCATGGGGAGGATAACCTCGAGAGCAGCCTCACGCTCCTCAACTGTATCGGAGCAGATCATCTCACGGAATGCGTCGATTCTGCCTTCACCGAAGAACATGTGCTCTGTACGGCAGAGACCGATACCCTCAGCACCGAGCTCACGAGCCTTCTTAGCATCGTTGGGTGTATCAGCGTTTGTACGTACTTCGAGTCTCTTGAACTCGTCAGCCCACTTCATGATGCGGCCGAAGTAACCGTTGTTGGGATCAGCATCAACCTGAGCGATAGCGCCGTCATAGATCTTACCTGTAGAACCGTCGAGGGAGATGATGTCGCCTTCCTTGAATGTCTTGCCGCCAAGAGTGAACTTCTTGTTAGCTTCGTCCATAGCGATGTCGCCGCATCCGGAAACGCAGCACTCACCCATACCACGCGCAACGACTGCAGCGTGTGATGTCATACCGCCACGTACTGTGAGGATACCCTCAGCAGCCTTCATGCCCGTGATGTCTTCAGGAGATGTTTCGAGTCTTACGAGGACGACCTTCTCTCCCCTGTCGTGCCAAGCAACTGCATCATCAGCCGTGAAGACGATCTTACCGCAGGCAGCTCCAGGAGAAGCGCCTAAGCCCTTGCCGATAGCCTCTGCAGCCTTAAGTGCAGCGGGATCGAACTGAGGATGAAGGAGTGTATCGAGGTTACGGGGATCGATCATTGCAACTGCTTCTTCAGGTGTTCTCATGCCCTCGTCAACGAGGTCGCATGCGATCTTCATAGCAGCCTGAGCGGTTCTCTTA
>JAIKWA010000046.1 GCA_024685135.1 Saccharofermentans sp.
CTTGATACAGGTCTTATAGTAAATGTTGCCGGTCACTGCAGGGAAGACTATGTAGCGATGGTAAATAAGCTCGATCCTTACAAGGATAAGATCGATGCATTGGAGATCAATCTGTCTTGCCCTAATGTCAAGTCAGGCTGCATGTCCATAGGTTCCGATCCTGTTGAGATCAAGGCGATCACATCCGAGCTCAGATCTCTTACTGATCTTCCTTTGTGGATCAAGCTCACACCTAATGTAACTGATGTCAGATCCTGCGCTCTCGCAGCTCAGGAGGGCGGCGCAGACGCGGTTGTATTGATCAACACACTTCTCGGTATGGCCGTAGACATCAAGACAAGAAGACCTGTCCTTACTAATAACACAGGCGGATATTCCGGACCTGCGGTTAAGCCCGTTGCTATCAGAATGGTATCCGAGTGCTACAGAGTATTGGATATCCCGATCATAGGATGCGGCGGTATAAGCAGCTGCAACGACGTTCTTGAGTTCATGATCGCAGGTGCTGCGGCAGTTGAGATCGGTACTGCAAGTCTCGTTCACCCCACTTGTCCGGTCGATATAACCAATGATCTTCAAAAGTATTGCAAAGATAATGCTCTCGAGCTTAAGGACCTTACCGGAACTCTTGAACTTTGGTAAGTATCTTTGTGTTATACTTGATATCATAAAATTTATTAGGAGCAATATATGTCCGACACTATTTCAGAGATGCTTTTTGAGACCAAGGCCCTTAGGATGGCGCCTGCAGATACACCTTTCTGGTATACATCCGGAATGCTCGGTCCCTTCTACATCAATACACACTTCCTCATTGAGAATGAAGCATGTGCAGGTGAAGTCCTTAAGAGGATCGAGAAGGCCATCAACAACGATAAGCTTACGGCTCCCGAAGAGATCTTCGATATGATGCTCGCTTACTACAACAAGAACGGCACCTTCAAGAAGACAATGGATATCCTTACCGGGATGGCAAAGGAGCTCGACTTCGATTACATCTCAGGCGGTGAGAGAAGAGACTATTTCTTCTCCATGATCCCTGCATATCTTCTTGGCAAGCCTCATCTTACGATCTTCAAGGACATGACTTTTGTCTATAACGAAGATCTTACAAAGCCCGGCTATGTTCCTTCTGACCTTAAGGGCAAGAAGGCCCTTCATATAGCTGACCTCGTAACCGAGGCTTCAAGCTACGAGAGAGCCTGGATACCCGTAATAAGAGGCATCGGATCCGAGATCACGGATACACTTGCTGTCGTAAACAGATGCCAGAACGGTGAAGAAGTGTTGAACAATTTAGGTGTTGCACTTCATTGCGCTACAGCGATCAACAAGGACCTTTTCGAAGAGGCAGAGAGCAACGGCACCATTACCACAGAGCAGAAGGAACTGGTATTCAAGTTTCTTAAGAGCCCCGCAGATTATATGGATGAATTCATTAAGTCTCATCCTGATTTTATAAACGAACAGATCGCAATGGGCGGTAAGAACGAACAGCGCGCTAAGCTTGCTATAGAGAAAGGATTTGTTTGATCATGGCTTACGATCCCTATTCCAACCTTTACGAAGTAACTAAGATACAGAACTTAAGAGATGTTATAAAGAAGCGTGTAAATGAGTTCCCCCAAAACCCCGTATTCCTCATAAAGGAGAAGAAGGGTGGAGATTATGTACCGGTATCTACGGAGAAATACGATCACGATATCGATTCCCTCGGAACATATTTCCTTAATACAGTAAGTAAAGGTGCCAGGATCGCTATCTTCGCAGAGACAAGATACGAATGGTATGTATCTTATCTTGCCACGACAAACGGCACAGGCTGCGTAGTACCTCTCGATAAGGAGCTTCCCGTAGATGATGTTAAGAACATGGTCGACAGGGCAGAGGTAGATATCTTGATCTTCTCCAAGTCCAAGCTCGATATAGTAAATCAGGTTTACGGAGCAAAGTCCGTTAAGCACTACATCTGCATGGATGAGATCAAGGACGAC
The DNA here is from genome assembly GCA_024685135.1 of Saccharofermentans sp. Classification (GTDB taxonomy): domain Bacteria; phylum Bacillota; class Clostridia; order Saccharofermentanales; family Saccharofermentanaceae; genus Saccharofermentans. The sequence goes on from JAIKWA010000046.1 coordinate 1,995, forward strand.
AGATTCCTGTATTTCTACGATTGTCTTTCACAGGGCGAGAAGAAGCTTGCTGATGGTGATAAGGTCTTCACTGAAGCAACGATAGATCCTGAAGAGATGACGATCCTTCTGTTTACATCAGGTACAACAGCAAAATCCAAGGCGGTTATGCTCTGCCAGAAGAATATCTGCAAGAACCTTATGTCCATGTTCTCGATGCTCTATATAGACAGGAACGATGTATGGCTCTCAGTCCTTCCTCTCCATCACACATATGAATGTACCTGCGGCTTCTTAGGCCAGGTCTACAGAGGAACGACCGTTGCAGTCTGCGAAGGCTTGAGATATATCCAGCAGAACCTTCAGGAAGCAAAGCCTACATGTATACTTATGGTTCCTGTCATGTTAGAACTCTTCTATAAGAAGATCATGAAGCAGGTTAACTCAGATCCCAAGACCGCAGCTAAGCTTAAGAAGGGTATAAAGCTTGCTAATACACTTCACCTGAGCAATAAGATGCGTCGCAAGATCTTCAAGCAGATCCACGATATCTTCGGCGGCAGGATGAGACTCATCATCTTGGGCGGCGCTCCCGTCAATCCCGAAGTGCTCAAGTTCTTCCAGGATATCGGATTCCAGTGCGTTCAGGGCTACGGCCTTACAGAGTGCGCTCCTATCTTAGCTCTTAACAGAGACAAGTTCTTCAAGAATGAGGCAGCAGGACTCCCGCTTCCGGGATGCGATGTCAAGATCTTAGATCCTGACGAAGACGGCATCGGCGAGTTTATCTCCAAGGGCGATAACAACTTCATGGGATACTACAACGATCCCGAGAATACAGCCCTTGCTTTGGACAGCGACGGATACTATCACACAGGTGACTTGGGATACATCGATGAGGACGGTTTCTGTATCATTACAGGACGCAAAAAGAATGTTATAATTGCCAAGAATGGTAAGAATGTATTCCCTGAAGAGATCGAATACCTCTTATCACTCTCGCCCTATGTTGCCGAATCCGTTGTATCAGGCGTAACCGATGAGGTCAAGGACGATATCGTTATTACAGCTACGATCTTCCCCGATATAGAGGAGATCAAGGCTAAGCTCGGTATAGATACAGATCCTTCTGAAGATCAGATCATGGATATCCTTAAGGATGTTGTATCTGCTACCAACGAGAAGCTTGAGAGCTACAAGAAGATCAAGAAGACAGTCCTTCGTATGACTGAATTCGAGAAGAATACGTCAAGGAAGATCAAGAGATTCTGATAAGGGAATTTGATCCGGATCAATACACCTCTTGCTCTATTGACGGGTAAGAGGTGTTTTTATGTTTAATGATGCAGACTGCTTAAGGATATTAGATGCAGCCATGTCCACAACGGCAGATATGGCCGAAGTATTCCAGGAAGTCAAGGAATCCAAATCCGTATCTCTGCTTAACGGCAGAGTCATAAGAGCCGGGACATCGTACGAAGCAGGTACGGGTATAAGGCTTTTATCAGGAACAAACTGTGTATATGTCTATTCCGGCGACAACGATATAGATGTACTTATAGGTCTTGCCAAAGATGCGGCAAGTGCCATTAAGAGCGGCTCTAAGACAGATATAATGGCGCTTACAGAGCTTTGCCGTACGAGTAAGGCAAAGGTTGTGATAGACCCCATGAACGTCCCCAAGAAGGACAGCGTGGATTTCTTAAGACAGGCTTCTGATTTTGCTCTGTCTTACGATCCGCTCATAACCCAGGTTGCAGGCGCAATAGCTTGCGGCAAGAGGACGGCAAGGGTCATAAACACAAGAGGCGTCAATAAGGAAGATACTACTCAGAGGATCAGGTTATCCATTGAGACGATAGCTACCAAGGGTGGCGAGAAGCAGACGGGCAGGGTAGCACCCGGCACTATGCGCGGCTATGAATTCATCAACGAATATCCTGTTATAGATAAGACCAGAGAGTGCTGCGATACCGCTATCCGTATGGTTAATGCAGGTTATGCGCCCTCCGGCAAGATGGCTGTAGTATTAGGCAACGGCTTTGGCGGAGTTATCTTCCACGAAGCTTGCGGACACGCTCTTGAAGCAACTTCCGTAGGCATCAGGAATTCATACTTCACGGACATGAAGGGTAAGCAGATCGCATCTTCCATCGTAAGTGCAAGAGACAATGCCAGGATAGAAGGCGAGTGGGGTTCTTATGCTACAGATGACGAGGGTAACGAATCTTCAGATCTTCTCCTCATCGAGAACGGTATCCTTAAGAACTACTTAGTAGATGAGATCGGTGCAAGGAGAATGAACTGCAAGCCTACAGGCTGCGCAAGAAGACAGGATTATTCATATGCTCCGACTTCAAGAATGAGTAATACATATATCTGCAACGGTGAATCCGATCCCAAGGACATCATCGCCAATACGGAATACGGACTTTATTGTTCACAGATGGGAGGCGGCTCCGTTGATACATCCACAGGTGATTTCAACTTTGCCGTTACCGAAGGCTTCATGATAAGGAACGGTAAAGTATGTGAGCCTGTAAGAGGCGCAACTCTCATAGGTAAGGGACAGGAGATCTTGAAGAACATCGATATGGTCGGAAGCGACCTTAAGATCTCGGCAGGTATGTGCGGCTCGGTATCAGGAAGCATCCCGGTTACCGTAGGACAGCCTACCTTAAGAGTCTCATCGATACTCGTAGGCGGAAGAGAGGCATAATATGGATATAAAGACAGCAGAAGAGTTCATGACCAGACTCATTGAAAAGGGCAAAGCTTACGGCTTCGAAGAATGCGAGGCATCTTTCCTCGCTTCATCCTCGATCAGCATGGATATCCTTAATGGCGAGGTATCAAGTTACGAGAGTTCGGCAACAAGCGCCCTGTCTTTCAGAGGCTTGAAGAACGGTCAGATGGGATATTGCTCCACCAATAAGTTAGACGACGACTCGATAGAATTCCTCCTTAAGAATGCTATGGAGAACTGCGATGTCTTAAACGATGAGGATCCCCAGTTCATTTATTGCGACGAGAACAACAAAGACCTATATTTCTCACAGATCACGGATGCTTACGAGAAGAATACATATTTAAGCTTCTCCGAGCTTGGTCTTAAACTTGAGAAGGCTATCCTCGCATTAGACGACAGGATCGATGCCGTTGATTACCTTAGCATCACCTGCAGCACGGGCCCCTTCCTCATAATCAACTCCAAGGGCCTGCATTCCTACAGGGATTCAGACGGTATCTCTATCTTTGCGGGTGCGAGAGCAACGGATTCTGACGGCAGCTGCAAGAGCGGCGGACACTACTGGGTCGGCAAGGACATAGATGAATTCGATATGGATAAGTTCCTTGCAACATTTAAGGAGAACCTGCTTGGCAAGATGGGAGCCAAGTCCTGCAGATCAGGCACTTACAAGGCTATCTTCAAGAACGAAGCCTTCCAGCAGTTCGTATCAGCCTTCTTCGGCAATTTCCTTGCAACCTCAATGCAGAGAGGCTTATCGCTCCTTCAGGGCCGCGAGGGCGAAGTTATAGCATCAGATAAACTTACGATAGAAGATGTCCCCATGTTCGAAAAGGCTCTTAACAAGATCCCGTTCGACGACGAGGGTGTACTCACCACCAGGAAAGCGATAATAGACAAGGGTGTCTTTGCTACAGCTCTTTATAACCTTAAGTCCGCTAACAAAGCAGGCATAGAATCAACCGGTAACGGCTTCAGATCCGGAAGCGGAATATCTGAGATGCCTACAAATCTCGTAGTAAAGCCCGGCACAAAGACCTTCGACGAATTGGTAGAAGAAGCAGGGGAGGGCATTATACTGACAGACCTTTCCGGACTTCATGCCGGAGTCAACAGCATAAGCGGTGATTTCTCACTGCTTTGCGAAGGTTATCTCATCGAGAACGGCAAGAAGGGAAGACCTGTGGAGCAGATCACCGTAGCCGGAAATTTTTATGAAATAATAACTACCATTATTGAAGTAGGTAGTGATATAATTAATATTCCGTCAGGGGAAGGAGAATTTTTTACCCCGTCGGTATTAGTATCACAGATAGCAATATCAGGTGATGCAGAACTATAAAGAAAGAAGGAAATGACGATGAGCAATTCAATCGAAACAATCGCTTTACATGCGGGCTACAATCCCGGTAACGGCGAACCCAGACAGGTACCTATTTGGCAGAGTACAACATGGAAGTACTCAACCTCTGAAGACATGGGTAAGTTGTTTGATCTCGAAGCAGCAGGCTACTTTTACACCAGACTTCAGAATCCTACGAACGATTTCGTAGCTTCTAAGCTTTGTGCGATGGAAGGCGGCGCTGCAGCCATGCTCACGTCCTCTGGCCAGGCAGCAAACTTCTTTGCTGTATTCAATATCTGCGAAGCCGGTGACCACTTCATCGCTTGTGCAAATATCTATGGCGGTACATATAATCTCTTCGGTGTTACATTCAAGAAGATGGGCATCGAGTGCACATTCGTAGATCAGAAGCTTCCTATTGAAGAGCTTCAGAAGTACATCAAGCCTAATACAAAGTGCATCTTCGGCGAGACAGTTACAAATCCTACAGTTGACGTCCTCGATATCGAGAAGTTTGCAAAGCTTGCACACGATAACGGAATCCCGCTCATCATGGACAACACTTTTGCAACACCCGTTAACTGCCGTCCTATTGAGTTCGGATGCGACATCGTAACTCACTCAACGACAAAGTACATCGACGGACACGCTTCATCTGTTGGCGGCGCCATCATCGACAGCGGTAACTTCGACTGGATGGCTCACAAGGAGAAGTTCCCGGGCCTTTGCACACCTGACGATTCTTACCACGGCATCACATATGCCGAGAAGTTCGGTAAGGCAGCATATATCACAAAGGCTACAGCTCAGCTCATGAGAGACTTCGGATGCATCCAGTCACCTCAGAATGCTTACTATATCCAGCTTGGTCTCGAGTCACTTTCCGTACGTATGGCTCGTCACTGCGAGAATGCTCAGAAAGTAGCTGAGTTCCTTGCAAATGATGATCGTATCGCATGGGTTAAGTATCCCGGTCTTGAGTCTGACAGCGAGTACGAGCTTGCTAAGAAGTATTGTCCCAAGGGCACTTGCGGCGTTCTTTGCTTCGGCGTTAAGGGCGGCCGTGAAGCTTCCATCAAGTTCATGGACAGCCTTGAGTTTGCTACGATCGCAACACACGTTGCTGACTGCAAGACATTGCTCTTACATCCTGCATCTCATACACACAGACAGCTCTCTGATGAGCAGCTCGAGGAAGCAGGCATCTCACCGGATCTCATCAGGTTCTCTGTTGGTCTTGAAGATCCCGATGATATCATCAATGACTTAAAGCAGGCATTAGACAAGATCTCATAAGACAAACAACAAACCAACAACCAAAAAAGCTCACAGTATTCTGTGGGCTTTTCTTATAAAATAAAAAAGAACATATATTCGGGTGATATGAATACCACCAAAAATGATCCTTTTCGAAAACAAGAAAACCGGAAATACAAAAATCAGAAAACGATCCATAGCAGATCACATATAAACGAATAAAGAAACCCGAGCAGACAATTGATCGATCCGGAAAGATCATTCATGAGATCAAAATAGAAATTAATGATCGACAGATTATCCGAAGAAAGATTTCTAAACGACCATACGGATTATAAAGAACGAGCCGGAGAAATATATGAGAGCTGATAAAAATGCTGATCCGGAGCAAATACGCATTTTATGATCCTTATAAATACGAACAAGTCATCACCTGTTCTATTTCCACCTCTTCCCAATTCACCAAAATTGTAATTATACCGAATTAGGTATATCAGAAAAAAAGAGAATGAAGGAATTATACGTTGTAGATGACTTCCTTCTTACCTCTTACTCTCAGGTTGATCGAGAATACCAATCTGGCGATGATGAGCACTACGAATATTCCGATGCAATCAATACCTACATCCAAAATGGAACCGTCGCGTCCTGAGATGAACAACTGATGATATTCATCTAAGATCGCATTAAGAAGACAAAACCACATAGTAACTGTGATGTTCATCTCGTTGTCGGATCTTAAGATCTTCATTGGACTTTCAGAATATGAAGTCTTGTCTGAGATCTTATTCGTGGAATCCATTGCAAGGAATGTGAATAATGTAAGGAGAGCAAATTCTCCTATGTGACCTGCCAGTCTTAACACTTCATCATCATCTATAGCAAGATCAAATACATTGTTTATTATGGTGATTATACCGGTCGTGAAATTTGCAGAGGCATCTGCATCGTCAGCCGAGAGCTGCCAGATGACTAACACGGTAGCGAGAGACAATACCCAATAGACTATAGCCATAATGGTATAGCCTACGGAAAAATCACTTGTCTTTAACTCCTTATGTTTATTCATCACTTGCCTCTTAGCTGATTCTTCATGGCTCTGTCGATATCACGCTTTGCCTGCTTCTCAGCTATCGTATCACGCTTGTCGTAGTCCTTCTTACCACGTGCAAGGCCAATCTCGAATTTAACTCTGCCATCTTTAAAATAACATTTTGTAGGCACAATAGTAAGCCCTGCAAGCTTAGTTTTTGAGAATAATCTGATTATCTCATTCTTATGCATAAGGAGTTTACGCGTACGCATGGGATCGAGATTATAGCGGTTGCCCTGCTCAAAAGGACTGATATGTACGCCTACGAGGAACATCTCACCGTCTTTAACCTGGCAGTAAGAATCCTTAAGATTTACCTTGCCGGCCCTGAGGCTCTTTACTTCTGTTCCTGATAAGACCACGCCGCATTCAAACCTGTCCTCGATAAAGTAATCGTGATAGGCTTTGCGGTTCTCTGCTATTAACTTTATACCTTTAGCTGTCGGCATCTTATCTCCATTTAGAACTCAAGCGAAGGCTTGGCATTAAGATCAAGACCGTGTCTTGTCCCATTAATATATTCGAAATACCCTGCAGATGCAATCATGGCACCGTTATCGGTACATAATCTGAGATCAGGGTAGTAGAGGGTAAGACCCCTCTTCCCTGCTTCTTCGTCAAAGACTTTCCTTAAGAAAGAATTCGCCGAAACGCCTCCTGCAAGACAGATCTTAGTAATTCCCGTCATTTGGGAAGCTTTTATGGTGTTTGTCAGCAGCGTATTTGCAATCGAATGCTGGTAAGAAGCTGCAAAATCAGCAAGATCTATGGAGTTACCCTTCTGACGATCTATGTTAATCATGTTCAGAGCCGCTGTCTTAAGGCCTGAGAAAGAGAAATCCAAGGTATCCTTCATGTGGGCATGAGGGAAGGTGTAAGCGTTTATATCACCGCCCTGCCCTGCTTTATCCATCTTAGGTCCGCCCGGATAACCGAGGCCTACGACTCTTGCGATCTTGTCTATCGCTTCACCTGCAGCATCGTCTCTGGTCCTTCCCAAGACCTCCATATCGGTATAGTCAGATACTTTTACTATCATAGTGTTGCCGCCGCTTACACAAAGGCAGAGAAAAGGCGGTTCAAGCTCGGGAAAACACAGATAATTTGCGGCTATATGTCCCTTCAAGTGGTTTACCCCGACAAGCGGAATACCTGATGCGGCAGACAGTCCTTTTGCTGCTGATAATCCTACGAGCAAAGCTCCTACAAGCCCGGGACCATAAGTTACCGCTATAGCATCTATATCTTTAAGCGATACGTTTGCATCAGATAAAGCCTTCTTTATCGTCGGATATATGCTGTCTACATGCATCCTGGAAGCAAGCTCAGGCACTACTCCCCCGTACTGTTCGTGGAAGTCTGCCTGCGATGCTATAACGTCACTTAAAAGCTCTCTGCCGTTTCTTACAACAGAGCAAGCTGTCTCATCGCATGAGCTCTCTATACCTAATATCAATACATCTTCCATTATTCACCAACCATAAAGAATGAATTCAGATAGTCAGTTACGACACTGATATATTCAGTCTTATTCAAAGTGTATTCCTCGAGATAACCTGCACCGGAGATCATGGCGGAACTCGTTATCGCAGAGTTAAGTCTGTTGCGCTCATTTACGAGCTGAGTGATCTTATCGGCACCTATGAAGGTATCGTGACCTCCGTAGATGATGAGTACAGGCATCGGAAGCCTTGCGATCTCAGCAGCAAGATTAATGTTCTCTGATGAAGACGACACTCTTATCGCATAAGGTACCAGGAACTGGGTTACGATACCAAGGACTTCGTTCTGAGCGACCAAAGGACGGATATAATCGTCTGATGTCTTTGCAGGAGAATCGAAGATCATGCCTACGATATAAGACTTATCGAAATCAAGCTCTCTTATAGCATCAGGATAGCTGTTAAGCTCAGCATCAGTGATCCCCGCATCCGGAAGCTGATCGTATGCAATAAGCTGAGCCGTGCAGCCCGTACCAATGCCGTAAAGGATAACATCCGTGGTAACTGAGATCTGCTTAACAATTGAGATAGCACCCAATACATCCTGCCATTCAAGATATCCGTAACCACAGATATCACCGCTTGATGTACCTGAGTTTCTAAGGTCGAACATGAATACGTTATAACCGCTGTCGAGCCAGCTCTCGATCATATCGATCATCTCAACGCCGAACGGCAGCCTGTTAGAACCCGATGAATGGGTTACTATGATCGTAGATATGGGATCCTTTGTCTTAAAGAACCATCCCTGCAAAGCTGTCTGCCCGTCTGCCGACTCAAAGCTCGTAGTAGAATACGAAGGAAGTATGTTGGCAGGGACATTGCTGGCCTCAGTCTTTTCGATATTCATGAGACGGTTGGACGAATAAACCGTCAGTGACAAAAGAACGATCAGGATAAAAGCAAGTATACTGAGGATAAGTGCCGATCTGACGATAAAACTGTTACCAGACCTGGCACCCGAATTACCTACTCCCGTAAAACCTTTACTCATAAAAAGAACAATCCCTTACAGTATATTCTTCTTCTTCATTACGATAACGCTGATGATAAGGCTTGTTACTCCAATTCCAAAGAGTACGAAGAACGGGACGGGGTTATCTGCAAAGGATGCATCCCAAGGCATCGGACAGTTCTGACCGAAGAATGAACCGAAGAGATCGGGAATAGTAAGACAGATGGTTGCGGCTGCAAGCACCTTCATTATGGTGTTCATGTTATTGTTGATGATGGAAGCATATGCATCCATCGTAGCGTTTACGATCCTTGAATAGATCTCAGCCATCTCGTGAGCCTGTCTGTACTCGATAACAACGTCTTCAAGAAGATCTTCGTCATCGTCATAGAGCTTGATGGTCCTACCCCTCATAAGCTTCTCTAACACGCCTTCGTTAGACTTGAGTGATGATGAGAAGTAAACGAGTGATTTATTAAGTTCAAGCATCTTGTAGAGGTCTTCATTACTGATGAGCTTAGCAAGTGAAGTCTCTGCAACGTCGATCGTATTATCGATGAAGCGCAATAATCTCAAGTAGTCTCTTGCCGCAGCAGATAAGATCTGAATGGTAAATCTGGTCCTGAAGCCGACGATGAGATCCCTGATACGGTTCTCGATGAACTGATCGAAGATCGTCGTCTGCTTGATCGAAACAGTTACTATATGCTTATTGGCAAGAATGATACCCAAAGGTGAAGTCTCATATGTGATTATGTCCTTCTCCCTCTTGGAATAAGGAATATCAACGATGATAAGAACGATACCGGTATCTTCATCGTAGTCGATACGAGGTCTCTCTTCTTCGTCCAATGGATATCTGATGAACTCCTGCGGAACATTAAGCTCGTCAACGACTCTGGATATCTCATCTTCCGTAGGAGAATACATATTGATCCAGCAATCATCAACTATCTCAGTCTGCTCCCGGATCTTATAAATCGTACGGGTAGCCACTTGTCTAGCCTGTTCGGATGTGTAGATCTCAAGCATCGCAAATTACCCCCGTGTTCATAATAAACCTCGTTAATTGTACCACCAAGGAGATTTAATTGCCATATTATAATAAAGAAGGCCGCATATGCGGCCTTCTGTTATCCTACAACAAATGCTTGCAGGGTCGAATTCGGTACTCCGTCATACGACGTAGGTGCCGCTCCTCCCTTGGGAACAAGTACAATCTGTATTGCTTCAAGTCTTAAAGACAAACCTGATGTACCGCTCATCTGACCGTTTGAGGTCCAGCCGAGCCAGCCGTAATTCTGGGCATGTACTCTGTAGTAAACATCGTAGTGGTTAGCCATTTCACCTGTCAGTCTGATCTTGATGGCTTCGAGTCTCAGGGACTGTCCCTGAGTACCGGATAATTCACCATCGCTCTTCCAATCCTGCCAGCCGATATTCTGAACGTGCGTGCAGTACTGTATTCCTCCCTGATAAGGTGCCGTGCTGCCTGAGAGATTGAGCTCAATAGCTTCAAGACGCTTGGACTGTCCCGTCGTGCCGGATGTCCTGCCCTGAGGAACCCAGACATTCTCCCATCCGTAATCCTGTCTGTGAACACGGTAGCCGATATTAGGCGCCTGTGAGGAATTAAGAGGCACCACTCTGATCTTGATCTCTTCCACACGCTTGGATTCACCTGTAGTACCTGCAAGAGCACCGTCTCTTACCCATCCCTGACCGTCACCGTAGTCCTGGATATGTGCGCAGTATTCTACGCTGTAGTGATTAGCAAGATCTCCCGTGAGCCTTATCTCGATACCTTCAAGTCTCAAGGATCTGCCCTTGGTACCTGCAAAGCAACCTGAATCCATCCACTGTGTCCAGCCAATATTCTGGATATGTACACGGTACTGCATTCCGCCGGAATAACCTGTGTTATTGGTAAATCCTACCTGAATGGATTCCATTCTGAGGGATCTGCCTCTTGTTCCGAGCTTAAGTGTAGTGCCGTCAAATGTTGCTGTCTGATCACCTACATTCTGAACGTGAGCGATACCGTATAAAGTAGAGCTCGAGTAATTTGCCGGGAACGGTGTCGGAGTTGCGTTAGCGCTTCCTTCTGTATTTGCACCCGTTGTGTTTGTACCGTTGAGGTTAACACCGTTGCTGCCGAGCTGGATCTCGTGGTCTAAGCCTATAAACTTACCGCTTCCATTTGTCCACAATGTGGGCTTAACGATGGCATACTTTGCTTCATCCCATGTGGTCCAGTCGTCCTTGAGAAGTCCGCCTGTATCACCTGAGTTCGGATT
>JAIKWA010000054.1 GCA_024685135.1 Saccharofermentans sp.
AAGCGGCATAAAGAAGAATATCAATACGCCTACAAAACTCGGTGTCAGATAACCCGTGAAGATCCCCCAGTCGCGAAGCTTGCGCTTAAGAGCGCTCTGCTTCCTGTTCTTGACCTTCTCTCTTCTCTCAGGAGTATCTTCAAACTCCGGGATATCGTCAGGCACTATCGGTGTATTTGCAATAGGAGTTATATTACGTTTAATGGATCTGAGATCGTCCTCCGTCATTGGCTTGGATGCGGATCTCAATACCTGTTTCTGCTTGGGTTTGGATGAACGCTTAGGCTTTGCTTGTTCAATAACGGAGCCCGGCCTCATGCCTTCGGGCTCCATATTACTCTTTACAGTCTGTGCCTTATTCTTGTCGTTCATCAATTGTGTTTCCCATTTCCCTTGGCTACGAGAATTATAGTTATAACTCTGTTTCCATTGTAGCCTTTTGTGTGGCAAAAACGAATTAATGTTATCTTAAAAACGGATTAAAGATTCCTTAAGGCAAAAAAGAATAAAAAACAGCCACGGAAACTGCTCCGCGGCTGTTTTAACGTCAGCTTATCGTCTCAACCTTAATAGTATTGGTATTACCCTTCTTACCGTTGATAAGGCCGCCCGTCATAACGACTCTGTCACCTTCTTCAAGCTTCATGATATCCTTTGCAACCTGAAGTCCGTGATAGAACATGACATCCGTTGAGGTGAACTCCTCATTGAGGATCGGGATAACGCCCCAGCTCAGGTTCAGCTTTCTCCAGCTGACCTCGTTGGTGGTCATGCCGATGATGTCTATCGGGCATCTGAAACGGGATACCATTCTGGCGGTGATACCGGATCTTGAGTGAACGACGATGCACTTTGCATTTACGTCCATGGCCATAGCGCATGTAGCATGTGATACGGCGTCAATGGTATTTCTGATCTGGAATTCCTGGTTCTGGAATCTCGTACCGTAGTTGATGTTCTTCTCTGTGTACTCTGCAACGTTTGCCATTGCGAGGACTGCTTCCACAGGATACTTACCTGCAGCGGACTCACCTGAGAGCATGATCGCTGAAGATCCGTCATAAACGGCATTTGCAACGTCTGAGATCTCAGCTCTTGTCGGACGGGGATTGTTGATCATGGACTCGAGCATCTCTGTTGCAGTGATTACTCTTCTGCCGAGGAGACGGCATCTCTTGATCAGTCTCTTCTGGATGCTCGGAACCTCAACGAAGGGGATCTCAACGCCCAGATCGCCTCTTGCGATCATGATGCCTGATGCGATCTCGCAGATCTCGTCTGCATTATCGACACCTGCACGGTTCTCGATCTTGGCGATAACCTCGATATTCTCGCCGCCGTTGCTGTCTAAGAATGTGCGGAGCTCGACCATATCACTCTTGTTGGATACGAAGGAAGCTGCAACAAAGTCAACTTCGTTCTTGATACCGAACAGAAGGTCGCTCTTATCCTGCTCGCTCAAGTAGTCGCCTTCCATAACCTTGTTGGGGAAGTTCATGGACTTTCTGTCAGACAGAACGCCGCCTACTACTACATCGCAGTTTACGTTATTGCCCTTGATGTTATTTACCTCAAGGATCACGAGGCCGTTATTGATCAGAACGCGGTCGCCCTTCTTAAGCTGCTTGGGCAGATCCTTATAAGTTACCGCTACCTTTGTCTCGTCGCCTTCGACATCGTCTGTCGTAAGTGTGAACTTGCCGCCGTCGGGCAGCTCGATCTTGTGGTCCTTGAAGGTCTTGATCCTGTATTCGGGGCCCTTGGTGTCGAGCATGATAGCTATCGGAAGATGGAGCTTTTCTCTAACCTTCTTTATAAGGTCGATCTTCTCCTGGTGTTCTTCATGTGTACCGTGTGAGAAGTTGAGTCTGGCAACATTCATGCCTGCTTCACACATCTTGATCAAGGTCTCTTCATTTGCTGAAGCGGGACCGATCGTACAAATGATCTTGGTTTTGCGCATTTGTTATTCCTCTTTTCGAAAAGTTGTTACTATTTTACTCCATTCTATTATAAAATACAGACACGATATAATTTTGGGAGGCATAATATGGCAGACAAGAGGCCGGATTCAATGAAGCGCATTACCGGGCGCGAACTCGCAGACGCCTTCATCGCTGAGCAGGTTGAGGCGATCAAGGCACAGGTTGGAGACAAGAAGGTCCTCCTCGCTCTCTCAGGCGGTGTTGACTCTTCAGTAGTGGCAGCTCTCCTCGTAAAGGCGATAGGACAGCAGCTCATCAGCGTACACGTAAACCACGGACTTCTCCGTAAGGGCGAGCCCGAGCAGGTTATCAAGGTATTCCAGGAAGAGATGAAGGCTAACCTCATCTATGTGGATGCTACAGACCGTTTCTTAGGTCTTCTCGAGGGCGTAACAGAGCCTGAGACAAAGCGTCACATCATCGGCGAAGAGTTCATCAAGGTCTTCGCGGAAGAAGCTGCAAAGTTAGACGGCATCTCCTTCCTCGCACAGGGCACTATCTACCCTGACATCTTAGAGAGCGAGAAAGGCATCAAGGCTCACCACAACGTAGGCGGCCTTCCCCCGGAACTCGATTTTGAGCTCGTTGAGCCCCTCAAGTACCTCTACAAGGATGAAGTCCGCGTAGTAGGTTCCGCATTAGGTCTTCCTGACAACATGGTATACCGTCAGCCCTTCCCGGGTCCCGGTCTCGGCGTAAGATGCCCCGGTGCGATCACCAGAGACAGACTCGAGGCAGTAAGAGAGTCCGATGCCATCTTAAGAGAAGAATTTGCAAATGCAGGTCTTGCAGGCAAGGTATGGCAGTACTTCACGGTAGTACCTGACTTCAAGTCAACAGGCATCAAGGACGGTGAGCGTGCCTTCGAATGGCCCGTCATCATCCGTGCGGTCAACACAACAGATGCGATGACGGCAACCATTGAGCGTATCCCCTACGATCTTTTAGACAAGATCGAGAGCAGGATCGTAACTGAGGTCAAGGGTGTCAACAGAGTCCTCTACGACATCACTCCGAAGCCTACGGGAACCATCGAGTACGAATAATATACAAACGCTGGAAACGCCCGTAAATAGGGCATTTCAGTTTTTAAGCCCCATAATTTGGATGTTAGCATTTTTGAGAAGTCCGGGCGTTGTAATCAAGAATCCTTTTCCCGGATGCTATAATTATCATGTCTGAGGGAGTGATTCCTTGGAAGAGAAAATCAGCAGCAAAAGGAACTATCAGGCGGCTGAGTTTGGTTGAACGATGCACCAGTTTTGGAGTATCATTCAGGTGAAATGGATGCTGTAAATAATGCAATGAATAATGGCGTTGAAATAGCTGATATTGAGGTTTTTGCGATTAATCGCAGGACAGGTCAGCCCAAGCCCATGTGCAACAATTGTTTTTATACTTTTGTAGGTTCGGTCGGAAGTGCTCCATATGAACAAGTTAGTGTAGGAGTTGTTCATTAAGATATGGATAATAGAATAAATGAGTTGAAACGTTTAATTGAACGTTCCCAAAGTGAGATTAAAGGACTTAGTTCTAGTTTGGGAATACATCATTCGTTCCATTTTGATCAATGTATCGAAAGGGATGCTTTGTCTAGTCTTGAAGATGAATATTCAGTTAAGCTTCCTGTTCAATATAGGGAATTTGTAACATCGATCGGTAATGGCGGAGGACAACCTCTTAACGGGATGTTTACTGTTGAGCAATCTTTATCCATATTTAGACGTAAGATATTAAGTGGAGTTAAAGATCCGTTTGCTGATGAACTTTTTGCGGATTGCTGGTTCTCAGAGGTTGACGAAGGATTGAGTATTAATCCTCTGATGCCCGAGGGAGAAGAACAACAAACGGTTGATGGTAATTGTGTATTAACTTTTGCATATTTGCCAGAGACTCGTCTTCATTGTGCGGTTCTGATGGAAGGCGAAGAAAAAGATACTGTCATATATTATTCAGACTCTATTGAGAGAAAAGTGAAAAATACCGATAAGTCATTTCTGGATTGGTGGATAGGATATTACGAGCATATTTTGAAGAATCTGCCGGTCTATGGTTATATTTCTTTGTAGAGGGATGTGATGAATATGGAAAAAACATATAAACGTGAAGAATGGGATAGTAATAATCTTCTTCAAATCGTTTTATACGATGATTTCATTCCGAGAAATGAAGACGGTTGGTTCATTGTTGACGAGGTTATCAGTTATATTTCAGACTTTCGTCGAAGTAGCCTAATAAACATATCTGAATTTGATTTCCTAACTTTGAAAAAACTTGTTGATAATGACGCGGATCACAGATACATCTTTAATGAAGACAAAACACTTCTCCGCATTAGTCCTGACCATATTGCGCCTAAATATGTTGAGGAAGAACTTAAGACTGCAGGAAATATAAAGATTAAGCAATCTGTGTTCAAGAAGAATGATCTTAAGCTCGTTAAGGATGAGATGCGAAAAATAGTTATCACTTCAGGTGCCGGAAGAATCTGGGAATATCCATACGAGACAAATAGATTATTCTATATTGATGATAAAAGGTTCTTCATTCTTATAGAGTTAAAGGAAGGATATGCAGTAGCTGTAAGTGCTTATCTCAACAAGCATACGAGATTATCCAAGCAATATAGAATGAGGTTAATGGATTTTCCTGCTGTGCTGAATAATATTCATTCACTTGATTCTGAACTTAACGACTACGAAGGAAATACATATAAAATAAGCATCGAGCAGATACTATAAATTTCGGAGTTTAACTATGCAAGAGTCAACGCAACACCAGATACCATCTTGTAATTGCAGCACTTTAATGAGTTGCATGATTAATAACATGGGGCAATTTGAAGACCTAAAAAAGCACTTTGAAACGGAAGGCAAGAATTATAAATGTATATATAGTGAAATCAATAAGAAAATATATAGATGTCTTAAATGTAAGCGGGAATGGTTATTCAAATACCCTGATTTCCCGGCTCAAGGTGAGTTGTATCTCAAGAAAACCTATATCGTTATAGATAAATCTTTGAAAGCATATCTATTCCGATATAATCCTTGGGAATGGCGCAATGAAGTTAAAAATACCCATAGAGTTAGTGTTGGCAACAATTATATCTGGCAAGATGAAAACATAACATACGTTATCGTTCGTCTTGTCGGTCGGGATTGTTATGATGCATGGATTGATAGATCTATAGATAAACTTAATGGATATACGCCAAGGGAACTTGCAGCGAATTGTTTGGGCAGAATTGTTCTTAAAAGTTATCTTATCGATATGTCAAGGGACTTGGATATGGGCGGATAATGAGAAGCAATAAATGGATTCTTTTATAGATATTGCAAACAGTTATATAATTAATGCATATTGGAAACACGGTGTAGAAGCGTGAAAAGAAAGCAAGTATAAACATGGATATAGAATCTATTATTTCTCAAATAAACGCAGGATACGAAGTAACCGAAACGGATTTGAATAGCATAGAAAATAGTTTGGGAATAAAAATTTCGCCTCTTATGCGAGACTATTATCTTAGATATAACGGAGCTTGGGTAAAGACTATTTATGCTAAAGGAATAGATGGTGATATATATGGTCTTCATGGGATCTCGCCAATAAAGTACAAGAATAAACCGGCAGGTAATAACA
>JAIKWA010000040.1 GCA_024685135.1 Saccharofermentans sp.
GAAAGCCATAACTTCGTTGTCTGACTTACCCTTAGGATCGAAGTCAGAACCACCCTTAGCGCCGCCCATAGGAAGACCTGTAAGGGAATTCTTGAAGATCTGCTCGAAGCCGAGGAACTTAAGGATAGAGAGGTTAACAGAGGGATGAAGTCTGAGACCGCCCTTGTAAGGTCCGATAGCGCTGTTGAACTGAATACGGTAACCGCGGTTAACCTGGATCTTGCCGTTGTCGTCGATCCAAGCAACTCTGAACATAACTGTTCTCTCAGGCTCTACGATTCTCTCAAGCACCTGCTTCTCGATAAGCTCGGGATGAACAGGAAGAGCAGGCTCAATAGATGTCAGGAACTCATTAACAGCCTGGAAGAATTCAGGCTCATCAGGGTTCTTGGCAATTACTGACTGCATAATGCCATTGAGATACTCATTTTTGATTGTGTAATCCATAAAAAATGCCGCCTTTCATTTTGTCCATTTGCAAGTTAATGGAACAAATAATTCAAATTTTGTCATTTTTTGTAGAACGCGAAAGCGCCTAAAAATTTATAACGCAGTTATATTATTACAACTATTTGCGTATTGCAATAGAAAAATCAATTTGCAAGATTACAAATTCATTCTTGCAGATTAGACACCATTTTGAGTAGCAGTTTCCTGGATCTGAGTGCTTGAGATCTCAAACGGATCGTTGACCGTAAACTCAGATACCGAATCGAAACCGAATATCTGGCTTAATTCTCCGTAATTCATCGCATCAAGGAATCTCGATATCGAGATAAACATAAGGAGTAAGAAAATTAGCACTAAAAGACCTCTGCGGATGATGATCATGTTGCGTTCTGCGTTGAACTTGTTATCGACCTGTTGCTTGGTCGTATAACCTACAAGCACATAAACCTTATTGATCTCTTTACGCGGAGGTCTGTTCTTATACTCTCTGATCTTTCTTCTGATATAGCCGGTAATGCGGTGAGGAAGATTCTTGAAGAATCTCTTTGTAGCTCTTACCGAGGACCCCCAGAACAAGCTGATGGTCTCTGCGAGCTGTGAACCTGAATTACCCTGTGCCATAAAATCTCCGAAAAGTTTTTATGTATTATAACATTAAACAGGATATTTACTCTCTGTTATCGATAATTCGCTGAAGATTACAGATAGCGGCCCTCTTGGACCTGAAGTAAGTTGCCCTGCTTATGAAGAGCTTCTTGCGGATATCTTCCGGAGACATTCTCTTATAGTATGTCATGAACAGAAGTCTTGCTTCAGGGAAAGGCAAAGATACCATCTTCGAGAAAAGATCCACCGCATCTCTTCTTTTGATAAGAGCTGCCCTGTAAGTGTTCTCAAGTCTTGCGACGAATTCATCGTACCCCTCTGAGAAATTGAGCATCAGCTGTGTCATATCAACCGGGTTGCCTGTTGAGTTTCCTGTTTCAGGAGTTGTCTTAACGGGAGAGAAAAGTCTGGCGTATTCATCAAGCAATTCTTCCTTACCGTTATCGTATTGATTGCAAAGCTCACGGAAGAGCTCATCTGCCTCAAGATCAGTGCCTAAAAGGTCTTCGTATAAATTCTTAAGTCTTTTTATTAATTCAGAATATTCCATTTTGCCCTCCTTTTATAATGAAATTCAAACAATTGTTTGACAACAAAACCTTAAATGAATACAATAATAAAAAATATGTTCGTGGAGGTGTCCATAATGGCTGCTAACAGTGAATCCAAGTCTGCTAAGTCAATAGACCGCGTTTATAACTATATATGTAAATATATACGAGAGAACAATATATCCCCTTCTGTAAGAGATATCTGTTCCGGCGTAGGACTCAAATCCACATCATCTGTACATTCCTACCTCAAGCAGTTAGATCAGCTGGGCAAGATCGAATACAGACCCGGGATCCGCAGAGCCATTATCCTTAAGAACACCGACGAACTCCCCGTTACTACTCCTATCGAAGAGTCCGGTGAATACCGTAAACTTTACTGCGTCGGTAAGATAACAGCCGGTGTCCCCATCCTCGCTCATGAAGACTATGACGAGAGCTTCTATATTAACAAATCGATAATCGGAAGTTCCGAGTGCTTCATGCTCAAGGTCAGAGGAAGTTCTATGATCAATGCTCATATACTTGACGGCGATTATATTATCGTTCGCAAACAGCAATCCTGCGATGAGGGTGATATCGTAGCCGCACTTATCGAAGATGAGGCAACTGTTAAGAGATTCGGCAGACTTAATGGTCAGCCCTACCTCTTCCCGGAGAATGACAACTTCTCACCTATTCCTTTCAATACAGAGAATTGCAAGATCCTGGGCAAAGTCGTTGGTCTTCACCGTTATTCTATTTCATAGGCAGCTCCTTTCCACACGTGTAACTTTGTAATTTAATTTTTAAACGGTTCTCAGGCACTTTCAATACTTAAGTGCTTATTCGAGATCAAGTTGATATTTCAGGATATTTGGGGTTGATTATATCAATAATAATTGACATATTGATTACTAATTGGTATACAATCGTTTAATAAGTATCGATTATTTTGTGAATTAGCGAATCTGCTCTATTACAAGGTCAGCATTCTTATCTGAAGTATCAGGCTTAAGATAATTTATATCCGCACCCATCTGTCTGAACCATGTAAGCTGCCTCTTGGCATAGTGTCTTGATCTGAGCTTGATCTCATATGAGACTTTCTCAAGATCTATCGTGCCTTCAAAGTATTCTTTGAATTCCTTATAGCCTATTGCCTGGAAGCATGTTGATCCATGATCTATATCAGGCCTGTCGTATAAAGCTCTCGCTTCTTCCTCGAGGCCTTCTTCGAGCATTATGTCTACCCTCTTATTGATGCGGTCGTATAATATGCTCCTGTCGTGATCGATCATGAAGATCTTAAAAGGATATCTTGCGCCCCCTGTCATAGAAGCTTCGTTCTTGGCGGTAAATGTCTTATCCGAACTCTCCGATATGGCAAGAGCTCTTATAACTCTTCTCGTATTGTTGGGATGTATCTTCTCTGATGCAGCAGGGTCCAGCTTCCGGAGCCGCTCGTACATCTTATCGATACCATCTTTCATGTACTCTTTTGTAAGCCTGTCTATCGCTTCCTTTATATCGTCTGTGTCATCGCCGTATTCGATACCATAGTAAAGAGCTGATATATATTGACCTGTGCCTCCGCAGATGACCGGGAGTATGCCCTGATCCAAGAGCTCTGATATCACCTTAAGCGAACCGTTTACATAATCGGCAGCAGAAAACCTCGTGCCGGGCTCAACGATGTCCGTCATGTAATGCTTGATCTCACTAAGCTCTTCCCTGGAATCTTTGGCAGTGCCGATATCCATGCCTTTATATATCTGCATAGAATCGGAAGATACGATAACACCGCCTGTCTTGCGGCATACCTCAAGTGCAAGCGAAGATTTACCGCTTGCCGTAGGACCTGCGATTATCGGGATAAAGCTATACGGGATCTTGCCTTTTATATCTTCCATATTAAACGATACGCTTGAAATTCTTCTCAAAATCCTTCTTGCTGATCTTAAAGAATGTAGGTCTTCCGTGCGCGCAGTGGTAAGGGTCGTCCATATGTGAGAGCTGCTCAATTATCGCAAGTGCCTGCTCTTTGGTTATGACATCACCTGCTCTTACCGCAGCCTTGCAGGCCGTGGTCTGAATGAGCGAATACCAGATGTCTGATCTGGCGGGAACATCCCTTTTAAGATCCACCAGGATATCAGAGAACATCTGCGAGGGCTTTGTTTTCGAATCCATAGGAATAGATCTTAAGGCTATCTCGCGGTCTCCCAGAAGCTCTATCTCAAAGCCGTTGTCGTTAAATTCATTGAGGCTTGATGAGATAAAGTCGTAGTCAGACGCGCTGACCTTGATCACCTGCGGGACAAGCAGCGTCTGAGTATCAGTAACCTTTACTCCCGGCTTTTTCTTTGCCATGAACCTCTCGTACATGACTCTCTCATGAGCTGCGTGCTGGTCAACAAAGAAGATGTCTTCATCAGACTGCATGATTATATATGTAGTAAAGATAATGCCTATGAATTCCGCGTTACTAAGTAGCGTAATATCGTCCTTTTTGACATCGGGATCGGCTATAACAGGCTCTTGTACATATACAGGCTTATCTTCTGATACGGATGAGATATCGGGCTTAAAGCCTGACAAGACCTTAAGAAGCCTGTTGGCATCTTCTGTGGTTCCGGATGGCTCTATCTCGGATCTTGCGGGGTTTCTTACCTGCGTCTTAACAAAATCCATCTTAAGCTGCTTGCCGGTCTCTTCCTTGATCTCAGGCTTAACTTCCTCAGTGCTGCCGAAGAAATCCTGTCCTGCCCTTCCCGCTTCGAAAACGGAATTCCTGATACCGTAGAATACCAGGCGGAAGATATCACTGTCGTTTGCAAACTTCACTTCAGCCTTCTGAGGATGGACATTTACATCCACGCTTCCGTTCTTGGGATAGATGCAAAGGAAGCATACGGGATACTTGTTCTTCATTACAGCATTCTTATATGCCTCATCTATTGCCGCAGTTACTGTCTTGCTGTGGATCAGGCGGTTATTAACATATACGCACTGAAGGCCTCTGTTGCCTCTGACAAAATCAGTCCTGCCGGCAAAGCCTTTGACTTTATTGCCCTCAAGCTCGGTGTCTACTTCAATGAGGCTCTGCGCTGTCTCCTTGCCGTATACGGCATAGATAGCATCCAGCATCGAGCCTGTGCCGGGTGTCGTAAACATCTGCTGCCCGTCCTTGATGAGCTTTATCGAGATATCGGGATTTACGACGGCAAGCTTTTCTACCATGCCGGTAATATACATGCCTTCTGTAGAATCCTTCTTGAGGAACTTATATCTTGCGGGGAAATTCTTAAACAGGCTCCTTACCTCAACGATCGTTCCCCTTGCGGAATTGATCTTGGATATGCCCTTGAACTCACCGTCCACATATTCTACCTTAACGCCGTCCTCGCCTTCCTGGGAAGTTACGAGCGTAACATCGCTGCAGGCTGCAATAGATGCCAATGCCTCGCCTCTAAAGCCCATAGTGGAAAGATCGAAGAGATCTTCTATCTTATGGAGCTTACTTGTTGCATGGATAAGGAAGGCCTTTTGGGCATCCTCTTCGTCCATACCGCAGCCGTCGTCCGTAACTCTTATAAGAGCGATACCGCCGCCGGAAAATTCGATCTTTATATGCGTAGCACCGGAGTCTATCGCATTATCGAGAAGCTCTTTTACGACCGACTGAGGCCTATCTATAACTTCACCTGCCTTTATGGCATTTGCAGTCTTGGTATCAAGTATGTTGATCCTACTCATTGGATTCCTCTTCTACCATACGGCTTAATTCGTACAGGATGTTCATTGCTTCGATAGGCGTGAGCCTTGTTACGTCTATGTCCTTGATCGCACTCCTGAGCTTGTCCTCCTTGCGGTATACGACATTATCGGGATTAAAGAAGGACTCCTGACCGGGCATAATGTCTGATGAGAGCTCTGTGCTGGTCTCATCGAAGCTCTCGCGGTTACCCTTGACCTTGAACTTACCGATGCGCTCAAGTTCTTTGAGAATGGCGCCTGACCTTGCAAGCACATCTTCGGGGAGTCCTGCAAGCCTTGCGACCTCGATACCGTAGGAATCCGAAGTGCCGCCCTCACCTATCTTATGGAGGAATACAACGCCGTCTTCGCCTTCCCCCACCTCAACGTGGTTATTGAATATACCGCGGCAGAGTCTCGTAAGCTGATTAAGCTCGTGGTAGTGTGTCGCAAATATAGTCCTCGAATAAAGGATGTTGGGATCTATTATGTATTCTATAACTGCCCATGCTATCGAAAGTCCGTCGTATGTTGAAGTGCCTCTTCCTACCTCGTCTAAGAGCAGCAAGCTCCTTCTTGTCGCATTCTTAAGGATATAAGATACTTCTCTCATCTCGACCATGAAGGTTGACTGACCTGTCGCGATATCGTCTGATGCACCGATCCTTGTAAAGATATGGTCGACAAGACCGATCCTTGCCTCTGTTGCAGGAACAAAGGATCCGATCTGAGCGAGGAGTACGATAAGAGCTACCTGTCTCATATATGTCGACTTACCTGCCATATTAGGACCGGTAAGTACCATGAGCCTTCTGTCTTCGTCGATATTGACATCGTTGGGAACGAACATTCCGCCTGTGGTCTGGAGCATCTTCTCAACGACCGGGTGCCTGCCGTTCTTGATGTCTATTATCTCGGAATCGTCTACTACGGGTCTTACATAGTTCTCTGATGAAGCAAGCTCTGCAAGAGATGTGATAACATCAGCCATAGCGACTGCTCTTGCCGTATTGAAGAGTCTGTCAGATACCGCAAAGACCCGGTTCCTTATCTCTGTAAACAGCTCGTATTCAAGAGATGTCCTTCTTGAGGAAGCCGTGATTATCTTGGTCTCAAGCTCCTTGATCTCCGGAGTTATGTATCTCTCGTTATTCACAAGTGTCTGCTTGCGGATATATTCTTCGGGGACCTTATCAGACTGGCTCCTTGGAACATCTATGTAGTAACCGAATACTTTATTATATGAGATCTTGAGAGTCTTTATGCCTGTCCTCTCACGCTCACGGCTCTCGAGCTGAAGGATATAGGTCTTTGCATTAGTCGCTATATCGTAGAGCTCATCGCATTCCTCGTTATATCCTCGCTTGATGATGTCACCGTCCTTGATGGTTATCGGTGCATCTTCGTTAATAGCAGAATCGAGGAGCTCGTAGATCTCGGTAAGAGGATCGAGCATGAGGTTTATCTCTTTGAACACGCCCTTACCGAAGCCTGCTACCGCATTCTTTATAAAGGGCACTTTGCCGAGGGAATTTCTAAGAGACAGCATATCTCTTGCATTGCAGCTGCCGAGCGAGACCTTACCTGCAAGACGCTCGATATCGTTAAGACCTGATAAGCCTTCTATGATCTCCTGCCTTGCGATGAACTTCTCCAATGCTTCTTCAACGGCATCGAGTCTCTTGTTGATGAGCTTCACCGATATGAGAGGTTCTTCCACCCATTTGCGCAGAAGCCTTCCGCCCATGGCTGTCTTAGTCTTGTCTATAGCCCAGATCAAAGAGCCCTTCTTGCTTCCGGACCTGAGGTTAGATGTAAGCTCTAAGTTTGTTCTTGTCGAATAGTCGAGTTCCATCGAGTCAGATACCGTAAAGCATCTTACGCAGTTAAGATGAGCGACCTCTTCTATCTGTGTCTCTTTTGCATAAGACAGCAAAGCTCCGCAGGCATCCTTAAGGAGCGTGGGATCCTTGAAATCCAGAGAAGCAAAAGTGATCTTGCCCTTTAATATATTCGCAGAGGTAAACTCCCTGTCGCTTCTCAAAGTAAGAGCGATGGAAGTCGCCGTGCATATGGTCTTATATTCGGGAGTATTCTCGAAGCCGGAATTGTAGATGATCTCCGAGGGAGAATACTTTGCTATAAGGTTTACCAGGTGCTCGCCATTATCTGTTGCGGTAAGCTGAGTCGCATCGAAATCACCCGTTGAGATATCGGCGATCGCAACGCCGAACTGGCTTCCGACACACATGATGCTCATGAGATAGTTATTGGACTTATCGTCAAGGCTGTTCTTGTCGGTAAGAGTTCCCGGGGTCATTATCTTTACGAGGCCGCGCTTGACGAGACCCTTTGTAAGAGCAGGATCTTCGAGCTGCTCACAGATCGCAACCTTGTAACCTGAAGATACTAATTTATTTGCATAGGATTGATATGCGTGGAAAGGAACACCGCACATAGGGGCGCGCATTCCGTTTCCGCAGTCACGCTTGGTCAGGGCAAGCTCCAATATCGCAGAGCCCTTGACCGCGTCATCGAAAAACATCTCATAGAAATCGCCTAATCTGTAGAACAGGAAGGTATCACCTATACTCTCCTTGAGCTGTGCATATTGCTGCATCATGGGTGATAAGTCTTCTCTGTTAATATCCTTAAGGCTCATGGGAAATTCTTCAGACATCACTAAACCTTTCTAACACGCCGTCGATTGAATAAGGTCTGGCGTGATCTATCCTTACGATACCGAGCCTGCCTTCAAGATCTTCGTCCTGAGGCATGATATCTTCGGGGATAGTAAAATTGACCAGGTGGTTAGACAAAGTCCTTCCGGTATATGTTCCCTTACCTGCTTTGCTCATGCCTTCGATGAGGACTTCAAAGGTCTTGCCGACCTTATCTTCATTGGACTTAAAGGCAAGATCGTTCTGAATCTTAAGGAGCCTGTCAAACCTCTCGGTAACAACATCCTTGGGGATCTGATCTTCGTATGCTGCGGCTTTGGTCCCGGGTCTTATCGAATACTGGAATGTAAATGCAGCATCGAATGCGGCCTTCTCCACAGCCTTCAAAGTCTCGCAGAAATCCTCCTCGGTCTCGCCCGGGAAACCTACGATAATGTCTGTCGTAAGAGATCCGCCTTCTACCTTGGATCTGAACTTAGAAGCAATATCAAGGAACTGCTCTATCGAATAAGGGCGGTTCATGCGCTTAAGCACTTTGTTAGAGCCCGACTGCATCGCAAGGTGTAAGTGCTTTTCGATATTGGGCCTTGTAGCCATAAGGTCTATTACTTCATCGGACAGATCCTTAGGGTGCGAGGACATGAACCTTACGCGGTTAAAGCCGATATCAGAAGCAGCCTCAAGCACATCCTTAAAGGTCTTGCCGTCTTCGTTATTAAGACCATAGGAATTAACATTCTGGCCGAGGAGCATTACTTCCTTATAGCCCCGGGAATAAAGATCTTTAAGCTCTATAACGATATTATCGAAATTCCTTGAACGCTCCCTGCCTCTTGCATAAGGAACGATGCAGTAAGTGCAGAAATTGTTGCATCCGTACATGATGGGGACCAATGCCCTGAACTTTCTCTGTCTTGCTATCGGGAAATAGTCGTCTTCAGCAATATAGTCTATGGCTCCGATGTTTACGAGCTGCTTGCTCTTACGAAGAGAATCCCTCAGGAGCACAGGGAATCTGTGGATCTGCTGGGGATCGAAAACGAGATCGACATAAGGATAAGACCTCCTTATGCGCTCCACATTCTCTTCGACTTTCATCATGCAGCCGCAGATTATCACTATAGTGTCCTTATCCTGCTTTACCGAGCTTTTGAATACGCCCAGGTTGCCAAATAGATGCTTATCGGCATTCTCTCTTACAGAGCATGTGTTCATTAAGATGACGTCAGCCTTGGCGAGCTCGCCCTCTTCTTCGGTATGTGTAAGACCGAAGCTCATGAGCATACCCTCGAGCTTCTCGCTGTCAGATTCATTGAGCTGGCAGCCGTAGGTCAGAACGTTATATGTGATCTTCCTGCCCTTCTTTGCAGCCAGAGAAGAGAAATATACGCCGAGCTCCTCAGTAGCGGACTTAAATTCGGTATTATCGTTACTGTCAATCTTTACAATACTCATTACTATCCTCGTTTCATTAACCCGCTAATTATACAAGAAAAACATAAAACTTTGTATTTTTTAATATATTATTTTACAATGTATTGGACTAAATGGACGGAGTTACTATGTTAAAGACAAGAAGAACTTTCAAAGCCCTTGTTGCGGCTTTACTTTCTATAGTATTGATCACGG
The DNA here is from genome assembly GCA_024685135.1 of Saccharofermentans sp. Classification (GTDB taxonomy): domain Bacteria; phylum Bacillota; class Clostridia; order Saccharofermentanales; family Saccharofermentanaceae; genus Saccharofermentans. The sequence continues at coordinate 9,656 of JAIKWA010000040.1, forward strand.
CTCAAATGCCTGCTTATGTATATGCGATCAACGAAGATTTCGACGATCCCGAAGATAATCTCATCTCTCAGAACGAACAGGTCACGGATCTGCTGAGTGAGCCTGCAGAAGGTGCACCCGAAGTATCCGCTTCCACATATATCCTTCTGGATGCCGATTCAGGCTCGATCTTAAGAGGTGTTGATTATAACGTTCAGAAGGAACCTGCCTCAATGACCAAGGTCATGACCGTCCTTCTCGCATTGGAAAGACTTGAAATGACCGAAGTGGTTACCATCACTCCCGCCATGGCTGAATCTTTTGCTTCTATCACAGAAGACTATGTTAAGCTCGGTCTTCAGGAAGGCGAAGAGATGACGGTAAAGGATCTCGTATATGCAGCTGTGCTCAAGTCTGCCAACGATGCTTCCCTCGCACTCGGTATGTATATGGGCGGAACCGAGCAGGCTTTCTGCAACATCATGAATGAGAAGGCATCAGACATCGGATGTCTTAACACACACTTCTCATCAGCATACGGGCTTTCCACTCCGGATAATGTAACAACGGCTTACGATATGGCTCTTATCCTCAACGAAGCAGTTACCAATACAAACTATACCGAGATAGCAAGAACATATTCCTATACTATCGCTGCTACAAATAAGTACTCTGATACAAGAGAGCTTACGAATGCCAACAGATTTATATCCACGACAGAATACGGCTACGACTACTATATCGGAGGCAAGACGGGCTTTACCGATACTGCGGGATACACGCTCTGCGCCGCTGCCAAGAAGGACGGCAGGACTCTCATAGGCGTAGTATTCAATGCCGCAGATTCGGCCATCAGATATGCTGACCTTATCCATCTTTTCGATTACGGATATTCTAATTACACAACGGTCCAGGTATCAGAAGAAGAATTCCTCCCCCTGATAGACGATACCAGAGGACAATTAGAGAGCCTTCTTGCCAACACTACCCTTTATATCAAGGACCAGACCATATCGATGTCTCAGTATGTTACGACGACATCAGTCAGAGCGCAGCTCGGAAGCTCCAACAGCATTGACTTGTCGCAGGTCGTAATAGACACCTCTGCAGACAGCCAGACCATAAATATCCCCTTATGCAAATGCTACCAGGATAAACAATATATCGTCGGGAGCCTAAGCGTAAGGATAGAGCAGAAATCCGCCGTCGTAGAGATAACGCCCGAGAAGAATACCGAGCTTACGACGGTAAGAGGCGTACTCATCAGTTTTGCAGTTATATCGGGACTTATCCTGATCCTCATAATCGCGCTTATCATATTCAGACATCAGGTCTTGAAGCGCCGCAGGATCGAGGAGAATAAACCTTCGAATATGCTTTAAGCCTTAGAAGGGCTTATCGCACCGATCACGCAGAAGATCAGGAATAAAACGGCATCGCAGGCTACGATCGTAGAGCCTACGGGCGTGCCTGCAAGTATTGCGATAATTATACCCGCAAGAGCGCAGAAAACAGAGAATATGCAGGATGCAACGGTAACTGCCTTGAAGCTCTTGAACACGCGCATGGACGCCATCGCCGGGAAGATAACGAGTGCTGATATAAGCAGAGAACCTACAAGGTTCATTGCAAGCACAATGATCACAGCTATAACAACAGCGATGAGGATATTATAGAAATTGACCTTAACGCCTGATGCCTTTGCAAAAGTCTCATCGAAGGTAACGGCAAAGATCCTGTTATAGAACACGACGAATATCACCACAACGACAACAGAGAGCACGAGGCAGATATTAACATCACTCTGCTTGAGAGTCAGGATGGACTGCGAGCCGAATAAGGTGCTGCATACATCGCCTGCAAGATTGGATGAAGCCGAGAATATGTTTAGCAGCAGATAACCGAAGGCCAGAGCTCCGACAGAGAGCATGGCGATCGCTGCGTCACCTTTTATCTTGCGGTTCTTGCCGGCGCTGAGGAGCACAATGGCACAGACGACAGTAATGGGAAGGATGATAAGCATATTGTTCGTGACCTTGAGTACGGATGCAATGGCAAGCGCGCCGAAGGCTACGTGAGACAAGCCGTCTCCGATATAAGACATTCTCTTGAGCACGAGAGTGACGCCCAGAAGAGATGAGCAGAAAGCAATTAGGACTGCAACGATAAGGGCATTCCTGACAAAGGGATAAGATAAGTATTCAAGAAGTGTTTGCATATCAGTTTGCATTGTCCTTTAATATCGCAAAGTCTGCGCCGTGACCTTCGCTGAAATACTGCTGTTTGGTATTGAAGGAAGGCTCATCGGTAATATGCAGGATATGAGTTGCATATTTCTTCGCAGCGGGTATGTCGTGGGAGATCATGATTATCGTGATCCCCTCCCTGTTAAGCTTATTTATAAGTTCATAGAATTCCTCGGTCACATAAGGATCGAGACCTGCAACGGGCTCGTCGAGCAACAAGACCTTGGATGCGGCACACAAAGTCCTCGCAAGAAGGACTCTCTGCTGCTGGCCGCCTGATAACTCCCTGTAGCATTTATTCTTGAGGTCTGCGATGCCGAGCTTCTCCATATTCTCAATAGCAGACTTCTTCTGCGCTTTGGAATAGAATGGCTTGAATCCGAGATTACCTGCAAAGCCCGATATGACGATCTCATAAACGGATGCCGGGAAATCCCTCTGAACTACGGTCTGCTGAGGAAGATATCCGATATCGGTAAGCTTAAGTCCGCTCTCCACCTTGATCTCACCTGCTATGAGCTTCTTGAGACCGAGAAGAGTCTTCATGAGAGTAGTCTTACCTGCACCGTTCTCACCTATTACAAAAAGATAATCTCCCGAATTGATCTCAAAAGACAGATCGCGGTACAAGATGCGGTCTTCAAATCCGATAGTAAGGTTATTACAGCTGATAAGTGCCATCAATCAGGCCTTCTTCTCTGCGCATGAGGCGCAGGTGCCATAGAATACAGTTCTCTTGGGATCGAGGATAAAGCCATGCTCGGAGCTTATGTGAGTAAAGAACTTGTTGATCTCGTCACAACTCAAATGAAGGAGCTTGCCGCATACTTCACACTTCATGTGGTAACAATTACCGTGGCAGCAATCCTCTGTTCCGATATACTCGTAGCATGCCGGAGACTTGTCATCTATTATGTACTTGTTTACAAGCCCGTCAGTAGTAAGTCTGTCGAGCCTTCTGTAGACAGTTGCAGTACCGATGTTGATGCCTTCGCTTCTGAAGTGATCGACGATATCCTGGGCTGTAAGATGTTCGCCCTTCTGATCCTTCATGAACTTAAGGATCTCGCAAGATTGTTTAGTGTTGTATGCCATATGACCTCAAACAGAAAATGAAATTCGTTATCATTTTATCAGTGA
>JAIKWA010000061.1 GCA_024685135.1 Saccharofermentans sp.
GTAATTACCTGTAAGATCCGTATTTACGGCGTTTCTCGAGCTTCTCCTCGTAGAGCAATCCGTCTGCCCTGTCGATTATCTCGAAGATATCTATCTTAGGATTGCAGATGAACTTATAAAGTCCGGTACTCATTCCGATAGGATAAGGTTTATTAGCCTGCTTGTTATATCTTGCAGTAACCTTATCGATACGTGTCTTGATATCGGATGTATCACAATCAGATCCTATGATCGCGAGTACGACGAACTCATCGCCGCCCATACGTCCTATGATGTCTGCGCCTCTGAAGGATTCTCTTAATACCTTTGCAATAGTGCGAAGTGAGAAATCACCTTCGTCGTGTCCGAACTTATCGTTGACCATCTTGAGGTTATCCATATCCGCATAGCAGATAACCGCAGTCTTGCCGATATTGAGAGGATCACCTAATGCCTTCTCTGCGTTGAAGAGGAAGCCTCTTCTGTTGAACAGGCCTGTAAGTTCATCCTGCTTTGCGATCTCATCGAGCTTTGTATTATCTCTTATGAAGCGCTCGAGAGAGTTCTGCAGGTTCTGCTTAGCCTTGTTCTGCTCTTCGATCATGATCAGTGACTTGAGCGTAACGGAGAGCTGGAATGCTACCGTGGAGACATTGGATAAGTTGTTGCAATCGAGCTCGTTTACCAAGAGACCGTAAAGATCTGCACCTACGAACAAGGGACATACAACCATCGTCCTTCTGCTGTCACCTTCGATAAACTCGTTGGTGAACAGGAGATCCGTACGCAGGAGTTGCTGCTCGTCGCTCATCGTCCTTATTCCCCTGTCATCGCTTATGGCCTTGAGGAGCATTGAATTAGGACATCTCCAGTTTGCCGTCTCACCGTTGTTATGTACATTACCCTGGAACAGATAGAGGAGTGACTTCTTGAAGCCTACGGAATAAAGACCTCCTAATAAGTGCTCGAACGGAATGTCATTATCAGAGGACATGAGGAAGATATCACCTGTCTGCTGGTTTACCATTCTTGAGAGTCTCTCGCTCTTGTTGTTGATATCTCTCGTGATGGACAGGCCGGAGAATGACAGGAGTCTGTAGAAGTCTGAGAACATGTTGTTCATAATGACATCGTCCTTGGTGTCCTTGAGCAACTGTTCAGCTTCATACTGCATGGTCTGCAGGATATTGAAGAACTTCTCGGGTGTCGTATATACGAGAAGATCTGTCTGAAGGATGTGGGCAAAACTCTTATCCATCATCTCAACAGCCTTCTGCTTGTCATCTGTCGTGAGGAATTCGGAATAGGCTTTGCAGAACTGGCCGATCCTCGCCTTGATATCAGTGATGGGACCGTCGTCTACGAATATACCAAACAGATACCTCTTAACATGCTCGATGAAGGCTTCGTTGTCGCCCGTCTCAATATCATTGAAGTGGAGCCATTTGCTCATATCGGCAACATCTAAACCGTCACAACCGCAGGAGCTTCTCTGAACGAGATGTGTCTCAACGGACATATCGCTTAACTGCTCGTGGTTGATATAGTTCTGGGCATTGAGGACAGCCTTGTATGTAAGGTCTGCAGAGCTTGCCTCTACAGTTGTAAGCGGCGGATGCAAAGATACAGAGAAGCTGTCATCGTCAAAGCCCGTTACGAGGATATCCTTACCGGGAAGGATGCCTCTGTCGTAGAGAGCCGTATAACCGCCAATTGCCATTGAATCGTTGGCAAATACGATAGCATCGAGATGAGCGTTGTTATCGAGGAGCTTATATACCTCTTCGGAGCTGTTCTCAGTGAAATCGCCGTAAACGATCTTGGAGTCTTCAACAGGGATACCTCTGGATTCGAGGCACTGCTTATATACTTCGAGTCTCTCGCTTGCATCACGGTTCGTAATAGGACCGGATACATAACCGATGTTCTTCGCATTATGCTTGTCTATAAGATGATAGATAGCTCTTCCGAGTCCGGAGCTGTTATCGAATGTTACCGAGTTATAGCCTTCGAAATTTGAGAAGAGACAAACTATCGGAACCTTTGGAAGAGACTTGAGGAAAGCCTTCTGCTCTTCGAAGGAAGCTCTCGAGCAGATAGTACCCTGGAGGATATAGATGATGTCTACATTTCTTGAAGAAGGCAGGCTGTAGATTGAATTGTACTGATATTCGTATTCCTTATCAGCATACTTGCTGTCGGGCTTACCTATGTAATGTCCCGGGAATATAAAGAGGTTTGCATCAAGAGCTTTTGCAGCAAGCTCGGCTCCCTTGCAGGCCTGATTGGAAAAGTAATTATCAATATCATCGATCAACAATCCGATATTAAGCCGCTTAGACATAGTTTTATCCTCCTATAATTAATAATATTATCATAGGAAGTTACATAATAGATTAACAAAACATAAACAAAATTTAGAAATTTTGGTGCAAAGCGTCAGGAATTAAAATATATGAAGTGATAACAGTCGTCAGCACAGGTCTCAAACGCCTCGAAGACTTCCCTGACCGTGTCATAAATAGCCTTCCAGCGGATAACATCAATGGGATCTGTCTCCTCAGTAAAGAGCTGTCTTATGAACAGTTCATACATCTTCTCAAAGTTTACACCGTAGGAATCGAAGGCGTTTACCGTCTTGATGAAGTTACCCTTGGCTCCTGACTGGTAAAGGCGGAAGGCATTGATAAGATGCATAAAGGAATTGACGGCGCCGTATATGCAGTTTACGGAGGCCTTATAGCCTTCCGTAGCCTCAGTGACATTATATCTTACAAGACACTTGGCAAGCTCGTTGATCATATCTATGGACTCTTCCAAATGGGATTCCATACGATAGATATTAGCTCTCCTATCGGAAGGCGTAATCTCGATCTCGGAGAACTTGAAGCCGAACTCATGGAAGATAAGATCTCCTTCATTCTCAAGAGAAGCGATCTTGATAACGAACTCATCTCTTCTGTCCATCTCATCGATCATCTCGAGAAGAAGCTCACATTGGCGATATAAGACATTTCCAAGGGAAACACCGACGTCAAATAAATAATCTCTTTCTTCAGCAGTCATTGTACGCCCTCCAATGAGGGTATTATACATTATCTGTATATTTACAGGCAAATTAAATGAGCTGCCGTTTGGCAGCTCACTTAAAGGTCATTACTATTTATATATCAGAGTGCGGAAACCTTTGTTCCAACAGCTGTCTCGTCAGCAGACTCAACAACAAGATCAACAGACTTAGGTGTGCAAACGAATGTTGTCTTAACAGGTGTAGGCTCTACTCTGCCGCCGAGTGCATAAACGCCACCGGAGATGTAGTCAACAACACGCTGATTCTTCTCTGTATTTGTGAGGTTGCAGATTACGATGTGGCCTTCACGGATGTGATCGCAAACAACCTGGCTTGTTCTTATATCATAAGGTGTAAGCATAATTACAGTAGGGTTCTTAACAGTTGCTACAGGAGTTGTAACTGCAGGAGCTGCTTCCTGAACGAAGGTTTCCTCAGGCTGATACTCATCATAGTAAGTATCGTTCTCTTCGTAGTAGCCTTCACCCTCATCTTCGTAGTATGCTGTCTCTTCTTCAACAGGCTGCTCTACCAAGCTGTTCAGAAAACCCTTAAAACTAAAATTTGCCATCTTAAATTTCCTCCTTAAATTTCGCCCGACCAAGGACATTTGTTTAACATAAGCAGATGATAACTCAACAAGGTTTTAGCGCAATAAATTTGGACAAAGTGACACAAGACAGTAACTTTATACGGGTTTTTATGACAAAATGTAACAAAAAACTACATATTTACGTGTATCAATGTTACACGCCGAGATATTTAGACCTGTCTCCGAATATGGCTGTGCCTATCCTTACATGGGTAGAACCCTCAAGGATAGCCGATCTGTAATCCTGGCTCATACCCATGGAAAGGATGTCCCAGGACTCCTTGTCTTTGCAATAAGAAGCAAGGTCTTCAAATATCCTTCTGGTCTTTGCAAAGACTTCTCTTGCTTCTCCTTCATATGTCTGAATGGGAGCCATTGTCATAAGGCCCCTTACTGTTACATTGGGAAGATCGCTGATCTTATCTAATGCAGGCTTAAGCTCGTGAGGAGCAAAGCCGTGCTTGCTCTCCTCGCCTGACACATTGGCCTGGATAAGTATGTCAGTTGTAACATTGTTATTGACTGAACGCTTGGATATCTCTTCTGCAAGTTCCAATGTATTGACGGAATGGATAAGAGCCGTCTTGCCAATGATGTATTTGACCTTGTTCTTCTGCAAGGTTCCTATGAGGTGCCAGTTGCACTTTACATCAAGAGAGCTGAAGCGCTCTATCTTGGGAACCATCTCCTGCACCCTGTTCTCACCGAGATCTTCAAGACCGGATGCAGCTGCTGCGAGAGCGTACTCTACCGGGAATACTTTAGATACTCCTATGAGGGTAACTTCAGAAGCATCCCTGCCCGCCTGAGCGCAGCAGTCAGCTATGGATTCCCTGCACATTGCGATATTTGTCTTGATGCGCGACAGCAATTCCTCGTCGTAATCCGGCATATCAATCCACCTTATCTCCCGGACGTACAGTCTCAGGGTTAGTAATGATAACCGTATCGAGATCCGGAACAGTGGATCTGCCTATAGGGCTTACGATAACGAATTCTCTGTCGTGGTCAAGGATAATGATACGCTCTGCGTCAACGAAGCCCTGGTTATTCACATAGAGAGTTCCGATGCCGTCAAAGTGAGTGCACATGATCTTTGAGCAGGAATTACCGAGTCCCGTTGCGGTATCGATAAATGTTGCATTATAGCCTTCAGGATAGAGTCTTGAGAGCTTGAGCATATTAGAGTAGTCGTTCATTGTCTGGAATGCCACGAGCATCGTACCGTCCTCGTAGGCCTCACAGCACACGACAGTAGCAGCACCTACTGTTGTAGTCTCAAGTTCCTTGGGAACGCCTGCCTCGTCATATACGGGCTCAGGAACGACATTTATATTGAAGATAGCACCTTCTGCAAAAGCAGATGCGGAGATACCTGAATCAGCCGGGAAGAATACGGAGAATGCAGGCGTATCTGTCTTAACGAAATTCGAATCGACTACGCTTGAAGAAGATACTCTCATACCGCTTGTCTCGGAGATAACGATCTCGATATCAACTGTCCTCAAATCTAAGAGGTCTTCTACGCATCTTGAAGTCTCGAAGGTAATGAGCATTCCCGATCCGTCACTTTCAAATCTGACGACCTCACAGTTATCTATGGAGATACCCTCGGATCTTACGTTGATATCGTGATGTGTACCGACGGCAAAATCCGTGATCGCAGCATCACCCGACGAGAGATATACGCTTATATACTGGCTCTCGTTCTGAGCGATCCTTACAACGGGAGTTCCTGCCTCTACTTCGAGGTCAGAAGGGATAGCACCTACGGAAGATGAGATAGCATTCTTGACGTCGTTTATGTTCATTCCGAGGAAATTATCGTAATTCAAGATCTCTTCCTGACCGTCAAGTCTGAAGGAAGCGATACCCGGACGGTCTGCAAAGACTCTGCTCGCATCACGCTCGAGCTGTGACTCGTATACCTTCTCATCGTCACGGAGGACTGATAATCTCTCATCGTCAAAGTCGATATTGGAGAGCTCGTCTTCTCTCTCGTCCAAGATAACATTGATCGAAGATGAATAAGAAGACAGATCGGACAGATTGCCCGTCATGGAATCGAACCTGATCGAATCTACTACAGAAGACAGGTTCTTGTTGAAGTTATTGTAGATGACATCAGCTTCGGTTACACCGCCTGAACTGATGAGCTCCTGCTGAACGTCTGATATCTGTGACTGGACATTTCTCAGATCGGATACGACGGACTGCATGTCATCGGGAACTACCATAGCGAGCTCCTGAGCCTTTGCAACACGTGAACCCTCAGTGATCCTTGTAACGAGTGAGCCGCCGTTCTCGGAGTTTATTACGATCTCATCTCTTACGATAAGTGCCCTTGCGCCGATAGTATGCTCAACCGCACCTACGGTAACGAATGAGAACTTTGGCTTCTCTGCAAAATGGTCGAACAGATGGTGAACAACGAACACCAGGACGAACAAGCCTGCGATCACTGCAACAGCACCTAAGATACCGTTACGGATGGCTCTGCTCTCGGCACTCTTACGTGCGTTGCCCTTGGCAGATCTCTTCTTCTTCTCCATCTTGGCCTGTTCAGCCAATACCTTGCGCTCGTTCTCCCTGGCAAGCTTCTTTGCTTCTTCAGCCTTCTTTTGCTCCCTTGCCATTATCTTCTGCTGCTCGGTTACAACAGGCTGATAGTTAGCGCTCTTCTTGGCAGCAGGCTTAACCTTCTTGCCGGCGGGTGCCTTCTTGGCTGACTGAGCAGGTGCCGGCTTGGCAGCAGGCATTTTCTTACCCGCAGGAGAAGGTGCCTTCTTACCTTTAGCCGCAGGAGCCTGCTGAGGCTTCTTGGCTTTCTTCTTCCTGTTGTTGTCATTCTGGTTGTACCACTGTGTGTTATCCGACATATTCCCCACCTTAGCTTAGAGCAAGCATGCAGGCAAGCTTGACCTGTTCCTTGGCAAGTCCGCCCTGCATATATGCGATATACGGCTCCTTCATGGGGCCGTCGCAAGACAGCTCGGTAGTAGCGCCCTGCACGAACGCACCTGCTGCCATTATGACCTTATCCTTGTAGCCCGGCATATCCCAGGGCTCAGGTGTTACAAATGAATCGACCGGAGCACAAGACTGCATCTTGCCGGTAAATGACACCATCTTCTCCGGATCGTTGAAGATGAGAGTCTGAACTATATCTCCTCTGATATCGCCTGATGCCGGACTTGTCTCAACGCCTGCTATCTCGAAAAGCTTAGCTGCGAAGACTGCGCCCTTGAGGCATTCGCCGACACACTGAGGTGCGGTAAAAAGTCCTCTTGCGATCATACTGTTGAAGCCTAATGTGGGACCGACCTCCGAACCTAATCCCGGCGTTGTAAGATGCCTTGCGGAATCCTCAACGAGATCTGCCCTGCCTGCGATATATCCGCCCGTCTTTGCGATACCGCCGCCCGGATTCTTGATAAGAGATCCTGCTATGATGTCGGCGCCGCATTCGACAGGCTCCTTCTTCTCCGTAAATTCGCCATAGCAGTTATCTACGGCAACAATGATGTCGCTGCGAACGGAATGAGCGAGCTTAGCTATCTTCTCGATATCGGAAGACAGGAGTGCTCTTCTGCCTGTATAGCCTCTGGACTTCTGGATGAATACCATCCTTGTCTTGTCCGTGATATTAGCCTTGATAGCTTCAAGATCAGGATCGCCGCTATCCTTAAGCTCGACCTGCTTATACTTTATCCCGTAGGATGTGAGCGATAAGTGGTTGGGTGAATCGATACCTATGGTCTTTGCCAGAGTATCGTAAGGCTTGCCCGTAACGGAGAGCATCTCATCTCCGGGTCTTAAGCAGCCGTAGAGCATCGCAGATATTGCCTGCGTTCCTGAGCTTATCTGAACTCTTACATATGCGGACTCGGCCTTAAAGATCTTTGCATAGATCTGCTCGATCTTCTCTCTGCCTATATCGTCGTAGCCGTAACCGGTCGTCTGACCCATATGAACATCGGAGAACCTCTCCGATCTGAAAGCATCTAATACCTTGAGCTGGTTAAATGTAACGATGTCGTCTATACCGGCATATACAGGAGCTAACTCCTCTTCAGCTCTTAAAGCCAGATCGATAACACTGTCTGATACGCCGTATAACGAATAACTTGCAAGAACATCCTTGATAGACGGTTCCAATTTAATTGCTTCCTTTTATTACTTGTATTTATGAGTAATTATATCACAAGGTTCTATTTGTAAAATGCCAGCTTAAGAGCATCTTTAACAACAGTGAATTCGCACTTTCTGCCGGTGAAATCCTCACCGTCGTAGTTACCCCTAAGATCCTTACCGCCTGTTGCAGTGACGGTAACGGCCGTTGTGGTGAATATATCGAAGTTCTTATTACCGTAATGCTTGCCGTCCTTGTATTTGATTATGAGATCGATCGCCTTGAGCAAGGATACGTCGTCTACGGCACAGACATTGATAAGGCCGTCTGATACATTTGCATCGGGAGCGGGATTAAAGCCGTTGCCATAGAAACCGCCGTTGCAGATGCTTATGAGCGTATAACGCTTTTTCTCGGAATCGAAGTCCTTCCCGTCGCCTCTTATCGCCCTGTAAGCAAAATCCGATGCTCTGTTGCCGAATAAGGCACCTAAAGCCGAGGTTATATATGCAGTCTTACGGACAAAGTTTGATTCAGGATGTTTAAGCACCTTATTCTTGGCAGCAAACTGTACGTCAGTATCAAGTCCTATAGATGCCACGTTATTGCACCAGGCAGAAGAATCTTCTATGAGCTTGCCTTCCCCGTCAAAGGATTCGACCTTGATAAGATCCGTGCCCCTGATCTCGATATCGCCCGTCAGGATCTCGCTTACACAGTATTCACTGCTCTGTCTGTGCTGCTCGTCCATTATGCTGCGGGCAAAATCGTTACCGGTACCCATCGGGATAACAGCCATAGGCACGCCCGTCTCGGCAAGGACATTGGCAACCTCATGTACGGTGCCGTCGCCTCCGCAGGCAACTACCAAGGTATCGCAGATACCGCCGTCAAACCCGGCAGTCTTAACGGCATCAAGAGCTATCTCTGAAGCGTGTCCTGCGTGAGCGGTGTATTTGAATTCACAATCTTCCAAGTGAGACTTATCAAACGCACCCAATCCCTTGTTAAACAGAGCAAGAGATTTCAAATTTGAACGTGCGTTGATAATGAATACTTTTCTCATGTAAGTCTTACGATAAGATCGACTATATCGTCGATACTCCTAACATTATCGAGATCCTCATCGGATATCCTTATGTCATAAGCTTCTTCCAATGTTATGACCATCTCATAAAGTTGCAACGAGTCAAAAGGCAAGTCGGTATTCAGGTTGAGGTCAGAGGTTATCTCCGTGGGGGAGATCTCCATGCTCTCGGATATGAGCTTGATCACATCGTCGAACACTTTCTCTCTGCGTTTGTCCTCATCTGTCAAGGTACTTCGGCTGTCTGCGTCATCCATTGCTTGGGGTCTCCTTCTTACTTGTTCTTGCCACTTCTGTGGCTGTCTTCCTTATATTGCTTGTATTGTCGTATTTGCGCAGCTGCTGCTCAACATAGGTGTCGATCTCGCCTACGAGCTTTAACAGGTGTTCCCTGTCCTCCTCGCTGTAACCTTCCAGGATCCTCTTGGCAAGCACTCTGTGGAACTTGGAGTTCATCCTGCAGGCAAGCTTGCCGTTACGTGTAAGAGATATCCTTACGACTCTCTTGTCCTTGGTATCACGCTGCCTTATTACATAGCCCTTCTTGACGAGCCTGTCTATGGCGACGGTAAGTGTTCCCGTTGTAATACCGAGATCTTCAGCGGTCTTTGTCATCGTCCTGGACTGATAAGGACCTATTGCCGTAAGAGTGTGCATCTCGGCAATAGACAGATCCGAGAAATACCCCGCCTGGAGTGATTTCTCTTCTGTAAGTACGACATTCTCGAAAATCCTTACGAGGCTGTCAGACATTATTTGTTCTTGACTGTCCACCGCATTCTCCCGTGTTGTTTGATAACCAAATTATTTTACTATAAAATCCTTTGACTTACAAACAAATGCCTATATATCCGCTTTCCGCTCTCTGTTGTCCTTCAAAATGAACCTGTATGAAGCAGCTGCCACAAATACGCTTAAGACTATCAGGACAGCTAACAGTCTCTCATCCATCAAAGATAATATTGCTTGCCCGAAGACACCCCATAAGTTAAATGCAATATGGGCTATCACAGAAGCGGTCAAATTGCCCGTCTTATATCTTACAAGGCCGAAGACTATGCCCATGAAGAAGGTGTAGGTACTCTGAACGACATTCAAATGGAAGAGTCCGAATAAGAATGCCTGCAGGAGGATCACAAGAGGCAAAGAAAGCCCGCTCTTGCGAAAGGCCTTATAAGATATCCCCCTGAATGCGAGTTCTTCAACGACGGGAGCAAGTAATACCCCGTAAACGATGGTCGCTACACCAATATCTCCAAGTGCTCCATCGTCAAGAAAGGATATATAGTCCTGATAAAGAGAAGGCGTTAAAACTTCAAACAGATAAAGTATACCCAGGCACGCAATGTTTGATGCCACTGCAATTATAAGAATCCCTGATATGTCTCTGATGCCGAGCCTGCTTACAGGTTTATCACCCGTAAAGATCTTCCGGTCTAAGACTATGAATAAGACTACGCATATAACTGCATAGAGACAAAGGGCATAGATAACGTTATCATTAAGAAATGTTATGGCGTGATCCAGGACAAAGATACTGTCAGTGATCCCTTCTATCGATGCATCCACAAAGCCTGCCACAAAGATCACAAGCTGAGCAATATATATAAACGCAATGCCAACTGGGAACGGTGCTATACCGAGAAGGATATATAGTAAACTGATCTTTCTTGAAGAGCTATCCATATCAGCAGAAAGTTACGATGGTAACACCGCTGTCGCCTTCACCTTGAATGCCGTCCCTGAAGGATTCGACATAGTCGCAGTTAGAAAGCCTCTCTCTTACGCAACTGCGAAGCGCTCCGGTACCCTTACCGTGAACGATCCTCGCATTCTTGATGCCGCTTAGCTTGCAGTCCTCGAGATATCTCATAAGAGCAGATTCTGCTTCTGCCGTATTCATTCCGATGAGCATAAGCTCGGAGCTTAAGTGGGATACGGCATCGAACCTGGCGTGGGACTTGGCAGCAGATGAAGAAGGGGTTGTCCTTCCCTTTTGCTTTTGTTGCTTTGCGCCTAACTGCTCAGCCGTGGGCATCCTGAGCTGATCAACTTTGCAATTGAACTTCATTGAGCCTGCAGTGATCTGCAAAGATCCGCTCTTATTGGGAAGCGAGGTTGCAGTTCCCGTTACATCGAAGGCAGGAACATAGTAAGTCTCACCCAAGACCACCTCTCTTACCTTCTCGCCTGACAAGGCTACTCTTTGAGCTATCTCGTCGTCTTCATCAGAACCCAGATCATCTGCTCCGGCTCTTAATCTTCTCCTGATCTTATTGAGCTCGTCTATAGTCTCCTGGCGGCTTAAGTTCTTGGACTTCTTCTTGAAGTCCTTGAGCATCTGCTCGACCTCTTCTTCCCTCTCCTCTAAGAGCTCTCTTTGCTTTGCTCTTGATTCGTTAAGGATCTTGGTCTTGCTCGTCTTGAGCTTATTGCGCTCTTCTTCAAGGGCTTTTTTGGCCTGCTCGAGCTCAAGCTTTAACTTCTCGGCTTCCTGCCTCGACTGCTCTGCAAGCTTGGAATCTTCTTCGGCCTTTGCTATGAGCTGCTCGTAAGATATCTCTTCTGAGGTGAGCTTGCTCCTTGCACTCTCAAGGATCGCAGAAGACAGACCGAGCTTTTTGGATATAACGAAAGCATTGGATGAACCGGGTCTTCCGATTATCAACCTGTATGTGGGAGCGAGCGTCTCGGTATCAAACTCACAGGAAGCATTCATTACGCCTTCTGTATCTATGGCATAGCTCTTAAGCTCTCTATAGTGAGTTGTAGCCATCGTGATGCAGCCTTTGCTCCTCAGAGCATCGATTATCGCTATGGCAAGAGCCGCACCCTCCGTAGGGTCAGTGCCTGAGCCGAGCTCGTCTAAGAGCACAAGAGACTTACCCTTGATGTTCCTCAGGATAAAGACGATATTCGAGATGTGTGCAGAGAATGTAGACAGGCTCTGCTCGATGCTCTGCTCGTCACCGATATCTGCAAGGACTCTGTCGAAGATGCATACTTCGCTTCCTGAGTCAGCGGGTATGGCAAGCCCTGCCATCGTCATGAGGGTAAGAAGTCCGCATGTCTTAAGAGATACGGTCTTACCTCCGGTATTAGGTCCCGTGACGATAAGCGTACTGTACTCGCTTCCGACCTCGATATCTATCGGAACGACTGAATCTCCCGGGATGAGAGGATGCCTTGCCTTCTTAAGCACTACCCTGCCGTCAGGATTAGTCTTAGCGCAGTAAGAATCCGTCTCTACGGCATACTCACCCTTTGCCATTGCGAGATCTAATGCCGAGACTATCTCTATGTTCTCCTTAAGGAGCTTCTCGTTCCTTGTGCAGTTATAAGTAAGTGCTGATAAGATCCTCTGTATCTCAAAAGCTTCCTGAGCTTCGAGCTCGGCTATCTTGTTGTTTGCTTCAACAACTGACATGGGCTCTAAGAATATCGTCTGTCCCGTAGAAGACGAGCTGTGTACGATGCCCGGGATCCTGCCCTTAAAGTCAGCTTTGACGGGGATACAGTATCTGCCTTCCCTTATGGTGATTATCGCATCCTGGAGCATATCCTCATTGCCGGATATCACTCTGTCTAATATCGTGCGGATACCTGACGCGGTAGACTTCTTCTCGCGCCTTATCGAAGCTAATTCCTTGCTCGCGCGGTCAGATACTTCGCTGTCACCTAAGATGCATTCATCTATGGAAGATAAGAGCTCGGGGATCTCATTAAGAGCATCTATACCCTGCATAATGAGAGGTTCTTCCCCGTCAACAAAGGGGGCTCCTGCAGATCTTGCAATTGAAGCTGCCTTCTTCAGTTCTGTTGCTGTCTTAAGAGATGAAGCGACATCGAGAAGCGCAGAGCATGTTAATGTTCCGCCCGCATCAGCATAAGAAAGGTGCTCATCAAGATATCTCATCCCTCCCAAAGGAAGAGCGCCGAACCTCCTTATGTGATCTATGGCTTCCCTTGTCCACTCGAGATTGGCAGTGACATATTCAGTGTCAGTGCAAGGCAGTATCTCAGATACGAGCCTCTTACCGTAAGAGGTCCTTGCGTGAGAACTTATCTTGTCCCTGATCTTTACAAATTCCAGAGTCTCAAGAACTCTGCCGTGTATCTTGCGTTTCTCGAGGCTCTCGTCAAACGTAAGGTATTCGTACATATTATCTGAGTCTCTTGGCGTTATCGATAAACTCCTGAGTAATAGTCTTAGTCATGTTAAGACCTTCTTCGATATCGACATCGCCGATCTTACCGTCCTTCTCAACGATAAGTCTGTTATATCTCTTCTCCATGAGACAATCGATGGCACGGATACCCATGAGAGATGCAGTAGTCCTGTCTCTTAATGTAGGTGAACCGCCTCTCTGGAGATGTCCCAGGATGGTAGGTCTGGATTCGATGCCTGTAGCTTCCTCGATCTGCTTAGCGATATCTTCTGCGTGACCTACGCCCTCTGCAACGATTACGATGTAATGCTTCTTGCCCTTGTTGCGGCCGTCTAAGATAACTCTTAAGACATCCCTGTTGAAGTCATAAGGAACCTCAGGGATAAGGATGCTCTCAGCGCCTGTTGCGACACCTACGTTGAGTGCGATCCAGCCTGCATGTCTTCCCATTACCTCGATAACGCTGCATCTCTCGTGAGAAGAAGCGGTATCTCTTAACTTATCGATGCACTGCATTGCAGTGTTCATTGAAGTGTCGTAGCCGATGGTATATTCGGTGGAAGCGATATCGTTATCGATCGTGCCCGGCATACCGATAACAGGCATACCGATCCTTGCAAGAGCTCTTGCGCCCTTATAGGAACCGTCACCGCCTATTACAACGAGAGCATCGAGCTCGTATGCTTCCATCATGCGCGCACCCTTGAGTACGCCCTGATC
>JAIKWA010000131.1 GCA_024685135.1 Saccharofermentans sp.
GAACGTAGGATCTTCTTCTGCGAGCTTCTGAAGTGCAACGAGCATCTTCTCCTGTGAAGCCTTGGACTTAGGTTCGATAGCAACTTCGATAACAGGCTCCGGGAACTCCATGGACTCGAGGATGATCGGATGATCTTCGTCGCAGAGTGTGTTACCTGTTGTTGTGTCCTTAAGACCGATTGCTGCAGCGATATCACCGGAGAATACTTCAGTGATCTCCTTACGCTCGTTAGCGTGCATCTGAACGATACGTCCGATACGCTCCTTCTTGTTCTTAGATGAGTTAAGAACATAAGAACCGGAGAGCAATACGCCGGAGTAAACTCTGAAGAAGCAGAGCTTACCAACGAACGGGTCTGTAGCGATCTTGAATGCGAGTGCTGAGAAAGGCTCTTCATCAGATGAAGGTCTGTCTTCCTCTTCGTCTGTATCGGGGTTAACGCCCTTGATAGCAGGAACGTCAAGCGGTGAAGGCATGTAATCAACGATTGCGTCGAGAAGCATCTGGACGCCCTTGTTTCTTAATGATGTACCGCAAGTTACAGGGATGAGCTTACACTCACATGTTGCTTTACGAAGTGTTGCCTTGAGTTCTTCAACAGAGATCTCTTCGCCTTCGAGATACTTCATGGTGAGCTCGTCATCTGTCTCGCAGATAGCCTCTACCATTGCGTCTCTTGCTGCCTTAACATCGTCAAGGAGCTCTGCAGGTACATCTCTGTCTTCAAATTCCTTACCGTCGTCAGAAGTATAAACCTCTGCACGGAGTGTCATAAGGTCGATGATTCCGGAGAATGTATCTTCCTTACCGATAGGATACTGAATAGCAACGGGGTTGTTCTTGAGACGGTCTCTGATCATGTCGCAAACATGGTTGAAGTTTGCGCCTAAGATATCCATCTTGTTGACGAATACCATTCTCGGAACACCGTAGTGCTCAGCCTGTCTCCAAACTGTCTCAGTCTGGGGCTCAACGCCGCCTCTTGCGGACATTACCGTTACTGCACCATCGAGGACACGAAGGGAACGCTCAACTTCTACTGTGAAGTCAACGTGGCCGGGAGTGTCGATGATGTTGATACGGTGACCCTTCCAGGGAGCTGTTGTAGCAGCAGATGTGATCGTGATACCACGCTCCTGCTCCTGAACCATCCAGTCCATGGTAGCTGCACCGTCGTGAACCTCACCTAACTTACGGTTAATACCGGAGTAGTAGAGGATTCTCTCTGTTGTTGTTGTCTTGCCGGCATCGATATGAGCCATGATACCGATGTTTCTTGTTTTCTCAAGAGGATACTGTCTAGTAGCCATTTAAGTATTGTGCTCCTTTCCTGCCGGTTAACGATTGTAGTGCGCGAATGCCTTATTTGCATCAGCCATTCTGTGCATCTCTTCCTTCTTCTTGAATGCTCCGCCTGTCTCGTTGGATGCATCGATAAGCTCTGCAGCAAGACGCTCACACATGGTGCGCTCTGATCTCTGTCTGGAGAACTGAACGATCCATCTGAGGCCTAATGTAAGTCTTCTCTCAGGCTTAACATCCATAGGGATCTGGTAGTTTGCACCACCTACACGGCGAGCCTTGCATTCGAGCAGAGGCATAACATTCTCAAGAGCCTTGTAGAATACTTCGATGGGCTCTTCGTTGGTGCGCTCCTTGATGATATCGAAGGCACCATAAGTGATTTTCTGAGCTACGCCCTTCTTGCCGTCTAACATGATGTTGTTGATAAGCTTTGAAACCTTAACATCATTGTAGACAGGATCCGGAAGAACGGTTCTCTTTAGGGTATTGCCTTTTCTTGGCACTGTACTTCCCTCCTTACATGATATTCAAATTTAAACTTGAAACCATAGGTACTCACGTTTCAGTTTTGTTGTCGGACGTGTTGTGCGTCAGTAAAAGCAAAGTCCTTTATATGAACAATGTACTGACCCTTTTGTCCTTGTTCGCAACGGGGTGCGAATTACTTCTTTACCTTCGCTGCCTTAGGCTTCTTTGCGCCGTACTTGGATCTACCCTGTGCACGATCTGCAACGCCTGCTGTATCAAGGGTACCTCTTACGATGTGATAACGTACACCAGGAAGGTCCTTAACACGGCCGCCTCTGATAAGTACAACAGAGTGCTCCTGAAGGTTGTGTCCGATACCCGGAATGTATGCAGTTACTTCGTAGCCGTTTGTAAGACGTACACGGGCAACCTTACGAAGCGCTGAGTTAGGCTTCTTAGGTGTCGTTGTCTTAACTACTGTGCAAACACCACGCTTCTGAGGGGATCTTGTGTTAGTCTCCCTGTTCTTGATGGTGTTCATGCTAAACTGCAAAGCCGGTGATGCAGACTTGTATGTCTTGGACTGTCTGCCGGACTTAACTAATTGATTGAACGTTGGCATCAATACATCTCCTTTCTTAAGTTTTACGCGCATAAAGAACCACAAAGTTCCCTCTGCGAGCAATTAAGTATACTACGGTCGTTTGCGGATGTAAATACGAATGTTTTGCAATGATTTGTGTGCATTTTGCTATTCACATCGGGGGGCAAACCCTTTATACTTTGTAAGGTTATATTTAATTTAATTAAGGAGCGTGGCTTTATGAAAGTTAACATCACCGAAACAGTGTTGCGTGACGCACAGCAGTCCCTCATCGCAACACGTATGCCGTTCTCAGATTTCGAGGGCATCCTCGAGACTCTTGATAACGCAGGTTACTACTCGTTAGAGTGCTGGGGCGGAGCAACCTTTGACTCCTGTCTCAGATATCTGGACGAGGATCCCTGGGAGAGACTCCGCAAGATCAAGGCAGTCTGCAAGAAGACTCCTCTCCAGATGCTCATCCGCGGTCAGAATATCTTAGGTTATAAGCATTATCCCGACGATGTCGTTCGTCTCTTCTGCCGCAAGGCTGCAGAGAACGGTATGGACATCTTCAGGATCTTCGATGCTTTGAACGACTTCAGGAACATCGAAGTCTGCATCGACGAAGTTAAGAAGTGCGGCAAGCATGCACAGGGCTGCATCTGCTACACAACATCACCCGTACATACTGTTGAGAAGTATATCGAGATGGGTAAGGAACTTGAGAAGATGGGCGTTGATTCCATCGCTATCAAGGACATGGCAGGCATCTGCGGACCTAAGGAGGCATATGACCTCGTTAAGGCTCTCAAGTCTGAAGTTAAGGTTCCCATCTTCTTCCATACACACCACACAACAGGCTTAGGCCCCATCACACTCATGAAGGCAGTCGAGGCAGGCGTTGACGGTATCGATTGCGCCATCTCTACAATGGCAGGCGGTACATCACAGCCCGCTACAGAGTCCATGGATTACTCCCTCGGCCAGTTCGGCTACGAGACAGGCCTCGACAGAGACAAGCTCAAGGAGATCGCTGACTACTTCAAGCCCGTTCGTAAGAGATTCTTAGACGAAGGCAGACTCAACCCTGAGGTTATGGGTATCAAGGCTGACATCCTCAAGTATCAGGTTCCGGGCGGAATGCTCTCCAACATGATCGCTAACTTGAAGGACATGAAGGCTTTGGACAAGTTCGACGAAGCACTCGCAGAGATCCCTAATGTTCGTAAGGACATGGGTTATCCCCCGCTCGTTACACCTCTGTCCCAGATGGTTGGTAACCAGGCAGTTCAGAACGTTCTCCTCGGTGAGAGATACAAGAACATCTCCAAGGAGATCAAGTCTTACCTCCGCGGCGAGTACGGCAGAGCACCCGGTGAAGTAAACCAGGAACTCGTTGACAGATGCTGGAAGGAAGACGAGCTCGTTAAGGGCAGATATGCTGATTCCCTCGAGCCTGTTTTCGAGAAGACAAAGGCTGAGCTCGGCGATAAGGCAAGATCCGATGAGGACGTTCTCTCCTACATCGCTTTCCCTCAGGTTGCAGAGAAGTTCTTCGAAGCACGTGAGGAGAAGGAATCCAATACAGTTAACTACACGATCGAGAAGAAGGAGGATTGATGATGGATAACATTATCCGTTTAGCCTCCGAAGAAGGCAGCAAGACATTCGACTTCTTAAAGCCCCAGATGGGTACCGGCGAGATGTTCATGAATGCTCTTACAGTCATTCTCGTAGTATTCGCCGTGCTCTTCCTCATGTACATCCTGATCTCACTGTCAGGTAAGGTCCTTGCATCAGTTGCAAGTGCGCCCAAGAAGGAAGAAAAGCCCGCTGAATCAGCAGCGCCTGCAGCTAAGGCCGCAGAAGAGGATCCCGGCGAGGAATTCTCTTCCGGCGCTCTTAAGCTCAAGGGTTGCGACGAGAAGACCGCAGCAATGATCATGGCGATCGTATCAGACAATACGGGAATTCCTTTGCAGGAACTCGTATTCAAGTCGATCAAGCTCGTTGACGAGAACTAACAGGAGAGGTAACTAATCATGATTTATAAAGTAACAATTAATGACAAAGTCTACGAAGTAGAAGTAGAGAAGGGTAAGGCTAACCTTATCAGGACTACTGCAGTAGAGGCAGCGCCTGCTCCCGTAGCAGCAGCTCCCGCAGCAGCACCTGCAGCAGCTCCCGCTGCTCCCGCAGCACCTGCGGCAGCAGTTGCAGCAGGCACAACACCGGTTGATGCACCTATGCCCGGTACGATCTTAGACGTTAAGGTTTCCGTAGGCCAGAAGGTCAACGAAGGCGACCTCGTTTGCATCCTCGAGGCTATGAAGATGGAGAACGAGATCTACGCTCCTTGCGCAGGTACGGTAGCTCAGGTACTCACAAGCAAAGGTTCATCTGTTGATACCGGCGCTCACCTTCTGACCATTTCTTGATCGGAGGCACAAGCATGATTGAAGTATTAATAGATTTATGGAGAAACTCGGGCGTAGCCCAGTTCTTCCTTACAGCGGACGGCTGGAAGAATGGTCTTATGATCCTTCTTTCCTTTGTCCTCTTATACATGGCGATCAAGAAGCAGTACGAGCCTCTCTTGCTCCTTCCTATCGCATTCGGTATGCTCCTCACAAACCTCCCCTGGCCGGGTGGCGGGATCTTCCACCCCGAGTGGTTTGAGCAGGGCATCAATTGGGCAGCATTAGGTCATACGGTTGAGGGACTTCCCGAACCCGGTCTTTTCGACTTCCTCTACATCGGAGTTAAGCTCGACATCTTCCCCTGCCTCATCTTCATGGCAGTAGGTGCGATGACAGACTTCGGACCCCTGATCTCAAGACCTTCAAGCTTCTTCATGGGTGCCGGCGCACAGTTCGGTATCTCATTCGCTTTCGTAGTAGCTATCCTCCTCGGCTTCTCACCTGCAGGTGCCGCTTCTATCGGTATCATCGGTGGTGCTGACGGCCCGACGGCTATCTACCTCACATCCAAGCTCGCTCCTGAGCTCCTCGGCGCTATCGCGATCGCAGCTTACTCATATATGGCCCTGATCCCTATGATCCAGCCGCCTATTATGAAGCTTATGACGACCAAGAAGATGCGTCAGGTCAAGATGGAGCAGACAAGACCCGTATCCAAGGTAGAGAAGATCTGCTTCCCTGTTATCGTTACAGTTGTTTGCGTATTGATCCTCCCTTCCGTTGCACCTCTCCTCGGCTGCCTCATGTTAGGTAACATCTTCAAGGAGTCAGGCGTTACAGACAGACTCTCAGATACGGCACAGAACGCTCTTTGCAACATCGTAACAATCATGCTCGGTGTAGCAGTCGGCGGTACTGCAGTTGGTTCGAACTTCCTCAAGATCGAGACTATCCTCATCATCGGTCTCGGACTTGCAGCATTCGCATTCGCAACTATAGGCGGCCTTCTCATCGGCGACATCATGTACTTCCTGTCAAAGGGTAAGATCAACCCGCTCATCGGTGCTGCAGGCGTTTCCGCAGTTCCTATGGCAGCACGTGTTGCATCCAAGGTAGGTCAGAAGGAGAATCCTTCCAACTTCCTGCTCATGCACGCAATGGGCCCTAACGTCGCAGGCGTTATCGGTTCTGCAGTTGCAGCAGGTATCCTCCTCACGCTCTTCGGCTGATAAGGAAATTAAATATTAACCGGCGGGGTCATCATTTTGTGATGGCCCCGTTTTTTATCCCACGAAAAAGAGGTTGTCTCAAAAGTGACTAGTTCACGGAGAGGCAACCCTTTTCTTTTGTTCAAAACTCTACGAAATAAGCAGCCAAAATCGTCCGAAACGGATGTTTAACAAGCATTTTTGTAGATAACTCCATTTCAGAGCATGCTAAAGCTGACCCAGGACGACTTCTGAGCTGTTTTTTTCTTCTAAGCTGATTCCGGAAGTGGAAACAGAGTTTGCCCGATTCGCCCGCTTTGTATTCGATTGTGAAGCTTGTTGAGGTTAAATGCTATTGCTAACAATGTGTATTCCGTAGCAACATTCTCTTTGCCTCTCATAAGGAATCTCTTGAATCCATAATCCTGTTTAGTTATTCCAAAAACACCCTCGGCTTGAATGGATCTGTTGACTCTTAGTTGGATTCCTTTTTCTGAAGTGATATTGTCTCTGCTTTCCTGTCTGAATGCATCGAATACTTCACTTACCTGAATACTCTTTGTGTATTGACCTTTGTAACATTTACCGTAGTAAGGACACCCTTCACAGGATTCGCATCGGTAGATCTTGATCGTGCTCTCATATCCCGTGAAGCCTTTCTTGTGTTTGTTTCCGGAAAAACGAAGTTTTCTTCCGCCTTTACAGGTATATTCATCCTTTTCCTTGTCGTAATCCATCGCTAGTCTGAATTCCATTTCGCTCTGGAACTTCTTTGTCTTGGAGTACTCGTAATTGGATGGCTTGATATAGGAAGTAATATGGTTGCGTTTAAGGTGATCGTAGTTTTCTTCGCTCTCGTAGCCTGCATCGGCAATGAGGTTATCGAAGTTTCTTCCGTAATTTCTGTTGAGCTTGTTAAGAAACGGAATAAGTGTACGCACATCAGATCTTTCTGCTGATACATCTATTCCGACGATGTATTCACTTTCAACCGCTGCCTGGATGTTATAACCAGGTTTTAACTGACCGTTACGCATATAGTCTTCCTTCATGTGCATAAAGGTCGCATCTTTATCGGTCTTGGAATAACTGTTTCTGCCTTTAAATGTAGCTTTGGCAGTCTCATACTTATACTGCCTGGTCTTAAAATCTTCTATCGTTTCTATCTGTTTTTGTATCTCGGACTTTCTCTTACCGGTTCCGTAAACGAATACCGTACCATTACAATCTGCAATAAGCACCAAATCGTTCAGCACCTTCTGAAGATACTGAGACGTGATATATTCAGGAACAACAGCAATGCCCAATTCCTCTTTGAGATATTTGGTTGCCTTGGTCTGAAGTTTTGCTTCGTTCTTCTCGATAGCACCTCGCCATACGAAAGAATACTTATTGGCATTAGCTTCTATCTTAGTACCGTCGATAAACAAATTCTCAAACTGTATCTCGTTAGAAGCAGCCAACAACTCTACCAATTGAGTCAACAAGCCTTCAACACACGATTCAAGGTGATGCTTACGGAATCTGGCAATAGTATTGTGATCAGGAGCTTTCTCACCTCTGAGAAGATAGATGAACGCAAGATTGAGCTTGCAAGCTTTCTCAATCTCTCTGGATGAATATATATGCTGAGAATACGCATATACCATAATCTTAAACAGAGTCTTCGGTGAAACTGCAGGATTTCGTCCTTCAGACGAGTAGGTCAGGTACAATTCTCTATAATCTATCTCCTCTAAGACCTGATCTATGAGTCTCACTGAATCGTCCACGGGAATTAAACATTCGGTTTGAATTGGAAGTGACAGTTGAATATAGCCCCCGTTTTTGCTATAGTCAGACTGTAATGTTAGATGTTTCTGCACAAAAATATTCTAACAATAAATGGGCCCTTCGGGACCCATTTTCTTTTGCAAATTTAAGGGGCTATCTCAATTTAGTTTTGAGACAGCCCC
>JAIKWA010000041.1 GCA_024685135.1 Saccharofermentans sp.
CCTAAGAATCCTATCATAAGGTTTGTCATGGCTATGACCAGGATCCCTGTAATGGTGGCGGATATTATCGAGATGGAGGAGAAGACCGTATAGCGCTTGCGTGAGATCTTCTTGCTCCTCAGGAAAGCTATAAGAGCAAATATTATGATGAGCAGGAGGAAGATACCCGCCAATATGCTGCATATCAGCATCGATACCGGCTCGTTTGCTGCAGAATCATCAAAGCGCGGCGAAGAGGATGCGATCAAATAGATAATAGATGCGATGCCTCCAAGAGACATGGGTAAGATAACTCCTATGCCCAAGACAAGACTTGTTATTATTGATGTTATCAGATTTGCTACCTTCATATATTACCCCAGGTTAATAGCTATATCCTGCATTTTACTACAAATGAGAATAGTAGTATCATCTTATTCACTATTAATGGGGGATCAGGATATGAATTTAGACGGATTTGATGAAGTTACCAATATGATGAACCAACTTCAGGAGCTTGCAAATAAGTATCCTGACTGCAAGCGCATTACGCCCGACAAGGTAAAGTACAGAGATCCTTATGATGACGAGCTTCCCGAATCAGGCAAGAAGGTCATGGACGGCAAGATGATCCTGGGCATAGTCGGAATACTTGCCTTCCTTGCAACGACGATCTTTGCATTCGTCAAGGGCGAGCTCCTCGTAGGTTTCTTAAGCGGGTTTGGAACTGCCTTCCTCATCTACTTCTTCTTGCCTGCGATCTTCGGCAAGACCAAGGTTGCGACAGGCAAAGCTGTCTGGAAGCACTGGCAGTATTCGAGCAGAAGCAGTGGCGGCTTCCATGCAAGCAAGAACTATTTTGTCTATATCCTTATGGATGAAGGCGGGAATGAGATATGCCAGAGAGTTCAGACTACCGAGAAAGACTACCATCTGATCGAAGAAGGCACTCCTGTCATGATAATAAAGAAAGGTAAGATCTACAGTTGCGCAGTAAGATAAGCTTACTTGGCCTTATTCGCCTTGCGCCTTCTCTTGTCTTCGTACATTCTCTGATCTGCGATCTGCATGCATTCGATGACCTTCTCAGTCTTGTCCGCTTCGATATCGCACATACCGATACTCGCACCTACGCGGTAGGGCTTGCCAAGTGCGTTTGACGTCTCATCAAGCTTGCGGGTGAATTCCTCCTTGAAGTCTTCCTTGCGCGATGCTTCATCAGATACAAGTATGGCCATAAACTCATCGCCTCCGAACCTCGCACAGATCTCCCCTTCTCTTACGCAGGTCCTTAAGATCTCTGCAAGGGTCGTTATCGCGATGTCGCCGTCTGCGTGACCATAGTTATCGTTTATCACCTTAAGACCGTCCATATCGATACTTACGATAGTTACCGTCTTGCCTATGTGCTCCGATGCGAGGATATTAGACAGCTCTTCCTCAAAGCCTCTCCTGTTATTGAGGTGCGTCAGAGGATCGGTCTTGCTCATCTTCTTTGCCTCTACAAGGGATACGTAGAGCTTATCGTAGTATCTGCTCTCTATCGCATTCGACAGGGCATTGATATATGTGGGCGTGATGGAATTAGGCCACTGCCCCTGCTCCGGGACCAGAGTCAGGAAGCCGTATTCCTTACTCTTGAAGTTCAGCGGGAACGTTATGTATGTGCAGGCCTTCTCGGTGTCAAGCAGATGCTCCGGCAGAAGGTTCCTTCTGTCGAATTCTATGTTGTTCTTGGCTTCGTGCCTGTCGTTATCCATATACATTGTCTTGAGCAGGACCATGTGATCCGTGAAGATCGTGTTATTCTCCACGCGCTCAAGTTGCGTCTCCTCATCCTTACAAAGACACAGATAACCTTTGTCGCAATCGAGTCTCGAAAAGTAGAAGTCTGCGACACTCAGGGCATTGTCGAGATCGTAGTCGTTCTGGTAGTCGGCAGTGATCCTTCCGGCTTCACGCAACAGCACCTCGTTGTGTGTCAGCTTGCCGAAGAGCTTATAGTAGTCCAATCGCTCAGCCTGTGCGCCGCAACCGCAGCTTGCACTATATACGATCTTATCCGATAAGGTGTATTTATTCTGAAGCGTCTCGCCTTCCCATGCCTTGTTAATAAGCTCGAAGAGCTTATTCGCATAGCGCTCGGATTCAACCACCACAGTAGTCAGCGAAGGCTCGTATTCGTAGGCCGGATCGACACCGTCGAAGCCTGTTACGCAGACATCTTCGGGGACTCTCTTGCCCCTTGCCTTGAGCTCTTCACATATTGATATCGCCATATAGTCGTTGGCGCAGACGATAGCCTGCGGATATTCGTCTCCGCCTGCAAGGAAGTGGTCTATGGCTTTCTTGCCTCTGTTGAGCCAGTAGTTGCCCTCGTAGATACAGTTAGGTCTTACCTCGAGCCCTGCTTCCTCCATGGCTTCCATATAACCTTTAAGTCTGTCGGGAGAATCCTTGGAGGTCAGAGGTCCTGACATATAGCAGATCCTGGTAAAGCCGTGACGCCTGATCATGTGGTTGGTAAGCGCTTTTATGGAGTTCTTGTTATCCACGGTTATTACCGTTAAGTCCTCAGGTCCGCTCTGCAGGCAGAATATGGGACATCTTGCCTCGCTCTTTACGAGGGAGAAGAACTCCTTATCCATGCCGTAGATATCGAAGGTGTTCGGCAGCGCCACGATGGCGTCGAATACCGAATAGTCAGGAAGATACATGATGTTCTTCTTGCCGATCTCGGTTAAGAGGTTAAAGCCGTACGGACTCGAATAAGAACCGTAGGACGTGTAGATGAACACGTCGATGTCACTTTGATTTGCAAGGTCGATGAAAGCCCTTCCGAAACTACGCTGGAGATCCTGGACTATCTCGTTCATAAAGATACAGATTTTCTTACGCTTCATACCGCTCCTATTCCCCTTTGTTTCAGTATAAATGAAAGAACCGTTTACTTATCTTCGATTATCGTGAGCTTGTTATAAGGTACCTCGATGCCGTTCTTATTAAGGCCTTCAATGGTTGCCTTATTGCAATCTCTTCTTACCTGATATTTGTTTACCGCCGCACACTTAATTTCGCACAGATATTCTATCTTGGAATCAGCAAGCTCTGTCACGCCCAAATACTTTGCGTCCTTGATGACATTGCTCTGCTTCATTATCTCAACTATATCATTTACTGCCTTCTCTGCTTTATCGAGCTTGACTTCGTAAGGCATCGGTATCTTGTAGTAGATGAGGTTTGCAACGACCTCGGCGCTCTCAATCTGCCTGTTTGCAATGGAGATCAGATTGCCTGTTGCAAGCTCCTTTATCTTGGTAGTCTTAAGTCCTAAGGATATAACTATTCCTTCCTTGCCCTGGATTTTTACCATATCTCCTACATCGAAGTAGTCGTCCGTAAGCATCGTGGCTCCGCGGATCATGTCCTTGAGCCAGTCCTGGAGAGCAAGACCTATTACGGCACTCGCGATACCTACACCTGCAAGAAGCGAGGTTACATTGACGCCGTTTACCTGGAGCACCACGAGGACTGTGAATATAAGAAGCGCGCTGCCTATGAGATTCTTTATGAGCTTGAAGTATGTGCGGTTCTTACCCTTATCTAAGATACCCTTCTTGTTCTTCTTCTCGCCGGCATCCATTAGCTTCATGATGAGCTTATAGATAACTATCGCAAGGACAACAATAAGTGCCGAGACCAAAAGCCTCAGGTTCAACACCTTGCTTACCATGTCTATTATGGTATTCCAGTCCATATAACGCTCCTTAAGAAGATACTAGATTATAACATGTAATATGGATCGTTAAGTATATTTGAAATGAACTTACCGTTAACGGTTTTTGCAATTAAATGTATAATCCATGTATTCAATGCTATAGGAGGCTTGTTTATGGACACTAAGAACAGCAAGGTATTTAAGATCCTGACCTTGATCTTATGCATAGCGGTAATAGCACTTACCGTATCTCAGATATCGATGACAAAGCGAATGGCTGATTTCGCAAAGCCTGACGAGGAGGCTGCTGTTGAAACTGCAGGAGACATCCAGTATGTACTCTATCTGGGCACCAACGATAAGGATACGACCGAGCCCGTGCTCCCTCCCGAGGAAGCTAAGGAAGCTGCCAAGGAGATCCTTATAAACAGCCTCGGCGGCTACACTATCCAGGAGGCTGAAGGCGGCTGGATAGACGGCGATAAGATCTACCAGGAATATACTCTCGTTATCTACCTGAGCGATACCGATATCGATACCGTGCACAAGGTTGCAGATGAGCTCATTACAAGATTCAACCAGAGCTCTGTCATGATACAGTCCAATCAGACAACTACAGAATTCTATTCAGGAGATTAAGTCTTTACTTTCCGTCTTCGCGATAGTAAAGTATTCAAAACTGAATAAGGGGAATGATGTTCTCCCCGGATGATATCCGAACCGCTTAATAAAGCTGATGACTTCTACTGCAAATAACCGCAGGGAAGTTATCGGCTTTTTTGCGTATCGAAGGAGATATCTTATGTTACTCAGTCTGGGACTCATTATCCTTGCAGGGCTCATATTCGGGCTTATGGCAGATAGGCTCCGTCTGCCTCGCATGATCGGAATGCTCTTAGCTGGAATACTTATAGGGCCATATGTACTTAATCTGTTAGACCCTTCGCTTCTTGCGATATCAGCTGACCTTCGCAAGATAGCGCTCATAATAATAATCGCAAAGGCGGGGTTGTCATTAGATCTCAAGGACCTTAGAAGGATCGGAAGGCCTGCCGTCATGCTGTGCTTTGTTCCCGCGACCTTCGAGCTTATAGCCTTCATCCTCTTAGCGCCCAAGATAATGGGCGTAACCTTAACCCAGGCGGCAATATTAGGAGCGGTTATGGGTGCGGTCTCCCCTGCAGTAACCGTCCCCCGTCTTACAAAGATGCTCGATGAAGGATACGGCGTTAAGAAAGGCATACCGCAGATGCTCATTGCGGGAGCTTCAGCTGACGATATCTATGTAATAGTGCTCTTTACTACCCTGGTAGGTTTTGAAGCAGGAGGAGACATGAACGCCTTAAGCCTTCTTCGGATACCCTGCGAGATAATCCTCGGAGCTTTGGCGGGAGTTCTTGCAGGCCTTATCCTCTCCTTGCTGTTTAAGAAGTTCCACATAAGAGACTCGGTAAAGATACTCATCATCATGGCGATAAGCATGCTGCTTTACTGGTTTGAAGGCATCGCTCCGGTATCGGGACTTCTTGCCGTAATGGCGATGGGGCTACTCATAAACATGCGCCTCAAGGATGCTGCAAAGAGACTGTCAGCCAAATTCAGCAAGCTCTGGATCGCAGCAGAGATCTTCCTCTTTGTCTTAGTAGGCGTGGCAGTCAACATAAGCTATGCGGGCAAAGCCGGCATAGGCATGATCATCATGCTGTTTATCGGTCTGCTCTTCAGAGAGATAGGTGCCCTTATATCAGTGCTCGGCACGGGACTTAACGCAAAGGAGATATTCTTCTGCATAATATCCCAGCTTCCCAAGGCAACGGTCCAGGCAGCGATAGGCGGAGTGCCTCTTGCGATGGGCCTTGCCTGCGGAAACACCGTGCTCACGATGGCAGTCGTATCCATACTGATAACCGCACCTCTTGGCGCGGTCTTGATGGATACCTTCATGCCGAAGCTGATCGCAAAAGACGATATTACTGCTTAAAGCCCTGTCTTAACTCGTCGCCTACGCCTTCGCCTAAGACTGCGTCAGCGGTCTTGGCCATCTGCTCGCCGATCTCGGCGCTTGCCGTGCAGGGATTGTATTCCATGAGCATCTCTATCTCATCGAGTATGAGCTTCTTAGACTCTACGGGTCTTCTCTTAAGAACCGGAGTCATGAGCTGTGAGAGCTCTAAACTCAACTTCTTTTTGTTGACCATAAGGCCCTTGCCGGTATTGGGGAAATCGTAATCGAAATCGACATAGGGAACATACATATTGTTAAGCTCTATGCAGATCTGGGGTTTTATATAGCTAGTGTAATATGAATCGCCTGAAGAGCGCTCCTCATATACGAGCTGGACATAGTAGCACTTGATCTCGGATAAGGGGAGTTTGGGGCTTAACTCAAGGTCTTCGTTCCTTACTCTGAACAGGCCCCTTGCTTCGTCTATCTCGAAGTTGCCGTTACACATTACCTTGGTGGGCTCAAAATCGAGCTCGTTGTTCTTAAGCTTATATTCGAGAGTGTTCTTTATGAGATTGAGATCCATCATCTTGAAGGGCTGCCACAAGGTGTATCTTTTAACCTTGCTGTCAGACTTGAAGATAAGACCTTTGGCCTTCTTTCTTCTGAGGAGCGGGACACATTCGGAAAGACAGCTGTTGCAGATATACCATTGGTTCTTCCAGTTACTCGGGAATGCGCAGGGCTTGCCGCAGTGGAAACATGTGCCTCTTTTAGGTTCAAACATATAGATCACCTCACTTCATTTTTACGACTTGATTTTAGCACATTACGTGAATGTTATAATCTGGCTATACTAATCTTTTTGGGGGGCTTATATGGACTACATGAAC
The DNA here is from genome assembly GCA_024685135.1 of Saccharofermentans sp. GTDB lineage: Bacteria > Bacillota > Clostridia > Saccharofermentanales > Saccharofermentanaceae > Saccharofermentans. The sequence goes on from JAIKWA010000041.1 coordinate 6,536, forward strand.
GAAGCCATAAAGGAAGCAAGGAGCGGCATCTTATCCGGTCACGGCGGTCCCTTCGGCTCTGTCGTCGTTGATAAGGAAGGCAAGATAATAGGAAAAGGCCATAACAAGGTACTTGCATCCAAGGACCCCACCTGCCACGGCGAGATGGAAGCGATAAGAGATGCCTGCAAAAATCTCGGGACTCACGATCTTACGGGCTGCTCTATCTATACGACGGCCGAGCCCTGCCCCATGTGCCTCGGCGCTATCTTGTGGTCTAATATGGACAAGGTCTTCTACGGCTGCAATATCAAGGATACCGATGAGATCGGCTTCAGAGACGACAAGTTCTATAACTATTTCAAGGGCGATACATCCATCCTGGAAATAAAAGAGACAGACCGCAAGGCCTGTCTCGAATTGTTTGACGAATATAAGA
>JAIKWA010000106.1 GCA_024685135.1 Saccharofermentans sp.
AGAAGATAGTATCGAATATTATCTCTAATAAACTGAGAGATCCCAGAGTGCCGCTCATGACGACAGTCACGGGTGTTAAGATGAGCTCTGATCTCACACATGCGACCATCTTTGTATCTGTCTATGGTGACAAGAAGACCAAGCAGGATGCCATGGATGCGATAGAGCATGCAAAAGGCTTCATCAGATACGAAGCAGTCCAGCAGATCAACTTAAGAGTAGCACCGGAGTTCCACTTTAAGCTCGACAGCACTCTCGACGAAGCTCAGAGAATGGACGAGCTTATAGCTAAGACCATAGAAGACGACGAGCGCCGCCGCAAGGCTAGAGAGCAGGGAAGCGAAGAATGAAGGAATTGTATTCTATGCCGGCCTTAAGGATGGCAGGTAAGATCTTAGAAGCTGCAGCAAACGTCAAGGATAAAGACGGAGCGATGCTCATATTCCTGCACAGAAGCGTTGACGGCGACTGTGTAGGTTCTGCTTGCGGCATGTGCAGTGTCTTAAGAACCCTTGGCGTCAATTGCTATGTCGCAATGCCCGAGATGCTTCCCGCTGATATGTCCTTCATGGGTGTGGAAGATCTCCTGCTTAACTTATACGACGAATCAAACGGACTTATGGCTGAGCTTAGGGCTTATAACCTCATATACGGTAAGCCCTATGTTCAGGCTCTGTCCGTGGATATCTCCGAGAGTAACCGCATGGGCCCTTGCGGAGAATTCTTCGATGTGGCACCGGACAAGCTCATAATAGATCACCATGCATCTATCACGATGAGAGCCGACAATATGTGGATCGAGCCCGATGCTTCATCAGCTGCTGAGCTCTGCTTCTATGTGACATCTAAGATCGCCGAGCTTAAGGAGATCCCTCTTGATTCTGTATTGACTCCTCTTGCAGCTCAGTGCTTCATGACAGGTCTTGTTACTGATACAGGAAGATTTACTTATAAGAATACAAAGCCCGAGACTTTGGAGAGCGCAGGCGTACTGATGCAGCACGGAGGAGACATAACCTCGGTAAGCTACAATCTCTTCGACCGCAAGGCTCTGTACAAGTTCAGGGTCTCAGCGGAAGCACGTATGAGGGTTAAGATATATGCTGACGGCAAGCTTGCGATAACTACTGTGCCGAGGTCTCTTTTCGATAAGCATGAGGCTTTGCCTGATGCGGTGGACGATGTTGTATCTGCAATGAGAGATATAGAGGGTGTTGAGGCAGCGATTGTTTTAAGAGAGCTCAGCACGGGCGAGATAAGAGCGAATGTAAGGTCAGTATCGACCTTTGATTCTGCGGCATTTGCTGCCCTTTATGGCGGCGGCGGTCACATAAGAGCTGCGGGATTCACCGTCAAAGATTATGAGGGTGGTATTGAAGATCTCGCTGAAGACGTTATCAAGAAGGCATCTGAGCTTCTATGACTCCTGACGGATTGATACTCGTAGACAAAACAGAAGGTCTCACTTCATTCGGGACCGATATTGCCATGCGCAAAGTGCTATCTACCAAGAAGGTGGGGCATCTTGGCACATTAGATCCCTTTGCGACGGGGCTTCTGCCGGTATTTGCGGGCAAGGGCCTTAAGTACCTGAGATTCTGCGACGGTTACGACAAGAGCTATAACTGCAGGGCGATGTTCGGTGCTGCGACTGATTCTATGGACAGCGAAGGTGAGACAGTATCTGAGAACTATCCTGATGCGGATCAGATGAAGGAGCTTGAGTCTACTGATTTTGCCATGGTAAGGCAGGCCTTCGCAGAGGTCGCAAAGACGACCTTGCAGATGCCTCCCAAGTATTCAGCCAAGAAGATAAACGGCAGGAAGGCATACGATCTTGCAAGAGCGGGCGTTGAGTTTGAACTTAAACCCGTTGATATAAAGATATACAGCCTTGTCATCAATTCCATAGAGCCTTTGGATAAGGGTTTTGTCGTAGACTTCGATGTATCCTGCTCCAAGGGAACCTACATAAGGACTATATGCGATGATGCGGGAAGACTGACAGGCTTCGGTGCGCATGCCATATCCTTGAGAAGGACCTCGTGCGGACCTTTTAAGGTGGAAGATGCCAGAACGATAGATCAGATAAGGGAGATGAAGGACAATGGCGATATGAGCTTTATCCTTCCCGCGTCTCTTGCGCTTAGCGATATGCCCTATATCGATCTTACTTCCCGCCAGGCAAAAGATCTCAGCTTCGGCAAGAAGATAGACTGCGACGAGGACTTGGAAGAAGGCAAGCTCTACCGTGCAATGTTTGACGGCAGGCTCATTGCCGTTATATATCCTGCAACCGAATCAGGCAGGAAGCTATTCAGGATAGAGAGGCTTTTTGCAGGTGATTAAGGCTATACAGAAATACTATTTGGATACTCT
>JAIKWA010000128.1 GCA_024685135.1 Saccharofermentans sp.
GCTAAATTGATCGGTGCAGTCGTTATCTGATAATTACTACTGCTGCAGATTATTATGATGCGGCTTATGTAACTTAACAAGATTGCTAGGCGGAAGGATTATATGGTTGTAGACGATAACAAAACAAAGAACGCAAAGGGAAGTCAATGGATATTGCGCGCCCTGGTAGTAGCTGTGCTCGATGTAATATTAATTGCTGCAAGTTTTTTTGCAGCACTGCTTATTAGATTCGATCTTAAGTATTCGGAGATCGATCCTCAGTTCATTCAGACTTATCTTAGGATTATTCCTTTCTGCATAGCTGGTGCGGTACTTCTGTTCATTCTGTTTAAGCTTTATAACAGTATCTGGCGTTTTGCATCTATATCCGAGCTTGAGAGAATGACAAAAGCTTGGGCAATCTTTACGGTGCTGGCAGCGATTATCGTAATCGTTGACGAGCATATAAATGGTATCAGACGTCTCCCTATTTCTGTATGGATAATGGGTGTGGTATTCGGATATATGAGTACAACAGCCTTAAGATTCGGCTACAGGTTCTTAAGGTTTATGACAAAAGTAAACTCCAGAGGTAAGAACGGTGCCAATGTAATGATCATTGGAGCAGGTGCTTGTGGCAAAGATGTAATTCGAGAGGTTACCAGCAGCCAGCACCTGAATTCAAAGGTTTGCTGTGCAATCGACGATAACCCGACTAAGAAGGGTAGAGAACTTGATGGTGTACCGATAGTTGGCAACAGATATGATATTCCTAAGATGGTCGGCAAGTATCAGATCGACGAGATCATATTCGCTATTCCTGATGCAAGAGGCGTAGATCGTAAGGACATTCTTGATATCTGTTCTTCAACCGGTTGTAAGGTAAGAGTTATTCCCGGTATCTATCAGATGATCGAGGGAACGGTAACCGTTAACTCTCTTAGAAATGTACAGATCGAAGATTTGCTTGGAAGAGATCCAGTTAAGGCTAATATGAAGAGCATCCGTCAGTACATAACAGGGAAGACCGTTATGGTAACGGGCGGTGGCGGATCTATCGGTTCCGAGCTTTGCAGACAGATCGCAAAAGCAGAACCTAAGCTCCTTATCATTTTTGATATCTATGAGAATAATGCCTTCTGGATCGAGCGTGAGCTTCGCGAGAAGTATGGTGATAAACTTAATATGATCGCGCTTATCGGTTCAGTTCGTAATACAAATCGCGTTAACTCTGTTATGGAGAAGTATCACCCTGAGATCATCTTCCACGCAGCTGCACATAAGCATGTGCCTCTTATGGAGGGTTCTCCTAACGAAGCTATCAAGAACAATGTAGGTGGTACTTACAAGATGGCTCAGGCTGCTGCTAAGTATGGTGTTGAGAGGTTTGTTCTTATCTCAACAGACAAGGCAGTTAATCCTACAAACATCATGGGAGCATCCAAGAGGCTTTGTGAGATGGTTATCCAGATGATGGACAGAAAAGCTCAGAAGATGTACGACAATGGTGATCTCAAAGTAAGGACTAATTACTCAGCAGTGAGATTCGGTAATGTTATCGGTTCTAACGGCTCCGTTCTCAAGATATTCGAGAAGCAGATTGCTAACGGCGGACCGGTTACCGTAACCGATAAGAACATTATTCGTTACTTTATGACCATTCCCGAAGCGGTTGCACTTGTTATGGAATCCGGTGCGTATGCAAGGGGTGGTGAGATATTCGTCCTCGACATGGGTGAGCCGGTCAGAATCGATGATGTGGCAAGGAAGATGATAAAGCTCTCAGGTTTAGTTCCTGATGTTGATATCAGAGTCGAGTACACCGGTCTTCGCCCGGGCGAGAAACTCTATGAAGAGCGTCTTATGGACGAGGAAGGCTTGAGGAAGCTCGAAGAGAATCCTGAGATCTCTGTTGCAGAGCCTATTCCTATGAATGATGAAGAGTTCTCTCAGCAGCTTGTTGATCTTGACGCAGCTGCGAAGGCGGAGACGGATGAGATTCGCGAGATAGTTTCTAAGATTGTTAAAACATACAAGTACAAGAAGGTTTGATCATGGCATTTAATAAAGCAGACGACATCAAAGCATTTGACAAGAAGTTATGGCTTTCCTCACCTACAATGCACGGCGAAGAGATAGCTTATGTAAAGGAAGCTTACGATACAAATTGGATGTCAACGGTGGGAGCAAACATTAATGAAGTTGAGCGTATTACATGCGAGAAGATCGGTTGTAAGTATGCTGTGGCTTTATCCGCAGGAACAGCTGCGCTTCATCTTGCGATAAAGCTTGCAGGACAGGAGCTGTATGGTCAGCCACTTCCGGGTCACGGAACGATCGAGGGCAAGCGAGTCTTTGCCACGGACATGACGTTTGACGCAACTGTAAATCCTATCTGCTACGAAGGTGGCGTCCCTGTATTTATTGATACAGAAAGAGATACTTGGAATATGGATCCTGTGGCTCTTGATAAAGCTTTTGAATTATATCCTGAAGTTAAGCTTGTAGTTATGGCTCACTTGTATGGTACTCCCGGTAAACTCGATGAACTCAAGGCTATCTGTGATAAGCACGGAGCAATTATCGTTGAGGATGCAGCAGAGTCTTTGGGTGCTACTTATAAGGGAGTTCAGACAGGAACTTTCGGTAAGTATAACTGTATAAGCTTCAATGGTAATAAGATCATCACGGGCAGTGCAGGCGGTATGCTTCTTACAGATAATGAAGATGCAGCTAATAAGACGCGTAAGTGGTCAACCCAGGCAAGGGAAGCAGCTCCCTGGTATCAGCACGAAGAACTCGGTTACAATTATCGTATGTCTAATGTAATTGCCGGAGTTGTAAGGGGGCAGTATCCTCATTTGGAAGAACATATCGCTCAGAAGAAGGCGATCTATGAAAGATACAAGGAAGGCCTTAAGGATCTTCCTGTTAAGATGAACCCTTACGATGCGGATAACAGCGAACCTAACTTCTGGCTCAGTTGCCTTATCATCGACAAAGATGCTATGTGCAAGCAAGTAAGAGGTGAGCGTGATGTTTGCTACATAAAGGAAGCCGGCAAATCTTGTCCTACAGAGATACTTGAAGCAATTGCATCTGTTAATGCAGAGGGAAGACCTATTTGGAAACCTATGCACATGCAGCCTATCTATAGAATGAATGGCTTTATCACCAGAAACGGAAATGGCAGAGCCATGACTAATGCTTACATAGCAGGTGAAGCAGTTGATGTAGGCGAGGACATTTTTGAACGTGGCCTTTGTTTGCCCAGTGATAATAAGATGACGGCAGAACAGCAGGATGTGATCATAGATATCATTCACAGATGTTTTGCGTGAGGTAGTCGATGAGTCATAATCCGTATGGTCCCTATGAGAGATTTGTAAAAAGGCCGCAAGATTTCGTATGTGCGCTGCTTGCGATAATAGTCTTATCTCCGGTCTTATTAGTTGTTGCAATTCTCGTAAGGACCAAATTGGGTAGCCCCATATTGTTTACACAAGATCGACCGGGTAGAAATGGTAAAGTGTTTAAGCTTTATAAAT
>JAIKWA010000129.1 GCA_024685135.1 Saccharofermentans sp.
GCTAAATTGATCGGTGCAGTCGTTATCTGATAATTACTACTGCTGCAGATTATTATGATGCGGCTTATGTAACTTAACAAGATTGCTAGGCGGAAGGATTATATGGTTGTAGACGATAACAAAACAAAGAACGCAAAGGGACGCCAATGGATATTGCGCGCATTGGTAGTAGCTATACTTGATGTTATTTTAATTGCTGCCAGTTTCTTTGCAGCATTGCTTATCAGGTTTGATCTTAAGTATTCAGAAATTGATCCTCAGTTTATTCAAACATATCTCAAGATAATTCCTTTCTGCATAGTAGGTGCGATCCTGTTATTTATACTGTTTAAGCTTTATAACAGTATATGGCGTTTTGCATCTATATCCGAGCTTGAGAGAATGACAAAGGCTTGGGCAATCTTTACGGTGCTGGCGGCGATTATTGTAATTGTTGACGAGCATATAAACGGCATTAGGCGTCTCCCTATTTCCGTTTGGATAATGGGTGTGGTATTCGGATATATGAGTACAACAGCCTTAAGATTCGGCTACAGGTTCTTAAGGTTTATGACAAAAGTAAACTCCAGAGGTAAGAATGGTGCCAATGTAATGATCATTGGAGCAGGTGCCTGTGGTAAGGACGTAATCCGTGAAGTTTCAAGCAGTCAGCACCTGAATTCAAAGGTTTGCTGTGCAATCGACGATAACCCGACTAAGAAGGGTAGAGAGCTTGAAGGCGTACCGATCGTTGGTAACAGATACGACATTCCTAAGATGGTCGGCAAGTATCAGATCGATGAGATCATATTCGCTATTCCTGATGCAAGAGGCGTAGATCGTAAGGATATTCTTGATATCTGTTCATCTACCGGTTGTAAGGTAAGAGTTATTCCCGGTATCTACCAGATGATCGAGGGAACTGTAACTGTTAATTCCCTTAGAAACGTACAGATCGAAGACTTGCTCGGAAGAGATCCCGTTAAAGCTAATATGAAGAGCATCCGTCAGTACATAACAGGTAAGACCGTTATGGTAACGGGAGGCGGCGGTTCTATCGGATCTGAGCTTTGCCGTCAGATCGCAAAAGCAGAACCTAAGCTCCTTATCATTTTTGATATCTATGAGAATAATGCATTCTGGATCGAGCGTGAACTCCGCGAGAAGTACGGCGATAAACTTAATATGATCGCTCTTATCGGTTCAGTTCGTAATACAAACCGCGTTAACTCTGTTATGGAGAAGTATCATCCCGAGATCATCTTCCACGCAGCAGCGCATAAGCATGTGCCTCTTATGGAAGGCTCTCCTAATGAAGCCATCAAGAATAACGTTGGTGGTACCTACAAGATGGCACAGGCTGCTGCTAAGTATGGTGTTGAGAGATTTGTTCTTATCTCAACCGATAAGGCTGTTAATCCTACAAACATCATGGGTGCATCCAAGAGACTCTGTGAGATGGTTATCCAGATGATGGATAGAAAAGCACAGAAGATGTACGATAATGGTGAGCTCAAAGTAAGAACTAATTATTCAGCTGTAAGATTCGGTAACGTAATCGGCTCGAACGGTTCTGTTCTTAAGATATTCGAGAAACAGATTGCTCACGGTGGTCCGGTTACCGTAACTGATAAAAATATCATTCGTTACTTTATGACCATTCCCGAAGCGGTTGCACTTGTTATGGAATCCGGTGCATATGCAAGGGGTGGTGAGATATTCGTCCTCGACATGGGCGAGCCGGTCAGGATCGATGATGTAGCGAGGAAGATGATAAAGCTCTCAGGTTTAGTTCCTGATGTCGATATCAGAGTAGAGTACACGGGACTTCGTCCGGGAGAGAAACTCTACGAGGAGCGCCTTATGGACGAAGAGGGCTTGAGGAAGCTTGAAGAGAATCCTGAGATCTCTGTCGCAGAGCCTATTCCTATGAATGATGAAGAGTTCTCTCAGCAGCTTGTTGATCTTGACGCAGCTGCTAAGGCGGAGACGGATGAGATCCGCGAGATAGTTTCTAAAATTGTTAAAACATACAAGTACAAGAAGGTTTGATCATGGCATATAACAAAGCAGACGACATCAAAGCATTTGACAGGAAGGTATGGCTTTCCTCGCCTACTATGCATGGCGAAGAGATAGCTTATGTAAAGGAAGCTTACGACACAAATTGGATGTCAACGGTGGGCGCAAACATTAACGAAGTTGAGCGTATTACATGCGAGAAAATCGGTTGTAAGTACGCTGTGGCTTTATCCGCAGGAACAGCTGCGCTTCATCTTGCGATAAAGCTTGCAGGACAAGAGCTGTATGGTCAGCCACTTCCGGGTCACGGAACGATCGAGGGCAAGCGAGTATTTGCCACGGACATGACGTTTGACGCAACTGTAAATCCTATCTGCTACGAAGGTGGCGTTCCTGTATTTATTGATACAGAAAAAGACACTTGGAATATGGATCCTGTGGCTCTTGAGAAAGCATTTGAATTATATCCTGAAGTTAAGCTTGTAGTTATGGCTCACCTGTATGGTACTCCCGGTAAACTCGATGAACTCAAGGCTATCTGTGATAAACACGGAGCAATTATTGTTGAAGATGCAGCAGAGTCTTTGGGCGCTACTTATAAGGGAGTTCAGACAGGAACTTTCGGTAAGTATAACTGTATAAGCTTCAATGGTAATAAGATCATCACGGGCAGTGCAGGCGGTATGCTCCTTACAGATAGTGAAGATGCAGCTAATAAGACACGTAAGTGGTCAACCCAGGCAAGGGAAGCAGCTCCCTGGTATCAGCACGAAGAACTCGGTTACAACTATCGTATGTCTAATGTAATTGCCGGAGTTGTAAGGGGTCAGTATCCTCATTTGGAAGAACATATTGCTCAGAAGAGGGCAATCTATGAACGATACAAGGAAGGCCTTAAGGATCTTCCTGTTAAGATGAACCCTTACGATGCAGACAACAGCGAACCTAACTTTTGGCTCAGTTGCCTGATCATCGACAAAGATGCTATGTGCAAGCAAGTAAGAGGTGAGCGTGATGTCTGCTACATAAAGGAAGCCGGCAAATCTTGTCCTACAGAGATACTTGAAGCAATTGCATCTGTTAATGCAGAGGGAAGACCTATTTGGAAACCTATGCACATGCAGCCTATCTATAGAATGAATGGCTTTATCACCAGAAATGGAAATGGCAGAGCCATGACTAATGCTTACATAGCAGGCGAAGCAGTTGATGTAGGCGAGGACATTTTTGAGCGTGGCCTTTGTTTGCCCAGTGATAACAAGATGACGGCAGAACAGCAGGATGTGATCATAGATATCATTCACAGATGTTTTGCGTGAGGTAGTCGATGAGTCATAATCCGTATGGTCCCTATGAGAGATTTGTAAAAAGGCCGCAAGATTTCTTATGTGCGCTGCTTGCGATAATAGTCTTATCTCCGGTCTTATTAGTTGTTGCAATTCTCGTAAGGACCAAATTGGGTAGCCCCATATTGTTTACACAAGATCGACCGGGTAGAAATGGTAAAGTGTTTAAGCTTTATAAAT
>JAIKWA010000005.1 GCA_024685135.1 Saccharofermentans sp.
CTTATAATGTTCGGGGTTATCTTAACTCCTGAAGAGCTGCCCCTGACCTTGGGCTTAACCTCGCCTCTTAACAAGGCATAGTCTTCTATGGGCTGCATGGCATTAGCCGAGGTATCAGTAAAGGATGTCCTCGTATCGGGATAGACCTCGGAATCGTTATTGTAGTGCGTAACGATTGTCAGATCGGTATCCTTGTTATATGGAACATTACGGTCCGGATCTAAAATTCCGGGCTGCTCGTAAACTGCTCTTTCCTGTTTGCCGTTATTTTCCATAGAGGGATTATATCACTAATAAAGCCCGGCACGAAGAGCTCGTACCGGGCAGAAGATCAGATATTTATCAGATCTTGTTATCAGAACCCAAAACGTCTACGATCTTGTGAGCTACGATAGCCTTAACGTTAGCTCTGCCGTCGCCTAAATACTGACGGGGATCGAAGTGCTCAGGATGCTCTGTGAAGTGCTGGCGGATACCTGCTGTCATACCGAGTCTCAAGTCTGAGTCGATGTTGATCTTACATACAGCGCCTCTTGCAGCTTCTCTTAACTGATCTTCAGGAACACCGATAGCGTCTACGAGAGCGCCGCCGTGTGAGTTGATGATCTTAACATATTCCTGAGGAACTGAAGATGAACCGTGAAGAACGATCGGGAATCCGGGAAGTCTTCTTGCAACCTCAGCCAGGATATCGAGTCTGAGCTTAGGATCTGTACCGGGCTTAAACTTATAAGCACCATGAGAAGTACCGATAGCGATAGCAAGTGAGTCAACGCCTGTTCTCTTAACGAACTCTTCAACCTGATCGGGGTCTGTGTACATAGCCTTATCAGCTTCAACGGAAACCTCGTCCTCGATTCCTGCGAGAGTACCGAGCTCAGCCTCTACAACTACGCCGTGCTCATGTGCATATTCAGCAACCTTCTTGGACTCAGCGATATTCTCTTCGAAATCGTGACCTGAATAGTCGATCATTACCGATGTAAAGCCGCCGTCTACACATGACTTACATGTAGCAAAGTCAGCGCCGTGATCCAGGTGAAGAACTATAGGAAGCTCCGGATGAAGCTCTACAGCAGCCTCAACAAGGTGAACAAGATAGTTGTTGTTAGCGTATTTCCTCGCGCCTGCAGATGCCTGAAGGATAATTGGTGACTTAAGTTCAGCAGCAGCTTCAGTGATACCCTGAACGATCTCCATGTTGTTTACGTTGAAAGCTCCGATAGCATAACCGCCTTCATAAGCCTTCTTGAACATCTCAGTAGAAGTAACCAGTGCCATAATATTTACGCTCCTTTGAATTATTTAGCAGGCAAATGCTTGCTACGCATAAAACCATTCTACGACCGCCAAATAGGAAATTCAATTTAAAGGGAGCAAAATTAAGCCTTTATTCACACTTATACCTTACATTGAAACCATGCTCGGTAAGCTCGCCCATATCTATCGCAAGATCTATAGCCTGATCTATGAGCAGCTTGGCATAACCGCTTGCAACTTTGAAACCCATAGCCTTGCCTGCTTCAGTGATCAAGGCTTCTCTCGGAAGACCGTATTGAGTCTTGCAGACATATATGGCAGCCCTTGCAGCTTCATTGGTCGTTACCTGAGTTGCGTGAAGCTCTCCTACCCTGAATCTTGCAGGTATCTTATGTGCATCTTCGGCATCCTTCCAATAGAATGCAACATCATTCTCAGGATCCTTATTGAGAGTAATATTCTGTATGGTCGAAGGGAATTTACCCATCTTCAGGACATAATCGACCTTTTCCTTTACATTAGGAGTCATACGCTTAATGCCGCAGCTGCCGGTAAGCCTTGCAACGATCTGATCGAAACATATCGGCGATTCCTCTTCCACGATCTGCTTTACTGCGCTTAAGATAACACGCGTATTTACGGCACTGCAAAATTGCGCTGATGTCATTTCAGGTAAGACTACATTAGCTGTCTGATAAGGTTCAAACGGCTCATCAGCCATCACTATGTTGTTTTTTTTTGAGCCTCGTTGTCTGTTTCCGCTACAGGTTCTGCTACAGGTTCTGCTACAGGTTCTGCTGCAGCTTCAGCCTCAGGTGCAGGTTCTTCGATCTCAGGTATCTCTTCAGTCTCTATGGCCTTGATGCAATCCTGCAATACATTGTCAGGATCCTCCCACCATTCTACAGTCCATACTCTTAAGACCTTCCAACCGAGTCCCTGGAGGACACCGGGCTGAGATATCTCTCTTGTAGTTGCGGTAGAACCGGTCTTGCTGCCCGCACCGTCAATAAGGATACCTAGGCAGTATCTGCCCTCATCCTTGGGATCTACTACGGCAATATCAACCTTAAAGCCGGATCTGCCGACACCGAGATCGACCTTATAACCATTGCTCTCAAGTCTTGCCTTGATATCTTCTGCGATACCTGTGAACCTGAGGCTTCTGTCTATAACGGGTGATGTGCCGGAAGCAGAGGCAGCTGCTATATCCGCATCCCATACTTCACTTCCCTGTGCATAAAGCAGGAAGTTCTTAAACGCCTTAACGCCTTCAGGGGTTGATTCAGTTACCCTGAGCTGCTCAGGTGAGATAGAGGTGAATACCTTCATCTCACATCTTGATCTTGTTACGGCAACATTAAGCCTTCGCCAGCCGCCCTCTTTGTTGAGCGGACCGAAGTTCATTGAGAGCTTGCCGTTTGAATCGGGACCATATCCTACAGAGAAGAGGATCACGTCTCTTTCATCACCTTGAACATTCTCGAGGTTCTTTACGAACAGAGGCTCGGAAGAGCCGAATGCCCAGGACTCGAACGCAGGATCCTTAGCACAGATTGCATCGATCTTATCCTCAATAAGTTCCTGCTGCTGGATATTGAATGTAACCACTCCGTAAGAGTGCTTCTTACCTTCGGGATCGTTAAATCTGCCGAGAAGCTCCTCTGCTACTGCATCAGCTTCAGCTTCGTTGGTCCTGCTCTTACCGCTCTCCCATGAACCGTCGCACTTTTGCAGGTTTACCTTGCATGAGCGGTCGTCCGCCGAAGGGAATGTGAAGAGTTTACTCTCGTAGAAGGATCTGTTGGAGAAGGCGATGAGACTCTCGTGACGGCTTCTGTAGTGCCAGAGCAGATGAGTCTGCGGCAGGCCTGCTGCAAGGGCATCGTCTAAGATACTCTCAAGATCCTCTATCTCAAAATTGTCGGCCTCTGCCACCTGCTCCTTGAAGAAAGCCGTAGGAGGCATCTGCTTGGGATCGCCTACGATAACCGCACTCTTACCTCTTGCGAGCAAACCGACAGCCTTACATGTCGGGAGCTGGCTGGCCTCATCGAAAATGACCATGTCGAACATCGGCTCCTTGGAAGGCTCAATAAACTGAGCTGCAGCCATAGGGCTCATGAGCACACACGGAGTAAGCTGAAGGATAAGAGGTGCTATCTGTGACATAAGGTATCTGATGGATATGCCTCTTCCCCTGCTCTTTATCGCTCTCTGCAAAAGTCCAAGACCGGAAGACACAGAAGCGTCAATGCTAAGATCGGGAAGACGCTTTGCTATCTTAAGGTAGATCTCCTGCCTTGTGATCTTCTGGAATTCGTCTGATACTTCCTTGAGCTTGCTTACCTTCTCGTCGAACACATTACCTCCGAAGCCCCGTAAGACATCGCTGGAATCTATGAGCTTGCAGATCATGTACTTGGACCAGGCCTTGTTAAATGCGGGTACAAGCTGCCCCTCGCTCAAAGCACCTGCTTCGAAGGCTTCGATCACCGGTGCTATCTTGTATTCAGAGCATCTGGAATAGCATGAATTGAATATGGTCTTGTTCCTTATAAGTCCCTCATCTGCTCTCAAAGAAGCGATGATATCCGTAACATAGCTTAACATGGCTCCATCGGGCTTAAAGCATTCGTTCTCTAAAGCGAGCCTTGAAGAAAGCTTATCGTAAGCGGCCTTAAATGCATCCATGCAGCTTATATAGTCTGTCATTACCGGAGCAAGCTGAGTTGCACCTGTATCAAATCCCACCTGGGCAAAATCAGCCTGATATTTGCAAAGTTCTTCTATCGAAGCTTTAAGAGAAGACAGACCATTACCGGTCTTATCGTAATCTCTTACCTCGTTATATACCTTCTTGATCGCACCTTTCCTAAACAGAGCCATCTTGCCCTCGGCAGCGGCATATCTTGCCTTGATGGCATTGCCGTCTATGGCAAGGAAGCCTTCCTTCCATGAAGTAAGGATCTTATTGCGCCATAACATAAAGCTGTCTATCCACTGCCTGATCCTCAGCATAGCTGCAAAATCGGAGCCTGAGCCGAGCTTGGGATAAGAAGCTTTTAACGCATCAAGTGCCGGAGAGAGTTCATTTGCGGCCTTCTCAAGTTCATCAAGCTCACCTGCAAGAGCCATCTTGGTTTCCTGGCTGTATACGGTAGCTTTGACAAAGCCGAGCTTGCCTGCAAGCCCCTTGCCTGAAGCGATGAGTTCGCCTAAAGCTGTAATGGTCGCATTAACCCTGTCTTCGCTGAGACCTTCTTCGAAACCGCTCTCAAGGGCAACATCAGGAGCAGCCATGTCATCGGCATAGATATTGAGCAGTTCATAAAGGGAATAACCGCAATCTCTTATACCTGTAAGCTCGCTGTTATAGAGGTCGAGTTCATTTCTTCTTTGAGATATATCGGCAAGTGCCTTCTCGTAATCGCCGTCAGGTGCTCCTTTGAGCCTTACCTCACTAGCTTCCTTGAGCTGATCGAGCACAAAACCCTTACGGATCTTATTGGAATACAGTTCGAGACAGAATGGTGATATGCCGATCTTTGAAAGTCTTGTATAAACGACATCCAAAGCAGCCTTCTTCTCCGCTGCAAAGAGAACGGTCTTACCGTTTGCAAGTGCATTTGCGATCATTGAGGTGATGGCCTGGGATTTACCTGTTCCCGGAGGGCCGTGAAGGACAAAGCTCGCACCGTCACCTGCACGCTTTATGGCATAAAGCTGTGATGAATCCGCCGAGATGGGAAGATATACGGAGGCTTCATCCTTGAATGTGGCTGCATCCTTCTCCATATCCTCGTAATCTATAGCCAGCTGTCCGTCAAGAAGACTCTTGACTATAAGATTGGCTCCTATCTCTTCTCTATGGTTATGAAGATCGTTCCACATAACGAACTGTGAGAAGGAGAACATACCGAGCACGCAGCTTTCTACAACTTCCCATCCGTCTTTAGCTTCTATGGCACCCCTTACCGTATTCAGCACACCGGGGATGTCCACGCCGTTGTCATCTGAAGGGAGCTCACCGTCGAGTTCGGGGATAAGTATGTCAAACTCCTGCTTCAGCTTCTCTAAAACGGTTATATTCATCTGCGTATCGTCATCGTTCTTAGCGAAAAGATACTTGCCGACTCCGAATTTCCTCTTAAGATCAACGGGAACAAGGACCAAAGGTGCATAGCAAGGTACATTATCCTTAGGATTAATCCATTTGAGGAAACCGCATGCGAGGAACAGTGAGCCTGCTCCGTCTTCTTCTATTGCTATCTTTGCTTTACGGAAGATGCTCTTAGCACGGTCTTCAAGTTCCTTCTCCGTAAGGGAGGTATATATCTTGCCCGCTGCTACGGCTTCTTCCAAAACAGGTCCGGTCTTCGCATCCCCACCAAGTTTTTCTAAAGTGTATTCTTCAGCAGGGATCTTGGGATTACCCTCTTCATCTTCTCCGGCTGCATTTCTGGAGATGATCACATAATCCTTGCCTGAAGATAAAGCATCCTCTAACAAGCTTATGGAAGGCACCATGAGCGGAAGGGCGATATTGCCGTTTATCTTTACATTCAAAAGAGCATTTCTTGTAGTCAGATCGAGGAGCTTGCGTTCCCAAAGATCGAATTTTTGAGTTGAACGTGCGTTAATAATCTCAGACATGGCTTATCCCCTTTTTATCCGGATATTTTATTATAACTCAAATATATTCAGTTAATAATAAAGTTACGAAAAGAATTACTCCACTGATGTATCATAAACATATAAGATTGGGATTACATTTAAGGGGATATGCTTATGGCTAATAAAGATCTTAAGATAGCAAACCGCCTCATCAGAAGGAACCCGACCTTCTCGATCATCACCATGGTCTTGCTCTCTATAATACTGATCGTCTCGATCATTGCTTCCTTTGCGGTATTCACGGAATATCTTGTGCAGACCAAGATAGCTGACAAGGTAAGTGCAATACAGGAGATATATAAGATCGATAACGGGTCTTCAGATCTCCTCGATAAGACCGGTGCCGATTACTTCGCAACAGATTCCAAGGGCAATATCATCCTCGGCAACGAAGATAACACCTGTAATATGGATGATGAGCCCTTTGAATTACACTTCTTGTTTATTGAATCCAAATCAGATTATCTGATCTACATGGATGAAGAGTCCGGCTATGTATTCAGTGACGGAGTAGCCGGCAACAATGTCAATGCCATGCACGTCATAAATGAGGATGCTCTCAAAGAAGAAGGCTATGTAAAGATACCTTTCTGGGCAGCCTTTGCAAAAGATGGCGGAGGAGAGCTCTTTATCAAGTCTTCCATCGAGATCACTTGGGCAGATCTATCTTCAGTAATAGTGATAACAGCGCTGTTTGGTATCGTAGTAATCCTCTTGCTCGTATTTGTACTGATCTACGGAATAAACAACATAGCAAATCAAATAAGGATCCGCAAGATCCTGTTTATGGACAGATTATCCGGTGGCCATAACTGGACATGGTTCCTCGTTCATTCCCATAATATCCTTAAGAAGAGAATAAATTTGAAGAGCCGCTTTGCCGTAGTCGATCTTGTATTTGTTAAATACAGTAACTTCGTACTATGCCACTCCAAAGAAGAGGGCGAGAAGATGCTTTCAAAGATCTATCTCACCATCGCAACAAATGTCGGAAGAGGCAATATCGCAGCTCACAATGCGCAGGCTCACTTCCCCATGCTCATCAAGTTTAAGGATGAGAATGAATTAAGGATGAAACTTCAGGGCATCATAGGCAAGCTCGAGAAGATAGATCAAGATCACAAGTTCGGGTTCCAGGCAGGCGTAGATGTAATACCTCCCCTATCCCGCAAAGAGCGTAAGAATCTCGATATGGATGTCATCTATAACAATGCGAGCGCAGCAAGGATGCAGCTCGAGGATAAGGATATATCCGGCATCAGATTCTATGACACTAAGCTCTTAGAAGACAGCAAGTGGATCGACCGCGTAACCGAGAAACAGCAGGAAGCCCTTGCCAAAGAGGAGTTCGCAGTCTACTATCAGCCAAAATACGATCCTAATACAAATGAACTCCAAGGCGCAGAAGCCCTCATAAGATGGATCAGCGAAGACCTCGGATTCGTTGCACCCGGCAGATTTATACCTATCTTTGAAAGCAACGGCTTTATAACCGAGATAGACCACTATATGCTCTCTCATGTCGCGAGGGATCAGGCTAAGTGGATAAGTCAGGGATACAGTATCGTCCCCGTATCCGTCAACGTTTCGAGAGCTCATTTCATAGAAGACGACCTCGCAGAGCAGATAAGGGATATCTGTATGGAGAACGGTTGCCCTGCTGAATATATCGAGATAGAGCTTACCGAGAGCGCATTCTTCGACAATAAGGACAAGATGGTAAGCACTATCAAGAAGCTGCAGTCATACGGTTTTGCGGTTTCAATGGACGACTTCGGTTCCGGTTATTCCTCACTGAATTCACTTAAGGACCTCCCTCTTAATATCCTTAAGCTCGATGCAGGCTTCTTCAAGGAAGGAGAGGATCTTACGAGGAGCGAAGTGGTAGTATCCGAAGCCATAAGGCTTGCCAAGAACCTCAACATGAAGACTGTTGCCGAAGGTATCGAAGAGAAGCCTCAGGTGGATTTCCTCGCAAAAGAAGGCTGCGACATGATCCAGGGTTACTATTTTGCAAAGCCTATGCCCGGCTCTGATTACGAGCAGAAGATGAATAAGACTAATCCTTCGAGCGCAGAAGCCTCTGACACGCCCGGGCATTCGGAATAACTCCCGTAACCACTTCCCAGAACGCCGGTGAATGGTCCGCATGGACAAAGTGTGCGAATTCATGAGCAACCACGTATCTTATGAGTTCAGGGCTTTGCTCGTGCAGCTTTAACGAGAACTTAACAAGAGAGATTCCGGGATAACATATCCCCCAGAAGGATCTGAAGTTACCGTATCTTATCTCATCCGGAAATTTCACTCCGAACGAAGCAAAATAAGGATAAAGCTCTGCTGCATATCCTTCTATAAGCAGTTTTAGTGATTCCTTACGGTACTTGTTATATACCCTCTTTACCTTCTCTTTATCTGAGATGTCCTTAACATAGAGCCTTATCTCATCTTCGGTCTCTATCGTTTCGGCTTTTTTGCCTTGGGAAACTTTCAAGGTCTTCCATCTGCCAAAAGACTTTACGGATTCTCCATCGACAAAGAGCTTGGGTATACCGTCTGTAACCTCTGCTGCTTTTACCCTTTGTATTCCCTTGAGCAGGTATTCGGCATTGTCCGTTACGAAGGCTTCCGCCCTTGCCACTGAAGATCTTAAAGGGACGGAACAATACAGTGTCCCATCCCTTCTTACATGCACATTTATATTCTTTACTCTTTTGCGCTCGAACTCGCAGATTACAAGAGACCCGTTAAGATCAACATATCTTACGATCTTATCCATCAGGCCTTGATCATCTTGTCGAAGTTCTTACCGTTCATCTCGACCATAGTCCTTGAGCACTCTGCAAGTCTTGACTCGATATGCTCCTGCTCCTTGGGACGCTTGATCTTAAGCGTTGTGGTCTTGATCATCTCCTCTTCGGAGAATACATAATTACGAACGATCTTATATGCAGGCATCGTGTGGTTCGCATCGTGAACCTTATCGTTGAGATAAGCTTCAACTTGGGAATCGTCAGGTTCTGTTGCAAGACCGAGCTCAGCACCTATTGCCTTACGGTCGATGAGGAGCTTAGCGCAGATATCGATGGCTTCACGCTCGTTGCGGTTACCCCAAACGAAGACTTCACTAACGCCCTTGATCTCACCGAGAACAGCCTCGATCTCCTCAGGGAATGCCTTCTTACCGTTTGTAAGAACGATCATGGACTTAACGCGTCCCGTGATATGGATAGATCCCGTCTTGTCGATATAACCCATGTCGCCTGTATGAAACCAGCCGTCAGCATCGATAGCCTCAGCTGTTGCTTCTTCATTCTCATAGTAGCCGAGCATTACGCAGTCAGATTTAGTAAGGATCTCACCTACATTCTTGGGAGAGGACTTACCTTCCACATCAATCGTAGCGGTAATGCCTGCCATAGGACGGCCTACTGAACCGTGTACGTCACATACTTCGGTGTTAACTGAGATAACGGGAGCAGTCTCTGTAAGGCCGTAACCCATAAAGAACTGAAGACCGAAGTCGGTAAACGCATCGATATATCTCTTATCGATTCCTGCGCCGCCTATAACGATCATACGGAAGTTACCGCCGAGCTTATCCAAGATCTCCTTGAAGACATTGCGTCTTACGTCGATACCGATCTTTCTGAGGAATCTCGTTACAGGTCTTGCAACGGCAATGATCTTCTCCTTGCCGGATGCCTTGATACCATCCTCGATCTTGGAATAGATGTTCTCGAAAAGAAGAGGCACGGAGATGCACACGGAAGGCTTCCATTCCTCCATATTCTTTACGATATAACGAAGTCCGTCACACATGCAGATACAGGCGCCGCATGAGAGGATAAAGAAATCGCAGGTATTCTCGAAGGTATGGTGCAAAGGCAGGATGGAGAATGCCCTGTCGCCCTTCCTTACATCGAGAGTCTGAGCGATCGCATATACATTAGAACAGATATTCTTATGTGAGAGCAAAACACCCTTGGACATGGAAGTCGTACCGGAAGTAAAGAGTATGATCTTAGCTTCTTCTGGATCGATCTCGACTTCGTCGAACTTGGTATCGCCCTTCTCTCTTAAAGCCTTACCTTCTGCGATAAGGTCGTAGATGTCTACGAAGCTGTCGTCATCTTCAGGCCAGGTGTCATCAGGAGTCTTACCTGTGAGCGAAGGCTTATAGAAGATTACGAACTTCTCCAATGCTACATCTATCTCACCGGACTTGATCTTCCTTGCAATGGAAAGCATCATCTTGTGGTGCTTGGCATGGTAGAAGATAATACGGCTTCTGGATCTTACGAGAAGCTGGATAAGCTCATCTTCCGGAAGAGCTCTGTCCAAAGGAACGCCAACGGCTCCTGATGAGAGGATCGCATTATAAGATACAAACCACTCGTATGCATTCTCACCAACTACGGCCATACGGCCCATTGAATAATCGCTGTTTAAAAGATATGTAGCAAGATTCCTTATATCCTCACCAAATTCAAAGAAAGTACGATGTACTTCGCTGAGCTTGGGTGACCTTCTGAATATAAAAGCGTCTGCTTCTGCGAACTTTGTGCAGGTATTCATCATGAGTTCATGAAGATCCTTAGTGCGCTCGGCAGTAAAAATCGGAGTACCCTTAACGGGGTTCATAGATTCCCTCCTGAAGTGTGTTATTCTAAAGCAATAAAAAATATAACATACTTCTTGCAAAATATGAAATTAAACATAAGATAAGTAGGAGAACATTTTGAGGTGAATACATGTCTGATTCAGTAAATATAGACAAAACAAATAAAGTACAGCCCGAGAAGCAGAGCCGCGCTGACCACCATAAGCATCTTGATGAGAAATACCCTACCAAGAGAGGCTTTTGGGATGTAGTTGCCAAGAACGGTTTCCTTTTGCTCACTCACATGTTCTGCGACATGAAGTGTATCGGCAAAGAGAATTTCCCCAAGGATAATCCGTATGTAGTTGCAAGTAACCATCAGAGCTATCCTGACGGAGTACTCATCATCGACTATCTTCCCAAGGGACACTTTAAGTGGATGTGCTGCCTTGCAGCTTCAGACCTTGAGACTGACCACGGTTCATTAGGCAGGCTCATAATGCGTGTCGGAAGAGGAATCGCAGTAGACAGATACGGTAACCCCGTAAGAGGTCTCATCAAGGCTAAGAAGGAAGTTGAGAAAGGTAATATCTGCTTCGTCTTCCCCGAAGGCACAAGAACACACACGGGTAAATTGGGAGAGATGAAGGACGGCGCTGCTTACCTTGCTATCAAGGCCGGCGTTCCCATGGTGCCCGTATATATCGCAGGTGCTTATCAGATCTGGCCCAGAACTCAGAAGCACCCTCACCCGCTCAAGGGTTTCCACCGCCGTAAGATAAGGATCTACATAGGCGAGCCCCTTCACGGCGCTGACTACGATAACGATCCACACAAGATGACAGAAGCCCTGTCAGATTGGATGAAGATGCAAGAGCAGATGCATTGGGATCCCGAGACAAATCACGACGAATAAATAAAGAAGCGACAGCCAAATGGCTGCCGCTTCTTCTTTCCCTTACCGAAGATCAGATTTTTTATGTTTCTTCTATTTCCATATCCGGGACATCGTCCGCTAATTCCTCAATTCCTGCCGATACATCGGTATAAACCTGACTCCAGTTAGTCTTCATTACACTGGTTCCCAACTGAACCGCAAAAGTGATCGCTGTAGCTACACAAAAAATAATCGATATCAGGAGAACTACAAATCCTGTTACGAGCATCTTTAAATCTTTATTCATATCAATCACTCCAATCCCTGATACCAGATCTTCTTGTTCCAATCAACATACATGGATGTCAGCTTGAACAAGTACTTGAAACCTAAGAACATCACGATAAATACAAAGATGTCGAAGAGTACAAGCGTAATTACCGTAAGAACGATCGAAACGGCAAATCCCGGGAACCATCCGAGGAAAAGGCCTGCGACGAGTGTTGCGATAACTCCAAGAAGTGCCAGGAATGCTGCTGCAATAAGTACCAATGTTGAGAATACTATTATCCACAAAGGGATAGCAACGAAGATCGCCATGAGCACAACAAAGATAACTCCGAATGTGTCAGGTCCTGACTTCTTGGCATCTTCAAACTTCTGCTTGTTCTTGATAACTACAGGGAGCGTAAGTCCCTTCTTGAATTCCTTAGCCATATCGGAGACGTCGCCTAAGCCCTCTGCAATAGCTTCTTCGGACTTGCCGGATGCTATGCCTGCATCGAAATGCTCAGAGATATCGC
This sequence comes from Saccharofermentans sp., assembly GCA_024685135.1. Taxonomy (GTDB): domain Bacteria; phylum Bacillota; class Clostridia; order Saccharofermentanales; family Saccharofermentanaceae; genus Saccharofermentans. The sequence goes on from JAIKWA010000005.1 coordinate 12,221, forward strand.
CTAAGATCTCCTTGGCTTCCTTATAGCTCATCCCCTCGAGCTCTTTCTCGAGAGAATCAAGATATTCTTTCTTATTCATCTCCACTAACCTCCATATCACTACTTAAGACTTCATTAACCGCCTTAGAGAATTCATCCCAGTCTGCCTTGTCAGCGTTAAGCTTACCCTTGCCGAGATCGGTGAGATGATAATACTTACGCGGCGGTCCGTTCTGAGATTCCTTGAGATATGTATCTACATATCCTTCACTCGCGAGTTTGCGGAGTATCGGATATACAGTTCCGTCAGCTACTGCTATCTTGTTAGCCAGGCATTCTGCGAGGTTATAACCATAGCTGTCGCCTTTACTCAGGAATGCCAGAACACACAAATCAAGAACACCTTTCTTGAATTGGCTGTTCATAGTTATCCCTCCCTTATTTAAACTTCGGTTCTACCGTTAACCCTTTTATA
>JAIKWA010000007.1 GCA_024685135.1 Saccharofermentans sp.
GCCTTTGTCAACTTAATATGCTATAATTTATCGGTTTATATATGGAGGTCAATATGGCTACAGGTTCTATCAGAAGATTCATGTTACGCGCATCCTGCGTTGCGGTATGCGTAGCTTCACTGCTTGTTTCAGGCTGCTCTGAGAAGATATATTCAGATCCTCAGATGACGGCACAGTCAACTGAAGTTACACAAACAGTTACAGAACTAACCTATGAGAGCGTTAAGGCCCGCATCGATCAGTTCACTATAGATATCAATTCCTATATGAATGAACACCGGGACGAGGCAACGGTCAATAATGTTACCGGCACCTCCCCTGCAGGGAACAGCGCTAATTGCGTCTATACTGTATCTGCTGACGGCACATACAGATCTTTGCAGATGTTTAAGGAAGACGATACAAAAGTCGTTATAGACGAATACTACGATCTTGGCGACGCGCTCTTCATAGCACACACAGTCAACTATGTTGCGGATAACTCATTCGACCCTGTAGTTAAGTACTACATTACGGGCGGCATCGTTTATAAACTCGACCGCGATTCAGAGACGCTCCTTACCGTTGCAGACATGAATACTCAGGATAAGGATCAGCTGAGCGCGGAGCTTGATATGTATCTTTCCTTCGAGGACATAACAGCTATCTATGGATGAGAATAGAAGCGGTACTTTCAGTGAGGGAGTCCGCGACGGTCTCCCTATAGGGCTTGGTTATCTGTCGGTAGCTTTCTCGTTCGGCATTATGGCCATAACCAACGGCCTTACCACACTGCAGGCGATACTTATCTCCGCGACGAACATCACTTCGGCAGGTCAGGTGGCAGGCGTAGGCATTATGGCTGCAGGCGGCGGACTGCTCGCCATGATCTTATCCCAACTGGTTATAAACATGAGGTATTCGCTCATGGCCATATCTCTGTCTCAGAAGACGGACAAGACCATGACACGCTTTATGCGTATCCTTTTAGCGTACGGCATAACAGATGAGATATTCGGCGTAGCGATCTCCAAGAAGCACGATATAGGCGTCAGATATTTTGCAGGACTCACGGTACTCCCTGTCTTAGGCTGGGTCTCAGGCACCGCTCTGGGAGCTTTCCTCGGCAATATCTTCCCGCCGGTACTCACCAACGCGCTTGCCATAGGTATATACGGCATGTTCGTATCCATCGTGCTCCCCAAGGCCAAGCAGGACAAGGTTACCATGAGCTCGGCAGCGCTCTCCTGCCTTTTATCCTGCCTGTTCTTCTTTATCCCCGCACTCTCTTCCAGCATCAATTCGGGATTTGCGATAATCATATCTGCGATCCTTGCGGCCATCTTCGGAGTCTTCCTCTACAAGCGTTCCGTATCACCCAAATTACTCAAGATCTCTACTATCGCAACCTTGACAGTCGTATCCGTATTTACCATCCTGGGCGTATCTTTCTACGATGCACCCGTATCACAGGACATATCAGCGGGCGATAAGCTCAGCTGGGGAAAGTTCATCCCCCTTCTTATCGCTATGGCGCTTACCACATATCTCGTGCGCATGATCCCCTTCACGCTCTTTACCAAAAAGCTCAAGAGCAAGAGCGTCAAGGCGTTCTTCGACTATATCCCCTACACCGTCTTATCCGCCATGACATTCCCTGCCATCCTCTATTCCACGGGAAGCGTTATCGCGGCAAGCTTCGGTCTTCTTGTAGCCCTGATATTAAGTTTCTTCGAAAAGTCCCTGCTCACGGTTGCAGTCGGCACCGGCCTTGCGGCGCTCATAGCAGGCGTTATCCTGATGTATATATAAAAAATGTGGACCCCAAGGTCCACATTATTCTTGTCTGGAGCCCCCATCCGGATTTGAACCGGAGACCTCATCCTTACCATGGATGCGCTCTACCTACTGAGCTATAGGGGCAAAATCAACTGTTGAAGTATAGCATAAGGGCAAGGTAAAGACAACAATCAGTTGGATCCCGGAACGGGGAAAATGTGCTTGTCGTAGAAATGCTTTATTATCGACCTTCTCGTAACTATGCCTATAAACATGGATCTGTCGTCTACTATCGGCACGAAGTTTGTCTCCATGGATCTTATGATCAGGTCATCTATAGACGAAGAGATAAGACAGGGCGGATTCTTTGTTCCAAGCGGGAACATATCGTAGAGCCTGAAGTTCTCAAGACTCTCTATTGCCATGGTGTGAGGCTCGCCGCCCTCACCTCTTACGATAAACCAGAGAAGATCACCCTCCGACACAGTGCCGAGATAGTGACCGTCACGGTCTAAGACGGGAACCGCTGTGTAGCGGCTGTTGTGCATCTTTTCGAGGACTTGTCTTACCGTAAAATCGTTATAGACAAATACTATATCCTGCTTGGGTACCATAAAAAAAGCTATATTCATATCAAACTCCGCCGAGATCCTTATCTATCCTTACCTGGAATGGTGTTGCCGTAAGTCCGTTCTGTGCATGCAAAGGGGTGGGGCCGTAAGAGAAGTATGCATATCTTACCTTGCAGGGGTTCTCTACCTTGGGGCTCGAGAGCAGGACCGTCTTGCCGTCGAAATCGACAGTGGCGTCAGCAGGGAAGAACTCGCCGTCGTCACCTGCTATCTCAAAGCCTGTCTCACCTCCTCCGAAATCAGATGCGATGTTGAGGAGCATGTAGTCGCCTCCGAAGGTGACCTCAACGCCCTCGCCGCGCCTTGCATCCACGATATAGGGCGCTACCGCATCGACGTTCTCAAAGCCGTATACAAACTTCTGGGCAAGAAGCGCAAGGCGGTCGCCCGGGGTCTTCTTGTCTGAAGGGTGCATGTTATCGAATTCGCCGCAATCGGCTATTACCGCCATATATACTCCCGGAATATCTATGGCTGCTATCTGCTGCTGTTCTCTTATCGTAGGCCAGCTCATGTCATCGTAGCCCATATACTTACGGTCCTTGGAGATATACATAGGCAGCTGGCAGAACAGGAACGGGAGCTCGTCGTCGAAGAATATAGATCTCCACTCCTTAATGAGGGACTCGAAGACCTTGCCATATTCATTCTGGTGGCCGAAGGTATCTGCCTCGCCCTGGTAGAAGATAACGCCTCTTAATGTGTAGGGCGCAACTCTTAAGAGCATGCATTCAAAGAAGGAACCGGGCCTTCTTAAAGCCTTCTTGCCTACCGGGGGCGGCCACGGGAGCGGCCCTATGCTGATGTCTGCTTCCTTGTATGTGATGCAGGGATTGTCAGACAGAGCCAGATTGAGCCTTTCTTCGTACTCGTCCTTGGCCTTGCCGTACGATTCCATCTCTTCTTCGTATTCAGCTTCGGTAATCTCGGATGCTTCTTCTTCGAAGTCCTTTATGTACTGCAGCCCTTCCTTGGTCTGCATGAGGTTATCTACCGAGGTCCAGCAATCTATGGTAGAACCGTATGCACAGCAGCTGATAATGCCGATCTTGGCATCCAATCTCCTTGCTAAGGCAAAGCCGAAATAGAAAGCGATACCGCTCATCTGCCCTGCCGTCTCGGGACCTATGTTTACCCACTGCGCCTCATCTTCCGCCTTTGCCTGGGCTTCATCCATAAAGCCTGCAAAGGGAACATTAAACAGCCTTATATCCGTTTGTTCTATCTTGGGAAGGACGAACTTTGCAAACTCCGTGCGGCTTAGGGGATATTCCATATTGCCCTCGCCTGAAGCAAGCCATACTTCGCCTGCATACGCATCGTTTATGGTGCAGACTTGCTGCTCGTTCTCGTAAACTGCTATCTGATAAGGACCGCCGGGCTCCTCTGTCGGAGTAACACAGACGAGAAAGCTTCCATCTTCTTCGGTTCCCGCTGCGCCCGAATAAATGGGCATGCCGCCATCTAATATGTCACATCTTACAGTACATGCATGGTTAGCCGTGCCGAAGACGCGTAATTCCGCGCCCCACTGAAAGACCATACCGTCTTTAAAGATCCCGTTCAGTTTGATTGCCATTCAATATATTCCGCTTAGTTCAAGTTTTTATCCGAATATGCTCTTAACAAACAATACAGCATCCTCGGGATTGCCGTTTATCACGATCTTACCCTGTGATAAGGCCTTGTAGAAATCGAGTTCCTTATTCAGGATCTTTGCAAATGCTTCAGCATCCGCATCGATATAGAAAGGTGCATTGATGTATTCGTAAGGGGCAACCTCAACACTGCCCTCCTCGATCTTCACATATAACGGCTGGTTATCCAATATGCCGTTAAGCGTGATCTGCGTAGCCGTATCCTTCAAGAAAGAAGTCTTGGAGCATATCTCCTCTACGGCCTTATAAATGCTGCCGAATCTGGGTTCTACTTTCTTCATACGGATTCCTCCTTACTTGATACCGGCAAAGGCGTTACCACGTTATCGCCTTCGCTATATGTATTGACCTCCGGGACCGTTATAAGCTTGCTCTCTATGCTGAGTATAAGGTCACTCGGTAAGATCTTGGATGCTACGTGAAGAGCCTTCTGCGAGAAGCCGTAGACAAACATCTTCCTTCCGGCCTTAGAAGCCTTAAGGGCAGCTTTGGCAAGTTTATCCTTGTCAGCTGCCACGTACTTCCTTATGCCTGTAAATTCAGCGCTCTGTCCGCCTGTAGCTTTGCTCTGGAACTCTGTCTTAACAGGACCCGGGCAAACAGTCGTAACCGCTATGTTATAAGGTGCGAGCTCATAAGACAGAGCTCTCGAAAAGGATATTACATATGCTTTGCTTGCGGCATATCCTGCAAATCCCGGCTGAGGCAGGAAGCCTGCAGATGAAGCCACATTGACGATCCTCGGTCCGTCCTTAAGCGAATAAGGAGGCTCCTTGTCTATCATGTGGGGCAGACATATCCTTGTAAGCTTGCTCAGGGCAACACAGTTAAGCTCAACCTGACAGCCCACATTATCTATGCCGAGGTCCTCGGTATAGCCCTTAAAACCTGCTCCTGCACAGTTAATCAGGAGTCCTACGCTTATACATTCATCCTGAAGTCTTAGAGCTATCTCATCGAGATCACCAGGATCCGTAAGATCAGCCGTTACGGGAACGATCCTCTCGTCACCTATGGAAGAGGTAGCTTCAAGCAGCTTATCTGCGCTTCTTGAAACGGCCCATATCTCGTCAAAAGGAATGCTGTTATAGATTCCGCGTTCCTTACAGACCAGCTTAAGAAATGCATTGCCGATCCCACTGGATGCGCCGGTAACTATCGCAATATTCTTCATTGAGGGCTCCCATATATCTTTATTTGTAAATCTTACCACATTTTTATAACAAGCTAAAGAACGCAGCCCATATTGAGACTGCAAAAAGAAAACCCGCAACTTATGTTGCGGGCCTTAATGTCTTTATATCAGTTGCCTTCCGGTGAAGTGGGCTTATCGAAGAAAGCTGACTTCCTCGGTCTGGTTCCTGCAGGAGCCTCAGCCTTTGCAGGTTCATCTGCCTTTGCCTCGGGCTTTGCTTCCTGAACGGGAGCCTCGCTTGGCTTGAAGGGATTGATACCTGCCATTCCCGGCGCTGCCCAGGGTGCTACACCATTAGTATTCTTATATGTGGGGTTCATAAGGGATCCGAGCTGATTGCTGTTTGCCGCAGCCTTCCTGTGTTCGCTGGGTGAATAACCCTTTGTCGCGCCGCTGTTGTGATTGATCGCCTGCATTCTTACCTCCGCATCCTTTGCCTGCATAGCTGCTTCGAGCATTTCCTTCTGAGCCTTCTCGGCTTCCATTCTTGCCTTCTCTGCTTCCTTTGCCTTTGCCTCTGCAACCTTGCGTGCAGCTTCAACGGAAGCTGTTGTGCCTGCGCCTAAAGCGGCATCCTTAGCAGGCTGTGTAGCAGCTCTGTTTACGGAAAGATCCTTAGGTCTCTTTATCGGCGGGCGCTGCTTGATATCCTGAAGCTTTGCTTCCTTGTTCTTACGCTCAGCCTCTGCCTTACGCATCTCGTTCTGAGCCTTTGCAGCCTCTGCCCTCTCCCTTGCTGCGATAACAGCCGGGTTATCTGCATTTGTCTTTGCTGTCTGAGCGGACTTAACTGCCGTGGTAGCACCTGCTGCCGTTGCTGCAGTTGCAGCAGCCCTGTTTACTGAAAGCTCCTTAGGTCTCTTGATAGGAGCGCGCTGCTGTACGGGAGTAGCGCTCTTTGCGGCAGGAGCTTCAGGCTTAGTAGCTGTAGCAGCTGCTCTGTTAACTGAGAGCTCCTTAGGACGCTTGATAGGTGCATGCTGAGTTGTCTTTGCCTGCGCCTTAGCATCTTCTTTGGCATTAGCCTCTTCCATCTGTCTTAATTCCTTCATGGCAGTAGCCTGATTGAACTTCTGCGTTGTTGCTGCATCGGCAGCTACATTGTGCTTGGAAGGAATGAGGTTGCCTATAGCATAAACGATGCCGGATGTTCCGGGTACAAAGTTAAGTGCGATCTCTCTGCCCTGCATGCCCTTGTTCTTGAGGTTCCTGTATCTGAAATAGCATGCGCCTGCAAGAAGAACGGGGATAATGAACCAGAGCCACTTGAAGGATGAGTTCTTGCCGTTGGGCGTATTGGGATCTACCTGGTCGGGATTAACATGTACAAAGCCCATTACAACGGGTGAACCGTCTTCGTGAGTCTCATCCATGACTACTGTCTCGTCGTATGTCTCGCCTTCTACGACTTCACCTACAGCTGATACAAGTGTACCCTCTGTCTCGTCGAGTGCGAGTATTGCTTCTGTATCGCTTGTCTCTTCAGAAGCCTCTGCTGCCTCTGTTGCAGCTGTCGTAGTAGCCTGTGTTGCTGCTGTTGTCTGAGCAGGCGCTGCATTGTTGTTATTGGGAGCAGCTGTGGTTGCTGCAGGTGCAGCAGTTGCCTGTGTTGCAGCTGTTGTAGCCTGAGTTGCTTGAGTAGCTTGAGTAGCTTGCGTTGCCTGTGTCTGAGCAGGTGCCGAAGTAGGAGTTGCAGTAGGTGCCTTTGTCGGTGTTGCCGTGGGCGCCTTTGTAGGTGTAGGAGTAGGCGTTGATGTTGCAGGTGTGGAAGACTTTACTGATACCGAACCAACACTTGCACTTAAGTTGCCCTCAATATTGGTTCCGTTAATTGAAACCCAGTAGTTTCCATTAGGATTTTCACCCCAGCCTTTTACTCGGAATGTACATTGGCCCTCGCCATCAGAGATAACTTCGCAAGCCTCACCATTACCTGATGAAGTAAAGACTTCATTTTTACTGTAATTAACGGTTACGGTAACGACATCGCCTTGGCTTGCTCCGGATACTACAAGTGTATAGCCGCCAAAATCACCGTTCCATGTGCCGAAGCCCGTGATCGAAGCGGTAGCCTTTGCGTTAACTTGTCTTGAATTGAATGAAATACCTACAGTAAATGCTAAAAGTGCACAAACTAAAACTGCAATAACTTTGAACAGCTTATTGCTTCTTTTACTCATTAATGCAACCCTCCACCTGATAGTGCATAAATTAAGCCGTTAACATTTTGTTAACAGTTTAATTATAAATGGGTCATACATTAAAAGCAATAAAAAATAGTTAATATTTGCCACGAATTTAACATTTATGGCACTTTTTACTCGCCTTCAGCAGAATCCGTCTCTTCCTTTACGTTTCTGGTAACAGAAGCTGACTTAGGGCGCTTGATGGGTTCTTTCTTTGCAGCGGCAAAACCGGGTACCGGCTTTGCTGCAGCAGGGATTATAGCCTCTTCGCCGGACTTTAAGATGTCAGGTTTCTCGTCTTGTACTTCTGCAGGACGCTCTGTAACTGCGTTTGCGACTTCACTTCCGATGGTAGGACGGATGCCGTCCTTATACATCTGGTTCTGCTTTTCGCTTTCCTTCTTCTGCTTGATCATCTCATCGTGCTCGGCCTTTGCCTTGACATCGAACGCGGATGTCTTGGAAGCAGTAGGTCTTTTGAGCTCAGTAGGCTTTACCCTCTGATTTACGGGACCTGTTGCCTTTACTGCTGAAGGAGCAGCTGAATCCATAACGAGTGCTGATGTGAGAGCTTCTGCTCCGACTCTTTCCGATTCGAGCTCCTGCATCTGGATGCGGCGGGCTGAACGTGTATTGGAATATGCAGGCCTGATGGGCGCTGTGTTGGATTTCTGATAGTAACCGTTGATTACCTGGGGTTTACCTTCTGTATCGATGAATACGGGCTGAAGTTCCTGCGGTTCGCTTCCGTCGTCTTTCTTCTGTCTCTGAGCTACGCCCTTGATCACCTGCATCTCGCGCTTCTTCTTGACCCATGTGTCGGTATTCTTGAGCTTGTTTTTATCCTTATGCTTCAAGATGACAGCAACGATCCATAAGATCACGAGAACTGCCGCTACACCGATAAGTATTATGTTGCCTACAACGCCGACCTCGGCTTTATACCAGTCGATAAACTTGTCCATTAATGCTTCCGTGTCCTTTATTCAGGATTTGATCTGTTTAAATTATAAAGCCTTATGCAGAGAATAACTATACCTGCCCCAAAAGCTATACCGATCACAGCGAGCACTATTATAGCAGGAATGTTGCTCTTTGTGGCATTTATGGGAGCAACTTCTTCATTTATCTGAGAATATTCGCTTTCTGCTGACTGCTCGGGCTCTGCTGAAGGCTCTGCCTCATCCTGCTCTGTCTCGTCCGGAAGTACGGGAGTTACGATCTCGCCGGTATAGTCTGATAAGCTGATGCCGTTTGCACCTAAGGGTATCTCGTGGTCTAAGCCTATGAACTGACCGTCTTCTGTCTGCCAGAGTACGGGCTTAACGAGCTCGTACTTTGCTTCGTCCCAGGTGATGAAGTCGTCTGTTACGAGTCCGCCCGTATCACCGGAATTTGCGTTATAGCACCAGAAGGTGTGATGGAGATGTCTGTCCGCTATGAGGTCTCTGAAGTATTCCATCCATGTAAGGTTATCGCCTTCCATGAAGCCTCCCCACTCACCTACAAATATAGGTGCGATATCTTCGTCGCTGATGAAGAGCCAGTAAGGAGACCATGCATCCTCCATGAGAGAGTCGTATGTGAAGCCGCCTTCAAACCATGGCTGCATGAATACTCTCGGACCGTAGTCGTGAGGAGAATATACGATCTGGGCATTGCGCTCGTCACTTCCGAAATCTATCGGATAGTCTCTTACGGCCATGAGGTTGCCGCCCCACCAGGTGTTGTAGTAGTCTTCGTCGTTTGCAGATGTGAAGTTGTTGGTCTGCGGATCTATGGGGTAGATCTGTATACCTTCGATTATTATCAGGAGATGCGGATTTACATCGAGCACTGCATTACCTGCTGCTTCTGCCGCTCTCTTCCAGTTGTTCTGAGCATCCGAATCGTTCCAGATGGCGTGATCTGTCTCCGAAGCTTTGCCATGAGGCTCGTTCTTGAGGTCGAGACCGATTATGGTGTCGTTGTCCTTGTATCTGTCAGCAAGCCAGACCAGAGATTCTATGAAGTCTTCCTCTGTCATGTCCTCTCTGTACCAGAGGGGATAGTTATGTCCTGAGGCATCTGTCTTAACGGTATGGATATCGATTATTACCTTGATGCCGTTCTGCTCGCAGAGCTTGAGGACATAGTCGAAGATCTCAAGGGAGTTCATGGAATTGAGAGCTTCGTTATAGGCATTGTTGTAGTTAGCCTGAGGGTACTCGCCGTTCTTCCACTGAAG
>JAIKWA010000058.1 GCA_024685135.1 Saccharofermentans sp.
GAAGATAAGAGGTTCTTAGAGGATACATAGTGAGGAGCTACATAAACTGAAGGCTTGCCCTCGCTCTTGCCGAAAAATGCGATGAGCTTTAATGTGCAGCCTATCTCATTCTCGAACTTAATATCGTCTAATGTAAGCCTCGATATACCCTCGGCATTGATCCTGTCAGGTGCTACATAGCTGCCGTTTAAAGCTATGGTCGAGAGGATCGAGAGCTTTCTTTGAGCGTCGATACCGTCAACGTCTGCAGCGGGATTTGCCTCTGCAAAGCCGTTGCTCTGAGCCTGCGCGAGAGCCTGTTCATAAGTAAGACCTTCATCCTTCATCTGGGATAAGATGTAGTTTGTCGTACCGTTAACGATGCCTGCGATCATGACGATCTCATTTGCCGCAAGGCACTTATAAAGAGGTCTTATTATCGGGATACCGCCGCCTACTGCTGCTTCGTAAAGGTAAGAGCAGTTATTCTCATCTGCAAGCTTAAGGAGCTCAACGCCGTGTGTCGATACGAGTTCCTTATTGGATGTAACTACGGATATACCCTTGGAAAGAGCCTTCTTTGTAAACTCGTAAGCGATCCTCGCGCCACCTATTGTCTCTACTACGATATTGATATCGGGATCGTTAAATACTTCCTCAGCATCGTGAGTGATAAGTGACTTATAAGGTGAATCGGGGAAATCACGAAGATCTACGATGTGCTTTACCCTGATCTCCTTACCCGTCTTCTTTGTGATCGATTCCTTATTTATGTCGAGAACTTCAGCTACGCCTGAGCCGACAGTTCCAAAACCTAAGATCGCTACGTTAATACTCATTCTTCCTCCGGATCACTCACGGCTTAATATCGTGCATTTGCGCACACCTGCGAGTTTGTTTATGTCATTTACCACATCGTCCAATGTACCGAGCATCGATACGGTCTCGATGGATATCGATATATCGGCAAGACCGTTTATCGGGATGTTCTGATTGATAGTAAGGATATTGGCGCGTGAAGACGCGATTATCTGGATTATAGAAGATAAGATACCCTGGAAATTCTCGACAGCGATAAGAAGAGTAACCTTCTTGCCCGAAGCCGCTTCGTAGAAAGGAAGTACCGAATCTTTGTACTTATAGTAAGCGCTGCGTGACAGCCCTGTCTTCCTGACAGCTTCGTTGACCGATACCGACTCACCGGTATTCAGCCTCTGCTTAACTTCCATAACCTTAATGAAGACTTCCGGGAGCACCTTTTTATCTACAAGATAATACTCCGGTGAATTCTGCGTCATTCAAATGCCCCTTTATTATAATATGCCTATCAATTGTTGTTCTTCAGTGACGGACAATTGTTTTTGCTAGGCAATATTAGCATTTTTCTATCAGTTTTTCAACCATTGCGCGCAGAGCTCTTCCCCTGTGGCTTATCTGATGCTTTTGCGAGGGTGACATCTGAGCTGTAGTCATGCCGAATTCAGGCACATAGAATATAGGATCGTAGCCAAAGCCGTTGGATCCTGCAGGAGTCTCGTGAAGCACGCCATGCACTTCACCCCTTACCGTAAACTCAGAGCCGTCAGGTCTTACTACGGCAATAGCGCAAACGAATTTAGCAGTCCTCTCTGATTCGGGAACATCTTTAAGCATCTCGAAGATCTTCGCAAACTTCTCGGGATATGTGGAATCCTCTCCGCAGAATCTTGCAGAATATATGCCCGGAGCACCATCTAACGCATCTATGCAAAGTCCTGAATCGTCAGCCATTACATATTCGCCCGAAGTAAGAGCATGAACGGCTCTTGCCTTTATAAGAGCATTCTCTTCAAAAGACTTGCCGTCTTCAACGATATCGGGGCAATAGCCTGCCTGCTTCATGGAAACGGCTTCAAAGCCCGTTCCTTCAAGGATCTCATCGATCTCTCTTACCTTATCTTCGTTACCTGTTGCTATGATCAGTCTCATACGATCCTCCATGCCTTAGGGTAGAGATTCTTTATAGTGCCACCGCTGACCTTGCCGAGACCTACGGGATAGTCCCCTGCCCCTATAACTGTAAAACCTTTATTCTTCAAGGACGCGCCGTCGTCTCCGAGGCTTACCGTCTCGCCCTTGAGATATCTTAATATCCTGTCTGAATCAGCAGAAAGTTCAAGATATGAATCCTGCCTTATGTCACTTCTTGCAAAGGACAGAGAAATGCTGTTTGAAGGCGTGAATACAGTCTTATACCCGGCCTTCTTGAAGTCTCCTATATAAAGACCTGTCTTGACCGTCTTAAGGCCCCTGAATATCTTCTCATCGAAATCCATGAGGAATATACTCTGTCCGTGTACTGCAAAAGGCTTGCCTTCGAACTTCTTAAGACCGGTATCACTCAATATGTCACTTAAGAATCCCCTCGCAGCTTCAACGCCTTCTCTCGAGCTTGCCTTAAGGCCTCTCGGGATAAAGCTTCCCATATCAGAAGGCGTTCTTACGCCCTTCTTCTTAAGGTGCACGCAGAAATGTCCGTCGCCGGGATTAAGATGTGGCCATATCCTCATAGAACCCGGCAGTACAGATGAAGGTGCTGACTGCGTAACGCCTTCTATCTCGGGATGAGCTATAACCTCGTATCCCGGATGGCGCTCCATAAATGCTTTGATCTGTGCTTCGTTCTCGTCCTCGCAGAAAGTGCATGTGGAATAAACTATCTCGCCGCCTTCTTTGAGCGCTATATCTGCATAGTCTAATATCTCGCGCTGGATCGGAGCAATATTATCAGGGCCGTATTCCTCGTAGCTTTTTATAGCGCCGGGATCACGTCTGAACATACCCTCGCCCGAGCACGGAGCATCTATGAGTATCTTATCGAAAAAGCCCGGCAGGACCTTTGCGATATTTTGGGGGTTCTCGTTTAAGATGATCACTCCCGTTATGCCCGATCTCTCGATATTGCGAAGGAGAGCCTTGGACCTGTCAAAGTTTATCTCGTTTGCGACCAGGAGTCCCTCACCTTTAAGATCCTCACCTATCCTGCACGCCTTGCCTCCGGGGGCTGCGCACATATCGAGTATGACTTCTCCGGGCTTTGCGTTGATGACCTCTGCAGGAAGCATCGCAGATGGCTCCTGCGGATAGTAGACACCTGCATGGTAGTAAGGATTTCTGTTGGATATATCTCCCGGCGCATAGTAGCCGCAAGAACACCAGGATACCTTCTCTGAAGAGCCGCAGAGCATGGATGAGAGTTCTTTTCGGGATGCTTCATCGGTCTTCATGGTGGAAAATCTTATGCCCTTGCGCCCGGGGATATCGAAGCTGTCGTAAAAGCCTTCAGCCGGGATATCTTCATGCCTTGCAAAGAAGGCATCCATCTCATTTATAAACTTATCCGGGAATCTCATAGGTCAAGGAACTTGCAGCACTCGTATGCTACTTTCTTGATGACGTCACTGTCAAAAGGAGATTCGATACCGGACTTCTTAATGAGGTTTAAGAAGGTATCGTTACCGCCTGCAGAGCAAAGCGTATTGTACTTTGCAAGCGCAGACTGCATATCCTGTCTCGACTCTATCCACAGCTCAAGTGCGCAGATCTGGGATAAACAATAGTCGATATAGTAGAACGGCGACGTGAAGATATGGTCCTTCTTCATCCAGGCGCCGCCCAATGCGTGGAAAGTCTCCTGATCGTAATTAATATAAGGCTGGTACTTTTCTTCGAGAGATTTCCATACCATATGCCTCTTCTCTATCGGCATATCGGGATCGTCGTATACGATGTGCTGGAACTCATCTACCATACAACCGTAAGGCAGGAACAAAAGACCGTCCGTCATATGCATCTGGCAATAGCTGTCAGCCATATCGCCGTAGAAGATATCCATATAAGGATAAGACATATATTCCATTGCAGTTGAATGGATCTCGCATGTCTCAAGCGTCGGAGACAGACATTCAAGGAACGGAGATGAATCCGCACTCTGAATAGCCGCATAAGCATGTCCGCCCTCGTGTACAACGGTCGCAACATCGTCGTAGGTACCGTTGCCGTTCATAAAGATAAACGGGATACCGTAGTCTTCAAGATACATGCAGTAACCGCCGGTGGACTTGTTAGGTCTTGATATAAGATCCGTAAATCCGTGCTCTGATAAGATATCGAAGAAACTCGGATCCTTGCCGAACATCTTGCGGAAATAAAGACCTGCAGCATCCTCATATGTATCCTTGGATACCTGAGGTACGGGATTGCCCTTTGCAAAGAGACAGTTAAGATCGTAGAACATAAGCTTGTCTACACCGAGTCTCTTCTCCTGGAGCTTCCTTATCTGCACGGTCAAAGGAACGATGTACTTTAAGATATATCCTCTGAAGCGCTCTACATCTTCTCTTGTATAGTCGTAGCGCTCCATCCTCTTATAGCCTAACTCAGTAAAGGAGTTGTACCCGAGCTTTTTTGCAGCCTGAGTCCTGACCCTTACCATGTCATCGTATATCCTGTCGTATACGGGCTTCCTGCCCAGATAGTAATCGTCTAAAGCCTTATAAGCATCCTTCCTTACCTGTCTTGAAGTGGATTCAAGATAAGGCTGGAGCATGCTGAGATTGAGTGTCTTACCGTCAAATTCTATCTGTGCCTCGCTCTGGAGCTGACCGTATTCGCTCTCAAGGGATGCTTCCTCGGCAAGCTCATCAAGGATCTCCTTGGAGATGGTCTCCTTGTGGTTTTGAGCCTTGCTGAATATCATGTCGCCATACAGGGCTCTTATCTCATCCGCGCAGGGGCATGTAAGAAGGGCTGCGAGTACTGCCGAAGACAGCTCGCTTACTCTTGCGAGGTTCTCGTCGAAGAAATCGTTCTCCTTCGTATAGAACTCATCTGAAGTATCGAGATCGTGAAGCACGGTACAAAGGCAATAAGCGGTATCGAATCTGCTGGTCGCATCTTCGTATTCAGCCATTGCTTCCATTGCCTGAGCTGCGGTCTGAGCGGTCATGAGCTTAAAGCGGACGCTCTTAACGAGTTCCTCGAAGGCTTCGATATCAGGTCTTACGTATTTGATGTTCTTGAAGTTAGGTATGTTGGATCTTGTGTCTGTCATGGATCACATCTTCTCTACTACATCAATACCGAGAAGCTCGAGTCCGGACTTGAGTACTGAACAGACAGCCTCGCAAAGGGCCAGCCTTGCACTTACCAATTCTTCAGTTTCGGCATTGAGGATGCTCGAATTGTTATAGAACCTGTTGTAGTTTCTTGCGATAAGAGAGATCTGTCTTGAGATCATGAAGGGCTCATAGCTTGCTGCAGCCTTCTTAACCGAATCCTTGAAGTCAGCAAGGCTTCTTATTACCGCATATTCGTCATCACCGGCAAGAACGCCGAGCTTATCAGCAGATGCTACTGCAATTCCCTGCTCTGCCGCCTTCCTTAAGATGGATCTTGTTCTTGCATATGTATAGATGAGATAAGGAGCTGTATCGCCCTCAAAATCGAGCATCTCGTCCCAATCGAAGACGATATCCTTCTCTCTTCCGGATTTTAAGTATGTATAGATAACAGCACCGATACCGACCTTCTCTGCGATCTGCCGGATCTGCTCTTCAGACATATCTCCGCCTCTTGCAAGAGAGTTATTTCTGATTATCTCGCAGGTCTTCTCTACCGTCTTGTTGAGAAGATCGTCTAAAAGGACGATATTACCTTCTCTTGTTGAGAATACCTTATCCTTGAACTTAACGAGACCGAATCCTACATGCACGCAATTATCAGCGAACTCATAGCCCATCTTCTTAAGTACTGCAAATACCTGCTTGAAGTGAAGCTGCTGAGGAAGTCCTACAACATAGATATTCTTATCGAACTTATAGTTCTCGTATCTGTAGATAGCTGCTGCAAGGTCTCTTGAAGCGTAGATCGTAGTACCGTCACTCTTGAGCACGATGCACGGAGGAAGCCCGCAATCTTCGAGCATTACTACCTGTGCGCCCTCGCTCTCTTCGAGAAGGTTCTTCTCTTTGAGCGTATCTACGACCTTGGGGATACGTGAAGAATAGAAGGATTCGCCGTTAAAGTTATCGAAGTCAACGCCCATCCTGTCGTAAGTCTTCTTGAATACCTCGAGTGAGAGGTCTCTGAAGCGCTGCCAGAGCTCTACTTCAGCCTCTGATCCTTCCTCGAGCTTTCTGAAGTTCTCTCTTGCCTTATCCTCGAGCGAAGGATCGTTCTTTGCTTCCTCATGGAACTTAACATAGATCCTGAGAAGCTCTGTTATAGGGTCTGATGCAAGAGCAGCTTCGTCACCCCATAAACGGTAAGCCGTGATAAGCTTACCGAACTGGGTGCCGTAATCACCTAAGTGATTGAATCTCTGTACGTTATATCCGAGTTTTGTATAGATCCTTGCGATGGAATTACCGAGGATGGTAGTAAAGGCATGTCCTACATGGAAGGGCTTTGCGATATTAGGAGAAGAATACTCGACTATGACAGTCTTGCCGTCTCCCATATCACTTTTGCCATAGCCGTCACCTGACTTTAAGATGTCACCTATGACTGACTGTGCAAGGATGTCTCTACTGATGGAGAAATTGATATAAGGGCCTGCGCAGGATACGCTTACGCCTTCTATCTTGAGCTCCCCGCTGCCTGCTATCTCATTTGCGATCATGGGCGGCGCCTTATGGAGCGTCTTTGCAAGTACGAAGCAAGGGAAAGCATAATCTCCCATGGAAAGCTGCGGTGGTATCTCTATAAGGCTTTCTACCTGTGATACTTCAAGACCTGTTACCGCAGCAAGCTTACTTGCTATCTCCAATTTGTATTCCATACAAATCCTCCAAACTATTAATCTTCTTCAGGTACATACTCCTGATCGAGCAAGTTGCACCTTACAAAATGACCGGAAGTAGATATGAATTCATCCGGCCAGTGTCCGTCATACTTCTCACTTACCGTGAGGATAGAAGACTGGAACTTGAGCGCATTGGAGCTCTCGGCATTGGAACCGCCGATGGACCAATTGCACCAGCATATATTTCTTTCTTCGAGGAAGTCAAGCCAGATCTGTGATTCTTCGACATAGACCTCGCCCTTACCTGAGTCGTTTGTTGTACCCCACTCGGTCACAAAGACACATACGCCGTTCTCATTAGCAGTAACAATTTTATCACGAAGTTCCTGTCCGTGAGAACCTGCGTAAAAATGACATGTGTAGCAAACATTATCGTCATCTAAGGGGTCTGCTGATGCAATATCAACATCCTGGCTCCAGTGAGGTGTGCCTACGATGATGATGTTATCGGGGTCATTAGCCCTTATAGCTTCGATAACGTCTTCCGCATAAGGCTTGATCGCGCCGTCCCATGTAACGTCCTTTGTATCATCGTCGAAAAGCGTACCGTTAGGCTCGTTGCAGATCTCATAGATGACATTGGGAGTATCGCCGTAGATAGCAGACATCCTGCCGAAGAAATCGATGGACAGATCCTTGAACTCGTTGGGATCACCGTCATATAAGACATGCCAGTCGATGATGACATAGATCCCCTGAGCTATTGCAAGATCAACGATCTCGCACATCATATTGAAATACTTATCGGGATCTGTCGAATAGTCATCGGAATTACCCTTTGTTGTCATTGCGACACGCAATACATCGATACCCCAGTCCTCTGCAAGAGTCTTAACGAACTCTTCGTTGACCGTGTCAGGGCACATATTGAGAGCATAAGTACTCATACCCTTGAGCTGGATTACTTCGCCTTCACTGTTAACGATGGTAGTACCGTCAACTGAGAGCTGTCCGTTAAGCTCAACGATCTTGTCTGTAACGACCGGTGTGCTGTTAGGACCATGCGAAGGAGCCGGCTCTGTAGTCTCTGCAACAGATTCCGAAGTCTCAACAACAGATTCAGTTGTAGCATTAGTAGGAACCTCAGACGGAAGCGTCTCGGGATCTAACTTATTGGAGCATCCTGCAAATGCTGCAAGAGCTAAGGACAAAGTGAGTAAGACAGCAATTGGTTTCTTCATAAACTGACTCCTTTATTTTAAGGTAATTAGTTAAAATTATAGTAATTTTCCGAACGAAAAAAACACTGATGAGTAAAAAACCCCGCTATTTATAAAAAATAACGGGGCTTTAACAGAAAACCTGTTATTTACTGTATCTCAACTATCTCTCCGGCCTTCTTGTAGATAGAGCCGGCAGGTACAACGCCCCTTACGCAGGACAGAGGATAAACTCTTGAGCCTCTGCCGATAACGCTGCCCGGATTGAGGACTGAACCGCAGCCTACTTCAACATTATCGCCTACCATGGCTGCAAACTTCTTAAGGCCGGTCTCGATCTCGCCTCCGTCATACTTTACGGTTACGAGCTTCTTGTCTGACTTAACGTTGGATGTGATGGAGCCTGCACCCATGTGAGCCTTATAACCTAAGATGGAATCGCCGACATAGTTATAGTGAGGGACCTGAACATTATCGAAGAGGATGACGTTCTTAAGCTCTGTGGAGTTACCTACGACCGCATTCTCACCTACAATTGCCGATCCTCTGATGAATGCGCAGTGCCTGACTGTTGCATTCGGGCAGATGATCAAAGGTCCTGTAAGATAAGCTGATTCAAATACCGTAGCAGACTTAGCTACCCAGATATCCTCGCCTCTTTGCTCGTATACCTCAGGGTCTAACGAAGGTCCGATCTTGAGGATGAACTCCTTGATCTCGGGCAATACTTCCCAGGGATACTTCTTACCTTCGAATAATTCAGCTGCGATCGTGTGGCTCAGATCGAAATACTCATTGATCTCAAACATATTAGTCCTCCTTAAATCAAGAGACTGAATAGATAGTGACAGATACAGTCTCGGGAACCTGACGCTCTACACGGAAATAGATATTCGCTTCAGCGCTGGTTACCGTTACCGGAAGCTCTACCACTCCGCCAGTATCGCCTGAGATGGATTCATAATCGATCATGGCGATGATATCGTCAGCGGTAAGCTTATCTATTGTATTCTGTCGTCCTACGACTTCAATCTCAACATTCTTTACAGGGTAAGACACCTCGATATTCTCGGACATACCCTCTGTGCTGTAAGTGATCGGTACCGTAATGGTCTTGGAAACTACAGGGTTATTATTGATCTGGATATAGAGCCACATTGTAAGCGAGCAGATCAACGAGATAAGGATAAAGCAGATCCTTACGCCGAGACCGAGCTTATTGGAATTGCGCTCTTCTTCAGCGGCCTTGGTCTTAATGATGAAATCAGATGAGGTTGCACCGGATTCCTTGACTACCACATTAGCTTGAGCCATCGCATTCCCGGATGTCTCATCGGACTTATGCGAACCTGTAAGCTTATCTAATAACTTGGATAACCCCTTCTTGGGAGCCTGCGCTTCAAGGCCTAAAAGATATGCGAGGTTAGCCTCGAGCTCCTTAGCCGAATTCATCTCGAAGAGTCTGCCGTTAACGGCAATAGATGTCTTACCTCTCTCCTCCGATACTACTACGGCTACCGTATCGCCCATCTCGCTCGCACCTACTGCAGCTCTGTGTCTCGTGCCTGCTCTTGAGAGCTCGTGCATCGTAACTGACAAAGGCACATGGCATCTTGCCGCAATGATCCGGCCGTCTCTTATGAGAAGTCCGCCGTCGTGCATCGGTGCGCCCTTATAGAAGATGCTCGTAAGCATTGAGCTGGTAACATCACTGTCGAGCCTTACTACATTCTCCTGTGATAAGAGCTCATCTAACTTTGTGCTGCGCTCTATAAGGATAAGAGCGCCGGTATATGTCTTGCTCATCTCCTTGCAGGCAACGCAGATCTCATCGATGAAGGAAGAGAGCTTTGCCTGATCCGTGTCACCGTTCCTTCTGAAGAAATTGAAGCCCGATATCGAAGAAGACCTGAGACCTAAGGTCTCGAGAACTCTTCTAAGCTCAGGCTGGAACAGGACAATGAACAGTATCGCGAACACATAGAGCAATCTGTTGAAGATATAAGACACCATGTCGAGTCCGACGAGACCGCAGAAAAGAACAAATACCAGGATAAATAAGATACCCTTCATGAGCTGCCAGGCTCTTGTCTGGCGAAGGAATACCAATAACCAATAGAAAAGGAATGAAACGAATGCGATATCTATTACATATCTTACGAAGTCTAATGCACTTCCGAAGAAGAGGACTCCGCTGTCAAGGCTGGCAATAAGCTCGTTAATGAATTCTATTATCTGCTCGATAAAAGACATACTCATCAGTTATGTGCCTCCCAACCTGATTTCTGACAGTTCATTATAACATATTATTCTTAAATAAAGTGTTTTACAAAGCATCAGTCATATACCCTTTGCATATGACCTTCTTAAGTCCGAACTCTTTGTCCAGTACGAGGATATCTGCTGTTGATCCCGGCATAAGAGAAGGTATATCCATACCCAACAATTCCTTAGGGGCTATGGCAGCGGAATATATGGCATCCCCGGCGCTTATACCCCAACCGATCAGATTACGGGCCTCCGATAAGAGGTTTGCGACCGATCCTGCAAGAACGCCTTCGTGCATAGCCTTATTGCCTGTAACATTTACCTTCATGCCTCCGAGATCATAAACCCCGTCTCCTAAGCCTGCAGCGCTCATGGAATCCGATATGAGACATATCTTCCGACCAAACAGCTTATAGGCCATCTTAACTATGGTCTTATCCACATGTATGCCGTCACATATGAGCTCTGCATTTATACCTGCGTCAAAGGCCGCACCGGGAAGGTTGGGACTTCTCTTCTCACATGGCTTCATTGCATTGAACATATGGGTTACCGAGCTTGCACCTGCGTCTATAAAAGCCATTGCTTCATCATAGCCGCA
>JAIKWA010000069.1 GCA_024685135.1 Saccharofermentans sp.
GAAGATGAGCATTGCATAGCCTTCCGCCTTGAGCCTCTCGTTAAGATTAACGATGAAGCTGTGTGTCTGCGGATCGTAAACTCTGGATGCACATAGCGCTATCAAGCGTCGCCCTTCGATCATTGAAACCTCCGTACATGCATATTATAAAGATTAAAATGTTGCCCTTGTGTAAACATTTTAAGGAGATAAATCGACGGTTTTTTAAACGGTTTTATCAATAAAAAGATCTGTAACAAAACACGTTACAGATCTTATCTTTGTGGCGCCTCAAACAGGAATCGAACCCGTATCTACAGTACCGGAAACTGTTATTCTATCCATTGGACTATTGAGGCATAGCCGTTATATTATGCCACATCCTATTCGCTTTTGTTATCGTGCAGGACTTTGAGAAGTCCTACTATCTCCTCTGCCGTCTTTGCCTGGCTTACGCTCGTGGGCTTATATGCCATAAAGGGAAGTCCCGTTGCACTTATCTGGCATCTTGCCCCGTAGAACTTATCCTGCATCAGGGCTCCCAAGGCCTTCATGTCGAGCTGGAGGTTGGGATCCAGATACAGCCTTACGCCGGTGTTCCTTATGGATGCCTTGGTAAAGCCCAGAGGCTTGCCGAGGGCTCTCAGAAGCGATATGTCAGCCAAGATATAGACCTCCGAAGGCGGGTCTCCGTATCTGTCGATCGCTTCGTCCATAAAATCGTTATAGCCGTCGAAGGAATTGATAGCGCCGATCCTTCTGTAGAAGGACATACGCGATGCTTCGTCCGGGATATAAGATGCGGGGATATATGCATCGTAGTCGACTTCTACGATAAAGCCTTCCTTGGCTTCGTCCGTATTGGTAAGATCGAGACCGTCTTCTGCGAGCTCGCCCGTCTGCTTTAAGTGCTTTACCTCTTCGTCTAAGAGCCTGCAATACAGCTCGTATCCGATAACATCCATCTGTCCGTGCTGCTCTGCGCCCAGGAGGCTTCCCGCACCTCTTACCTCGAGATCGCGCATCGCGACCCTTACGCCCGAACCGAGCTCGGTAAATTCTCTCAATGCCACGAGACGCTTCTTGGCGTCCTCGTTAAGCGGGATGTCCGCATTATATGTGATGTATGCATATGCCTGCCTGTCGGATCTTCCGACGCGGCCCTTGATCTGGTAGAGCTGGGCAAGGCCGAAGCGGTCCGCGTTCTCTACTATGAGGGTGTTGACGTTAGGCATATCGACACCGTTTTCGATTATGGTGGTGCATACCATTATGTCGTATTTGTGCCCTATGAAGTCTTCTACGATGCCCTCTAAGGCGCGCTCTCCCATCTGTCCGTGAGCATAGCATACGCGCACTCCGGGCATGAGCTGCTCGAGCCTTGCTGCGACCTTGTCGATGTCAGATGTCTTGTTGTACAGATAGAAGATCTGACCGTCCCTTGCGATCTCGCGCATTATGGCCTGGACTATTATCTGCTCGTCGTAGCCCATGACATATGTCTGGACCGCGCGTCTGTTGAAGGGTGCTTCCTCGAGGATAGAGATATCCCTTATGCCCGACAAGGACATATGAAGAGTCCTCGGGATAGGCGTCGCACTTAAGGATAAGACATCTACCATGTTCTTATAGGACTTGATCTTCTCTTTATGGTTTACGCCGAACCTCTGCTCCTCGTCTACTACAAGAAGGCCCAGATGGGGCGGTTTAACATCTGCGGATAAGACCCTGTGTGTGCCGATTATAACATCGGCCTTGCCTGATTTGATGTCTGCCACGTTCTGCTTTATCTGATTAGCAGGCGTAAAGCGCGACATGAGCACCACATTGACCGGAAGGCCCTTGCAGCGCTCCATAAAGTTTGCGTAATGCTGCTGGGCAAGAAGTGTCGTAGGCGCTAAGAGGATAGCCTGCCTTCCGTTCATGACGGCCTTGAAGACAGCCCTGAATGCGACCTCGGTCTTGCCGAAGCCGACATCGCCGCAGAGCAGTCTGTCCATCGGCTTCTCGGATTCCATATCCGCCTTGATCTCCTTGATGGCCCTAAGCTGATCCTCGGTCTCCACATATGGGAAACGCTCCTCGAATACAGCCTGGTTCTCGTCGTCAGGCGCACATGCAAAGCCCTTGTTGACCGACCTTGAAGCGTAGAGCTTCAGAAGGTCGAAGGCCACCTTCTTGATAGATTCCCTTGCCCTGGTGACGGAGCGTTTCCACTCGTCACCACCGAGCTTTGTAAGCTTGGGTTCCCTGCCTGCGGGACCCACATATTTCTGGAGAGAGTCGAGGTTCTCGGGAAGGATGTAGAGCACCTGCTCGTTAGCGTAAGAAAGCTTGAGGTAGTCCTTCCTTGTATCGCCCACGCTCATGGTGATCATGCCATCGTAGCGGCCGATACCGTAGGTGTCATGTACTACATAATCGCCCGGCTTGATGTCACCGAAGAAGGTTATCCTGTTGCCCTTTGCCTTGGGCTTAACGCTCCTTGAAGAGCCGAAGAGCTCGCCTTCGCCTAATACGGTTATGCCGAGCCTCGGATAGTTAAAGCCCCGGGGAAGAGCGCTGTCTATGAATTCGGCATAACAGTCGGATTCTGCAAGGCGCTTCCTCAAACCGTCTAACTTCTTGCCTTCTTTTGCAAGGAGATAAAGGCCCTTCTTGCCCGAGAACGAAGACGCCTGTCTGTTGTCCTTCTTTATGAGCTCGGCAAGATCTTCTGCCTTGCCTGCAAAGCTGTCAGAAGGCACCCCCATCACGCTGCAGGTAATGCCTCCCGGAAGTCCGTTGCCTGCCGCGTTGAGGCAGGATATTGTATGGCAGTCTGCAAGTGAGTCTAAAGCCTTAAGTGCATTTGCGAGATTAAGCATCGCAGAGGGCGCGCATGTGGGTGCGTTACCTATGAGGAACGAATCCTTGCAGCGCTGCGCATATTCGGCAGCATAGGAATTGAGCCTGCTGTCCGTCTCGATCATCTCATCTACGAAGAATATACTCTTCTTTGTGTCGATATAATCGAAGACGGTTCCGTCAAAGGACGGCAGTATTCCGAGCCATCTTGCAAGACCCGAAGGTATCTTGCGGTTCTTTATATCTTCAGCATCAGATGCCGCGGTCCTTCTTAAGATCTCGGCTGCCTTTGCTGATTCCCTTTTGTCCGTACGCATACGGCTTATATCTTCGTCAGCCTTTGCGAGGATGAGCCCAGCAGATCTTATCGCTCTTCCCTCGTCTTTTATAAAGTACATGGCTGCAGGAGGTATGCTTATATCTTCAAGCCTCGCTGTCGCTCTCTGGCTGTCTATATCGAAGGACTTGATGAGGTCTATCTCGTCACCGAAGAAATTGATACGGTAAGGCTCGCTGCTGCCAGGGACAAACACATCTACGATATCTCCCCTGCAGGCAAACTCGCCCTGCCTTGTTACCTGATCCGTCCTTCTGTAACCCGTTAATGTAAGATGCTCTATCAGACCGTCTCTTGAGACTTCGTCGCCTATCGCGATATCTCTTATCGCATCTTTAAATATCTTCTTGTCCTGGAATCTGTTTATTAAGACCGGAGCGCATATTACTGCAGCGCCGTATTCGTTCCTTAGAAGCTTTGTAAGAGCGAAGGCCTGATCTATGCCAAGCTCTTTGGAGGACGCTTCTGCGGTTACCAAAGACAACTCTGAAGGCATCAGGGTTATGACTTCGCCCTTTGTAAAAGCAGCAAGCTGAGAGGATATGACTCTCGCTCTTGCGGCATCGGGAACTATTACCACAGGTCTTAAGCCTGCGATATGCGAGATGCCCGATATGACATAGCCCTTCATCTCCTGACAAAGGCCTGATACGTTAAGATGTTTTTTGCCGGATCTTGCCTCGCTCAGGCTCTGTAGCAACACCGCATCTTGGGATATCAGATCTAAGAGGTCTTCAATCTTTGCGGCCATCTTCACCAACCATCTTCTCTATCTCTTCGCAAGCTTTGATAAAAGCTTCTGCTATCATCTCGCGCTCTGTCTGAGGGACATCCGATAAGACATAGTCCACCAGATCGTAATGCTCGGGCACGGGGCCTGTTCCGATCCTGACCCTGGGGAATTCCTGAGTGCCCAAGTGGCTTATGATGGAGCGCATTCCGTTATGCGTTCCCGCGCTGCCCTTGGCTCTTACCCTTACGCTTCCCTTGGCTATATCTATATCGTCGTATACGACTATTATGTGGCTTGGGTCTACCTTGAAGAACTTAGATATCTGAACTAAACATTCACCGGAATTATTCATGAAGGTAGTAGGCTTGATGATGATTGCATCCTGCCCTTTGATCTTGCCCTTGCCGTACATTCCCGAGAACTTGTCCTTGTCTAAAAAGATATCGTTCCTTGAAGCGAGCAGATCAACGGCAAGATATCCCATGTTATGCCATGTATAAAGATACTTCTTGCCCGGATTACCGAGACCGGCTACGATCCACATAGATATGTCAGACCTCCGAACGCTTGTCGTCCACACTGATGTAGTTGGCGCCTCTTAATCTGCTCTTCTCTGCTACCCAGTTGTCCTTGTTGGACTGCTGTGACCTGCCGATACCGAGTGATAAGGGCGGAACATCTCTTGTGATGGTGGAGCCTGCAGCGATATAAGAGTCCTTGCCTAATACGACAGAGGATACGATATTGGAGTTACCTCCGATGAATACGTTGTCTTCAATGGTGCAACCGACCTTGTCCTGACCGTCGAAGTTACATGTTACCGTACCGCAACCGAAGTTAACGTTCTTACCTACATCGGAATCGCCGATATATGTAAGGTGTCTTGCTCTTGTAAACTCACCGATCTTGGATGCCTTGACTTCTACATACGCACCGATCGTTACATTATCTGCAATAGCGCATCCGGGCCTTATGTGTGAGAAGGGTCCGATGCGGCAGTCTGAGCCGATGACCGACTGCGTTACGATCGAGCTGTCTATGGTCGTTCCGTCACCTATCTCGGAGCAATCGATCCTCGAGTGCTCACCGATGATGCACTCGTGTCCTATTACGGTATTGCCCATGAGGGTTGTGCCCGGGAGGATAACGGTATCGTTGCCGATCTCGACATCGCAGTGGATCCATGTGGAATTGGGATCCGTGATCTGAACGCCGTTACGCATGTGCTTTTCCAATATGCGGCGGTTGACGATAGCCTGGACCTGCGCAAGCTGTACGCAGTCGTTAACTCCCCTCGTATCGTCGAAATCAGTCTTGGCAGCAGCTACCTTGTAACCGTCGCCGATGAGGATAGCGATCGTGTCCGTAAGATAGTATTCACCCTGCGCGTTGTTTGCGCCGATCCTGCCCAAAGCAGATAAGAGCAAAGATGTCTTGAAGATATACATCGAGGAGTTGATCTCCTTGATCTTAAGCTCTTCTTCGTTGCAGTCCCTGTGCTCTACGATCTTCTTAACATTGCCTTCGCTGTCTCTTACGATCCTGCCGTAGCCTGTGGCATCGTCTGCATCAGCCGTGATTATTACCGCTGCACAATCGTCGCCTGCTTCCCCGAAGACCTTAAGGCCCTTTGCGATCGTCTCTGCCGATACCATCGGACAGTCGCCGGGGAGTACTATAACCGCGCCGTCTCTTCCCTCGAGGAAAGGAGCTGCCTGCATTACCGCATGACCGGTTCCTCTCTGCTCTTCCTGAAGAACATATGCGACGTTCTCGCCTAAGCAGTTCCTGATCTCCTCTTGCTGATCGGATACGATATATACCTGATCGTGGCAACCTGCATCTACGAGAGCATCAGCGACCCACTGAATGATCGGCTTGCCTGAGACGCGGTGTACCACCTTGGAATGCTTGGACTTCATTCGCGTGCTCTTGCCTGCCGCCATTACTACTGCACATATATCCATAGTTGAAACCTCTTATTTACTTTTGGAAATTGCGTATCTGTACGCGCGTATATTATAGCAAATAAACAGCGTTTAAGTAGAGCAGAATTGTAAGAGCATTTTTACGGCTTTACATATCGGGTTAGGAGTGTATAATCTTGGTGTCCAAGGCGAAGTGCAATTCTTCGACCGGCGGTGACCTGTGACATATGGGAAGCCCGCAAGCCATGTAAAATCTGATGCATGGTTGACGCAGTGAGATCCTGCGGCCGACGGTAAAGTCCGGATGAAAGGAAGGTAATTTAATATGTCTGATCAAGTAACTGTTTCAAGTATTTCCAAGCGTCGCGCAATAACATTCAGAGTGGCAGTAGCTGCTATCTTTACGGCTCTGGCAACAGTCCTCATGTACTTTGAGGTGCCGCTCCCGTTTATGCCCCCGTTCCTCAAGTTCGACTTTTCCGAGATCCCCGTGCTCATCGGTTCCTTCTCTCTGGGACCCGTATACGGAATAATCATCGAGCTTCTTAAGAATCTCATACACCTCCCCGCAACTGCAACATCAGGCATCGGTGAGGTCTCAAACTTCATCACGGGTTCTATATTCGTAGGAACTGCAGGTCTTATCTACAAGAAGAACAGATCCATCAAGGGCGCTGTTACCGGAATGATAGTTGCTACTCTTGCTCTTGCTGTAGCAGGCGTGCCCGTAAATGCATTCATCAATATCCCCTTGTACGGCACTGTCATGGGTCTTCCTCTGGAAGCTATAATCGGCATGAGCCAGGCAGCAAACAAGTACATCACATCAGAGCTTACGCTCCTTCTTCTGGCCTTCGTTCCGTTCAATCTCTTCAAGGGTTTAATAGTATCTGCGGTAACGGCTGTCGTCTATAAGCCGGTATCAAGGCTCATCCACAGTACTTACGAGAAGGCTAATCCCGAGGCGTGATCACTTCGCGTTCTTGCAGAAGAGCCTTATGGCCTTTTGCGACTGAGGCGATGTGGGATCTGATATGACATAGTCGTGGTAGAGCTGATGCTCTTCATCGGACTCCTGATCGAGGAGCGTGACATCACTTCCTGCCTTCTTGAGCTTGGCATACATATCCCTGTTGTCTTCCCTTATGAAATCCTTGTCGCCTGTAATGAGGGCGACCTTAAGACCGGGCTCCATGACCGCTGCTTTGCTCAGATCGTATGCAAAGTCTGCGAGCACGGGGCTCGGTTTCTTCTTCTCAAAATAGATGCCCGGGAACTTGTCCTTGGGGAGCGTGTAGCAGCCGCAGACAAGAGCGAGGCTTCCTATATTAAGGTCAGGAAGCTCTTCGAGGCCAAAGCCTTGTGCTATCAGTCTGTTCTTCATGGAGAGGGCTATCGCATAAGCAAGATAAGAGCCTGACGAATCGCCCGTAAGATTTATGGTTGTAAAGCCGAAGAGCCTTGTTGCTTCTTCGATCGTCACAAGAAGCCTGTCTATAAGCTCAGTGAGATTAACGTCAGGCATATAGGTGTAGTCGATGTTTATAACGGACATTCCCGACTGCTTTGCGAGGTGCATGCCGTAGCATCTGTCGAGCTTTCTGTAGCCGTAGACAAAAGCGCCGCCGTGGATCAGGATAAAGCACTTATCCTTAAGTGCAGGGTCCTCGTTTACGGGCCTTAAGCACTCGTATTTGCCGCAGTCTAAGATCTTGACTCCGTCAGGGAGCACTTCCTTCTCGAGACGAGGAATGTCGTAGTATGCGAAGTACTCCATGTACTTGACGCGCAGTTCTTCTAAGTAAACATCATCCTTGATATCGTCGTTAAGTATCACTTGCCGCAGGCTCCCTTTTTCTTTGAATAAGCTAGATTATAACATGGTATAATCTGTTAAGTTTATCAAATAAACGGAGGTTTATTGTATATGCCCCAGGATAAAGATACAGTAGAGAAGTTATCCGAGCTTATATCGGCATTTATATGTTATGCGGCAGGACATCTCCCCGATGATGTCAGGCAGCGCTTAGATGAGATGAGCAAGATCGAGACCGAGGGCTTTGCGCCCCAGATCTACGATTGCATGAGAAAGAATATGGAGATGGCAGACATCCTTGCAAGGCCTTCATGCCAGGACACAGGTCTTCCCCAGTTCTTTGCAAGAGTGGGAACAAAGTACCCGTATTTAGACGAAGTCGAAGCTTCCCTTATAGAGGCAGTTAAGAAGGCGACGATAAGAGCGCCTTTGAGACCTAACGCGGTAGAGGTCTTCGAGGAATATAACACAGGCAACAACATAGGAAGTCACATCCCGTGGATAGACTGGGAGCTCGTGCCTGACAGCGACGAATTAGAGCTGTATTTCTATATGGCAGGCGGCGGATGCTCCCTGCCCGGTATGGCCAAGGTCTTGATGCCTCTTGAAGGATACGAGGGCATCGCAAAGGCTGTTTTCGACCAGATGACGACATACGGCGTAAATGCCTGCCCGCCCTGCCTCGTAGGCATCGGAATAGCAGGCTCGGCAGAGGTTGCGGCAAAGCTGTCTAAGAAGGCTCTTCTAAGACCTGTCGGCTCTTCAAACCCCAACCCCAAGGCAGCGCAGATGGAAAAGCTCATAGAAGACGGACTTAACTCCGTAGGCTTAGGCCCCGGCGGATTCGGCGGCAAGCTCAGCTGCATGGGCGTAAACATCGAGCAGGCTTCAAGACATCCTGCGACCCTCGCAATGGGCCTGTCAACGGCATGCTGGGCGCACAGGAGAGCGGGCATCAGGATCAAGCCCGATTACGGCTACGATTTCTTTACACATAAGGGGGTGACCTTATGAGCACATTTCACTTTACACTTCCCGTATCAGACGAGGATATAAAGAAGGTCAGGATCGGCGACATCGTCTATGTCACGGGTCTGGTCACGACCGGAAGAGACGACGTACACCACAGAGTGGTGGTATCCGGCAAGGATTCACCCGTTGATCTTAAGGGCAAGGCGATATTCCACGCAGGCCCCATCATGAAGGATCTGGGTGACGGCAGATACAAGATAATAAGCGTAGGTCCCACGACCTCCATGCGTATGGAGAAGGCTGAGGCCGAATTCCTGGCAAAGACCGGCGCAAAGATCGTTATCGGTAAGGGCGGCATGGGTCCCAAGACCACACAGGGCTGCATCGATAACACCGCCATCTGCACCATCTTCCCCGGCGGCTGCGCAGTCGTTGCGGCAGAGCAGTGCAATGATGTCGAGGGCGTTGAATGGCTCGATCTCGGTATGCCCGAGGCTATGTGGAAGTTAAACGTGGAAGAGTTCGGACCCCTTATAGTGTCGATCGATTCTTACGGCGGCAACCTCATCGAGGATAACAAGAAGCTTTTTGCAGAGCGTAAGGAGCAGGCTTTGGCTGACCTTAAGGGCAAGCTCAACTACATGTCATGATATCCTACGGCGACAGATCTCCCTTCCTGCCCTATCTCACATCGGCAGGGATAAAAGTCCTGATATTTGACTTGGACGGTACCCTGCTCGACTCCATGAACGTCTGGAACAAGGTCGATATCGACTTCCTCGGCAGGTTCGGATACGAGGTGGATACGGAATACACGAATGTCGTAAAGCGTGTATCCATTGACGATGCCGCGCTCTATACCAAGCAAAGATACGGTTTGCCTCTTACTACCGAAGAGATAAAGAAGGCCTGGAACGACGAAGTCGAGGTCTTCTACAGGGACGAGGTCGGGCTTAAAGAGGGCGCAGCAAGATACCTTGCAGATGCGGGCAAAGAAGGCTTTATCTTAGCTTGTGCGACCGCTCTTAACAGGGTAAATGCGGTTAACAGCTTAAGGCATACCGGGATACTCGATAAGTTTCAGTGCGTTATCACCTTGGAGGATATGGGCTACAAGGTCGATAAGTCCACTCCCGATATCTTCCTTAAGGCGATGGATTATATCAATGCAACAAGAAGAGGCTCCCCGTTGCCTCCATCTTCTGCATTGGTATTCGAAGATGTTATGCAGGCAGCTAAGGGAGCCTCGATCGGCGGGTTTGCAACCTGCGCGGTATTCGATCCTATCGGTTGCGGCGATAAGGAGAGTTGGACCGAATTTGCCGGCAGTTGCAACTACTCTGTAAGGGACTGGAAGGAGCTTTAAGTATCCTTCTGAGCCTGGCGAAGGGCTCTTGCCTTACGTGCTTTCTTGACGTTTATCGTAACAACTATTGCAACTATTACTGCGATAACTGCAAGCGGAACCAGTACGGGAAGCGCTGCGACGATGCCGAGGAAGAGATCCTCGAAGAAGATCCTGGTATTCTCCATTGTATCTTCGAAGGTGTCCTTGATCCTCTCAGAGAAAGTAACTACATGAGCCTCCTCAACTTCTGTCTCTTCGATGACTTCTTCAATATTGAGAGTGAGGGTTGCATATGTTACCTGGTTCTCGAGCATCCTTAAGGAAGATTCGTAGTATTCGATCTCATATCTTACATTGGTAAGCTCGTTCTGCAGAAGGATTATCGTATCAAGATCCTTTGCTTCGTCTAACATCTCGAGAAGCTGCTCCTGCTCGATCCTGTATGCCTCGAGCTTGGACTGTGTGTCAACGTAATCGAGCGTTACATCGTCTGTTGTCTCGGACTGTGATACGATCGTTGCCTGGCCTCCGAATTCGCTTATGAGAGAATCGAGCTTGTCTTCGGGAACTCTTATAACGAAGTATGCTGTCCTTAAGTCTCTCGCATTGCCCGTTCCGCCCTGTGAGGAGGTCTCGATATAGCCTCCGGCCTCTTTTGTCCTGGCGTTAACATTGTTACAAAGCTCGGAAAAGTTGAGGGTTTCGACCGATAAGGTAACTCTTCTTATAAGGAGCCTTCCCTCCTCGGGATTAAGCTCGCTCCTCGTAGTAGCAGTTGAAGATCCGGAAGCTTCGTCGCCTGCTGCTTCAGCAGCTCCGTTATAGTCTGCTTCCATATATTCTTCCGAATATGCTTCGGTAGCATATGCTGCTGTGGTCTCGAGGGTTTGATTATGTTCGTTTACTTCTGTGTCAGATGACTTTCTTGAGCTTGAGCATCCTGCAAATACCATGCAGAAAGCCATAAGTGCAGCAAATACTGCTATTGTCTTCTTTGTGATTGCCATTTTTGTGTCCTCCTTGATGGCCTTGATACCATTAATACAGACAAGGAAACAAAAATGTTGCA
>JAIKWA010000082.1 GCA_024685135.1 Saccharofermentans sp.
AACGAAGGTTCTTCCGCAAAGAGCTTCAGCATCTTCTCAATGGCTGAGTGGTGTCTTTGGGATGCGCAGGATGACTGCACAAACTTCCAGAGAAACTTCTCAACAGGTAGAGTAGAGATCGAAGGTTCTACTATTTATCACGTTACAGAATACAGAGACAGACGTAACCACTATGCTTTCTATACTGTAAATGACGATATCGATGGTTACGATACAGACAGAGACTCCTTCTTAGGCAGCATCTACAACGGCTGGGACAACCCTGTAACAGTTATGGAGGACAAGCCTTCCAATTCATTCGCAGACGGCTGGTCACCTGTTGCTTCACACTACAAGAAGGTTACTCTCGCACCCGGTGAGACAAAGACTCTCATCTACATCTTAGGTTATGCTGAGAATCCGCTCGACAAGAAGTTCGCTGATACAAAGCCTGAAGGTCTCCTCACAAGAGAGGCATGGGTCCTCAACAAGGAGAAGGCTTATGCGATGATAGAGAAGTACAACACTCCCGAGAAGGTTGCAGCAGGCTTAGACGAGCTCAAGGCTGCCTGGGAGAAGCTCCTCGGCATCTTCAAGGTTGACACACCTGACGATAAGGTTAACCGTATGGTCAACATCTGGAACCAGTATCAGTGCATGGTTACATTCAACCTCTCACGTTCCGCTTCTTACTTCGAGTCCGGTATCGGCAGAGGTATGGGCTTCAGAGATTCCAACCAGGATATCTTGGGCTTCGTTCACCAGATCCCCGAGAGAGCAAGAGCAAGACTTATCGATCTTGCTGCCACACAGCTTCCTGACGGCGGATGCTATCACCAGTATCAGCCTCTTACAAAGAAGGGTAACTCCGATATCGGCGGCGACTTCTCAGATGACCCGCTCTGGATGATACTCTCGGTTGCTTCTTACATCAGAGAGACAGGCGACTGGTCCATCTTGGACGAGAAGGTTCCTTACGATAACGACGAGTCCAAGGCTCAGCCTATGCTCGATCACTTAACGGTATCCTTCTATCACATCGTTAACAACTTAGGACCTCACGGTTTGCCTCTTGCAATGCGTGCTGACTGGAATGACTGTATCAATCTCTCATGCTTCTCAGACACACCGGGCGAGAGCTTCCAGACATACACCAACCCCAAGTTCGCTGCTGAAGGCGGCTACTCCAAGGTTGCTGAGTCCGTAATGGTTGCTGCTCTGTTCACATACACAGGTCCTGCTTATGTAGGTATCTTAGAGCACTTAGGCAAGACTGAAGAGGCTGCCAAGGCTCAGGCTGAGATCGACAAGATGAAGGCTAACGTTATGGAGAGCGCATTCGACGGCGAGTGGTTCATCAGAGCTTACGATGCCAACGGCGAGAAGATGGGTTCTTCAGAGTGCGAAGAGGGTAAGATCTTCATTGAACCCCAGGGCTTCGCAGTTATGTCTGAGATCGGTAAGGATGTCGGAGCTGACATCAAGACTCTTAACTCCATCGATAAGTACCTCAACTGTGAGTACGGTCTCGTTCTCAACAACCCTGCATTCACAAAGTACTATGTTCAGTACGGTGAGATCTCCACATATCCGGGCGGATATAAGGAGAACGCAGGTATCTTCACACACAACAATGCTTGGATCATCTGCGCTGAAGCTTATGCAGGCAGAGGCGACAAGGCTTTCGAGTACTACTCAAAGATCGCTCCTGCATTTACTGAAGAGACATCTGATATCCATAAGACAGAGCCTTATGTATACGGTCAGATGATCGGCGGTAAGGATGCTAAGAACTTCGGTCAGGGCAAGAACTCATGGCTCACAGGTACAGCTGCTTGGAACATGGTTGCTATCTCACAGTACATCCTTGGTATCAAGCCTGAATTCGACGGCCTCAGAGTTGATCCTTCCATCCCTTCAAGCTGGGACGGCTTCACCGTATCACGTCAGTTCAGAGGCGATGTATACGACATCGACATCAAGAACCCCGATCACGTATGCAAGGGCGTTAAGTCCCTTACAGTTGACGGCGTAGCAGTTGACGGTTGCATCGTACCTGTATGCGGTGACGGAAAGACTCACAAGGTTGAGGTAGTTCTCGGCTGATCCGGGGGATTTATCGAAACTTTGGTATTAATATCCAATAAGTGATACAAAACCCCGTTGTACCTTTTGTGCGACGGGGTTTATTGTTATAATTTGCGATATACAAAATGGGAGGTTTTCTTCTTATGGGTTTTAGAGGCGAATTAGCAAGAGCAGAGCTCTGCACGGCATCAGATCTTCTTGCAAAGAAGTTTGGTGATAAGGTTACAGGCGGTAAGTCCGCGCAGTATGTAAGATTTGGTAAAGACCCGGTAGTTATCGGTGTCTCAGGTCTTGAATTTGATTCAGTCATTGTAAGTGTCATCGCAGGTGACGATGCTTGCTATGAGTTTATCAAGTCTGTTGTAGCAGGGGGTGCGAGCATCCTTTTGGCATATGACGGCGGCTCTGTAACTGGCTACTGCGAGAAGGGCGGAGAGGCAAACTCTCTTGATATCCCTTCCGAGGTTGCATCCTGCGTAATATCTCACATCAAGGATTCCTCCAAGTGGGGCGGCGTTCTTAAGGAGAATGGCGAGCTCGAGTTCGATCCCGCATCTCCGGCTCCGGGTCCTCACTACTATACAAATATGCTCATCGGCAACAGGATCAAGTTCGATCACCCGTTGCAGTCTACTCCCAAGAGCACTGTAGGCAGCTTGGGCGGCGGATCTTTCCGTTCACATGCTGACTGCCAGGTTCTCGCAACAAGATGGGACTATCTCCCTGAAGAGAACGGCTTCCCCGCAAACAGACAGTTCTATCTCGTAAGTGGCGGCAAGACCATCTTCTGGTCAGGCGCAGCTTCTGCTGAAGGCCTTAAGTCCGTTAAGACAGTTCATTCCCAGAACCGCACGGTCATCTCTTATGAGCTTACTTGCGGCCTTAAGATCAAGAGAACGATCTTCATCGTTCCCCAGCACGAGGATATGCCCCTCGCCTCCGAAGCTCAGATGATCGATATCGAGAATACTTCTTCATCTGATATGGATCTTCGTATCGTTTATACCGGTATGTTCGGTACAAACGAGACACACGCCCTCTCTGAAGACGTCATCTTCACAACAGTAGTTGCACAGTCTGAGGTTTTCTTCAACGAGGATAACGAGATCAGAGCATTGAGCTTCAACCCCAACCCCAAGTGGACAAAGGGCAATGTAAGATTCTCCGAGACAGTGGTACATACAGATTCAGGTGTTATCTTCCCTGACCAGTACTGCGTAAGATACGGCGACTTCGTAGGAAGCGGCAGCATCGAATGTCCTGAGTTTATAGATCCTCTTGCATGCAGACCTTCAAGAAAGGGTCCGGGCTTCTTTGCTATGTCTATCCCGTTCACGGTCAAGGCAGGCGCCGCAGTCAGAGCAGATAACATCACATGCCTTTCTTCTGATGCTGTTAATAAGGAGTTTCTTGCAGATGTAACTCCCGGTGTTGAAGCTGAGGCAGTTGCAGCTTATATCTCAGACAAGAAGAATCTTGAAGCAGACCTTAAGTCCGTTATCGAATTTACGGGCAAGTATGCAGGTTATATGCAGATCAGCCACTCTGATAAGGACTTCGAGGCTTATGTAAATAACAATCTGCCGTTCCAGGTCTTCTATCAGACATTCGTATCCAGGTCTTTGGACTGGACACAGAAGGGCTATAGAGAAATCGGTTTCCGTGAGATCCAGGATATCTTCGCTTCCATGTACTACTTTGCAGGCATGGGCGAGACAGGCTTCGTAAAGAAGATGCTCGCAGGCTGGATCGAGAACGTTTACGAGGATGGTTATACAAACCACAACTTCTATTGGATCGGCAAGGAACCCGGCTGGTGGTCAGATGACGGCCTCTGGCTCTTGCAGGCATTAGACAGATATTTAGGACTTACGGGCGATTACGACTTCTTAAGTGAAGAGTTCGTAATGGCAGGCACCAAGGAGAAATTAACAGATCCCGGTGTTAAGCGTAAGCTCTCAGATACTCTCAAGGCTATCCTTACATACAGCGGCAAGATCTCCATCGGTAAGCACGGCATCCCGCTCATTGACAGAGCTGACTGGAACGACTGCCTCAGAGTTGACCCCGATTGTATCTCCGGTAAGGAGAAGATCGCCGATTACAAGAAGCAGCTTGAAGCATCAGGCAAGGCTTATGCAGAGGTTCCTTACGAGTCTGAGTATTCAGAGTCCGTAATGAACGGCTTCCTCTTAAAGGTTGCTATCGATGCAGGTAAGTCCATGTTTGAGAAGATCGGTGATGCTGAATTTGCTTCTGAACTTGGGCAGATGTCTTCTTCTATCGCAGAGACTCTCAAGTCCAACTGCTGGAAGGATGACTTCTATGCAAGAGTATTGTTCAACCGTTCGAATAAGCCCGAGCTCAAGTATCTCGGTGCTGCAGGCGATGGTCTGGCGCTCGAAGAAGGCCATCCCGGTTCTTACTTCCTCAATGCATTCTCATGGTCACTTCTTGCAGGCGTTGCAAC
Source organism: Saccharofermentans sp. (assembly GCA_024685135.1). Taxonomy (GTDB): domain Bacteria; phylum Bacillota; class Clostridia; order Saccharofermentanales; family Saccharofermentanaceae; genus Saccharofermentans. The sequence goes on from JAIKWA010000082.1 coordinate 4,538, forward strand.
AGAAGATCAGATCACGACGATGCTCGATTCACTCGATAAGTATCTCAAGTCACCCTATGGATTCAGACTCTGTTCTACTGTAGACTATTCAAAGATCGCACCTAAGATCGATGTTGCGCTCTACTATCCGGGTGACCGTGAGAACGGCGGCGTATTCAAGCATGCCAACATGATGGCTTGCTCAGCTATGCTCAAGGCTGCAAATACTGTAGAAGATAAGGCTCTTGCCGAGCGTCTCACAGAGACAGCTTACTGGATCATCGACAAGATCTTACCCTTCAAGACAATGGGTACGCCTTTCTTCAGCTGTGGTAACCCCAGATGGTGCACACAGTACAACAACAGCGAGTCAGGCGAGAACATCGGACCTACGCTCTCAGGAACATCCACATGGTTGCTCCTCAGCCTCTTCCAGTGCTTCGGCGTAGAGTTCACATCCGAAGGCCTCATCTGCGAGCCGCTCCTGCGTAAGAGCGAGACATCACTTGAGGTCAAGGTTTCAGGTGCGAAGGCTAAGTACGATATTAAGATAACCAAGCCCGAAGGCTTCGTAAGAAGCAGGGAGGGCGTAAAGCTCGTAGTCGACGGCAAGGCTCAGGACGACACCAAGGTTCCTGTATTTACCGACGGCATGAGCCACAGCGTAGAGATCAATTTCTGATACGGAGGAGATAATGCCATTTTCAAGTGTGTTTCTGTCTGAGGTTGTAAAGGCGTTCGATCTCGAGGTCGTATACGACTCCGGAGACATCAACGAGCGCAGACTTCTGGTTGCCGACTGTACGAGGCCGGGACTCCAGCTCGCAGGTTACTACGAGCACTTCGGTCCTGACCGTATCCAGATCATCGGCAACATGGAGCACGCATACTTAGATCATCTGGAATCCGACGAGAGACTGGCATCAGTATCCGCCCTGTTCGAGAAGAAGATCCCCGCGGTAGTGATTACCCGTGACCACAAGGTCCACAAGGAGATCTTGGACGCTGCCAAAGAATATAAGACACCGATCCTGAGGACAAATCAGGCAACCTCCGATTTCTCTTCAGAGCTCGTAAAATACCTCAAGATGGAGCTCGCACCCCGAGTATCCATGCACGGCGTTCTCGTCGAGGTCTACGGTGAAGGTATCCTTATCCTGGGTGAATCAGGCGTAGGTAAATCCGAGACCGCATTGGAGATCGTTAAGAGAGGAAACAGACTTATAGCTGACGATCAGATCGAGATCCGCAAGGTATCAGAGACCACTTTGGTGGGCAGAGCGCCCGAAGTCATCCGCCACCTCATCGAGATAAGAGGTATCGGTATATTAGACGTTAAGGAGCTCTACGGTGTATCCTCGGTCAAGCTTCAGGAAGCGATAGACTTCGTAATCAACCTGGAGCTCTGGGACGAGAAGAAGACTTACGACAGATTAGGCTTAAACGATGAGACTACGGAGATCTTAGGCATCAAGGTGCCTTCGGTTACTATCCCCGTAGGTCCCGGCCGTAACCTCGCGATAATCGTTGAAGCCGCTGCCATTAACTACAGAGTCAAGAAGATGGGCTATAATGCAGCCCAGAACCTTGTCTCGAGAGTATTCCCGGGGACGCCGCTTGATTAACGAACTGGGTATAACGGAGAACATCTCCCTTAGAAAATATACGACATTCCGCTGCGGGGGTGAGGCGAGATATTTTGCCGAGCCTTCAAGTTTTGCGCAGGTAAGGGATCTTCTTCAATTTGCAAGAAGTGAAGGACTTGAAGTCTTTGTCATGGGCCAGGGTTCTAATATCCTGGTATCCGATTCCGGCTTTGACGGTCTCGTTATAAGGATCGGCAAGAAGCTCGGCGAGATCTCTCTTATGGATAAGGGAGACGGTTCGTTTGAGATAGATTGCTGCGCAGGCGCGCCTCTGGCGTATTTCGGTAATATCGCCGTCAAAGAGGGCCTTGAGGGCGCAGAGTTTTGCTGCGGCATACCGGGTTCTGTCGGAGGCGGCGTCTATATGAATGCCGGAGCTTACGGCAGGGAGATCAAGGATATAGCGGTATCCGTCACATATCTGGATAAGACTGAGATCAAGGTCTTAGGCGCGGAAGAGTGCAGATTCGGCTACAGGACGAGCCTTTTCGAGCAGGATAAGACCGGCGATCTCATAATATTGGGACTCAAGGCACGTCTTGTAAAGGGTGATGCCAATGCAATAAGAGCGCTTGCCGAAGAGCTCAGGGTTAAGAGAGCCACGAGCCAGCCTATAGATGTCCCGAGCGCAGGCTCCACATTTAAAAGGCCTGAAGGTTATTTTGCTGGCAAGCTCATACAGGACGCAGGTCTTAAGGGCTTTGCCTTGGACGATTCGGGAGCGCAGGTATCGCCGAAGCATTCGGGTTTCATCGTCAATAACGACGGCAGGGCGAGCGCTTCGGATGTCTTAAGACTCATAAGATATGTATCTGACACGGTCTTTGAGAAGACGGGTGTCAGGCTCGAGCCGGAAGTAAGGCTCATAGGTAATTTCGATCAATAATAGAAGAGGCAGATAATGGAACTTATTCTTCTTACGGGCATGAGCGGCGCCGGCAAAACGCAGGCGGTTAATTTCCTTGAGGATTCGGGATTCTTCTGCATGGATAATTGTCCCCCGTATGTAATCCCGGACGTGATAAACGGCTTCATCAAGGGTACGGGCTCGGAGAACTTCGGTATAAGCAAGCTCGCTTTTGTCGTGGACTGCAGGTCCCAGGAACTCTTAGAGGGCTTTACAGATGCAATTAAGGATATCGAGCGTATGGGATGCGTCTATAAGATAGTATTCCTCGAAGCTTCGGATACCGTGCTCATCGGAAGATACCAGCAGACCAGGCGCAAGCACCCTCTGGCAAATTCCTTATCGCTTACCGATGCGATCAAGGAGGAGAGGTCAAGGCTTCGCGAGATAAGGGCGATGGCTGACAACATAATCGACACGACCATGCTCACAACGACCTCGTTAAGAGAGAAGCTCAAGGCCCTCATAGTAGAAGACGACACCACGGGACTGTCATTGTTTATCGAGTCCTTCGGCTTTAAGTTCGGGCTTCCGGCAGACTGCGATTATGTGTTTGACGTAAGATTCCTGCCTAACCCTTATTACATCCCCGAGCTTAAGAACTTAACGGGCGAGGATTCCGAGATCGCAGAGTATCTGACAGGCTTCGAAGAGACTGACGAATTCCTTGATAAAGCATGCGATATGTTAGGATTCACCATTCCTTACTTCATGCGCGAAGGCAAGGGCAGGGTGCATGTGGGAGTTGGCTGCACGGGCGGCAGGCACAGGTCCGTCTATTGCGCGACCAGGCTCTATTCAAGGCTCAAGGACCAGGGCTTCAATGTGATCTTGAATCACAGGGACATAGGCAAGGAAGAGAAGCGTTACAGCTGATATCTTATGAACGAAACCAGTTTCTCAGTCAGGATCAAGCAGGACATAACGAGGTCAGTCTCCTCTGACATCAAGTGCAGAAGGGCAGAGATCGCGGGGCTTTTCCTCGCTTCTTCGCCGGACCTTAAGTCCTCTTATTCATCGGAGATCAAGTTTATCCCCGAGATAAAGCAGCACATATTAGAGGTCCTTACCGCTGAAGGCTTATCCTTCAGGGTATCAGGCAACAAGATCGAGCTCGCTCCGATAAGCAGGGGAGAGCTTTTATCCCTTTTCGTAAAGTGTTTTGTCCCGGATATGGCATTAACTGAAGATCAGGCCTTTACCGAAGCCTTCGTAAAGGGTCTGTTCCTTACATCGGGCTATTGCTCTGACCCCAACAAGAACTACAGGATAGAATTCCATATAGCAAGCGATGAGATCGCAATGCTGCTTACGAGGATGCTGGGCTCATGGGATATCAGCCCCGTTATAAAGGACAGGGAAGGTTTCAAGGCCATATATTTCAAGGCGGGCGACATGGTATCTGATTTCCTCGCGCGTATCGGCGCGACGGGAGCGATGCTCGACTTCGAGAACATAAGGGTCAGCAAGGATATCAATAACACAGTCGTAAGAAGGTTCAACTGCGATGCCGGCAACTTCAAAAGGCAGTCGGATGCGGGCGCGAAGAGGAATGCTCTCATAAAGAAACTCCTCGATTCTCCTTTGAGCTACAAGCTTACGCCGGATCTCATGGAGGCGGCAAAAGCACATATAGAGAACCCCGGCGCTTCAATCGCCGAGCTTGGTCAGATGATGGATCCGCCCATTGGCAAATCTGGTATGAGCCACCGTTTAAAGAAACTTACGGAGCTCGCAAACAGCCTGAGCGATTGAGATAATGTGTCAACCGTGTTACAATATGGTTTATTTTGTGCAAAGCAAACAGGAGGGGTAACTGGGCTATATGGGCCGCGGTGAACAGTTTATAGAGCCGGATAACAGCTATTACAGGCCGTCTCGGGATCCGAACGAGGGAACAATGACCCTCGTGGTGATCATCACACTTTTGTTCGTAGTCCTGACCGGTATATTAGCTATCGTATATTTCCGCAAGCAGAATGTATCTGAGACCGTCGTGACCGATCAGTCAGGCGCTCCGAGTGCGTTCATTTCCGTTGCGACCCCGACTCCTTCACCGATCCCGCCGATAACCGCTTATCAGAATCCGATACTCTATCCTGAGAGTGCGAGCATCAATACTACATCCGAAGATCCCGTAGCAGATGACGCTCTTCCTTCTGCAAGGGGCATCGCTCAGCAGGTATCCGTTGCGGGCGTATTAAGCGAGGATTTTACAAGAGAGACACCTATCTGGTTCGGTGACCCCGTTTACTACGGAAACCTTGCAGGTATATTCACATACAGAGGTAATAACTTCAGGAACTGTGCTTCCTACGGCTATACCCCCATCACCAACGGTAACCTGACCCAGAGATGGGAGTATAACGATATCGGCAGCCGCCTCGCATCAACGATGAACTTCGAGTGGGAAGGCATGCGCTGGACAGGTCAGCCCCTTGCAGTCGAGTGGCCTGACAATATGCGTCTTGCGATGAATATGTACGATACCGCACGCCAGCAGATGAACCTCGTCGAGGTTATCTGTGCAGCGTTGGACGGCAAGATCTATTTCTTCAACCTCCAGACGGGCGATATGACAAGAGATCCCATAGATGTCGGCTGCTCTATTAAGGGCACACCCGCATTAGACCCCAGAGGCTATCCTCTTCTCTATGTGGGACAAACGGATAACAACGGCGGCGACACCTTCGGTATGTATATCTATTCACTTATAGACGGATCGCTCGTTTATTCCTACGACGGTTCGGAGGACGGCGCATACAGGAGCGCATGGGGAGCCTTCGACTCTTCGCCCATAATTGACGGCGATACGGATACGCTTATCTGGCCTTGCGAGAACGGTATCATCTACACCTTTGACCTCAATACGACTTACGACGGAGCATCCTCTATAAGTGTTGCTCCCGTAGTAACGGGATATAAGTATATATTTGCCGACAATACCTCTTCACACATGGGCGTCGAGAGCTCTATCGCAGTCTATGGCGGCTACGGCTACTTCGTGGATAACACCATGAACCTTTGCTGCCTCGACCTTAATTCGATGGAGATGGTATGGACAAGAGTCTTAGGCGACGATTCGGATATAACCCCGGTAGTCGATGAAGAAGACGGCATACCTTATGTATATGTGGGCACAGAGGTAGATAATCAGGGCGGCACCGGCCAGTATTCGGGCGCAGCTTATATCTATAAGATAAACGGCCTTACGGGTGAGGTGGTATGGCAGTCTTCAGAGCCTTGCTACACCTATAACGGCGAGACCTCGGAGTCCGATCAGAGCGGCGGATGCTTCGGCAATCCCATAATCGGCAAACTTAACATCTCCAACCTCGTTATTTTCTCATTTAGTATGACAAACGGGCTCATGAGCGGTAATAAACTTGTTGCATATGACAAGGACTTAGGCACCGTGGTTTGGGAATATAATATGAACATCTATTCGTACAGTTCTCCTGTTGATTTCTACGACGAGGGCGGCAATGCCTACATCGTAATGTGCGACAGCTTCGGCCAGGTACATCTTATCAACGGCAAGACAGGCGAGAGGATCACATATATCCAGACTCAGGTGGGAGCCGGCACAGAGGGTGCAAGTTCATCAGGACTTTCTATCGAGGCTTCTCCCATAGTTTACGAGGGTATGATGGTTGTCGGCACAACATCCGGTGATGTGTTCGGCATCGCAATAGATTAAGGAGCATTGATGGAATCTGAAGACGGTATTACGCCCATAGCTATAATCGAAGTCAGCATAATGACATTCGCAAACGAAGGCTACACGGTTAAGTATGATTTCAGAAAGAATGTGATCTCCTGGCGCGATAACTATATGTGGAACAATAATTTCACACGTGCACTTAACGAAGAGAAGGTAGAACTGGTCAAGGAGTCTTTGCCCGAGATCGGCGTGCTATCCTGGATCGAGGCATATAACAGCGGTAAGAACCTGAGCAAGATCGGAAGCAAGAGCGTTCTTCCCGGCGAATGGAAGATAAATATCGAATTTGAGGACGGAAGCAAGACTTCAGGCGGCGCGTCCCAGCACTTCCCCAAGAGATGGAACGAGCTTAAGGCTCTCATCGAGAAGACAACAGGCTGCCATTTCACTCTGAGATAAGCAATCTCGAAATTGATCCCCTATTGTGTTAAAATTACTTAGACTGTCCTGCTTTAGCAGGTTTGTTTAAGGAGTAGTAGTTTTGGATTATCTTGAAGGTCTTTTGCTCGGTAAGCTTTGGAGCGATACCGACTTCGAGAATAGAAAGCATTTCGGGCTGTTCGTTTTATACGGGCTTCTTACAGAAGCGATAGTACTTCTGACCTATGTATCAGGCAGAAGCTATATCGGCATAGGTGATTTCGGCACCCTGCAGCTCGTGCTCACGATACTGCTCATGGCTGCAAGTCCTTTTATCTGCTACAGATACTATCGAATGCCCTTGTGGGGCAAAATGATCATCTTATTAGAGAAACTCTTTAATTCTTATCTTGTGTTAAGTTTCACGGTAAGCAGGATATTGCCGAGGATAACGGTTGGCACGGGTGATGTACAGACCAGCATTATCGATTATCTCAATACCACCTTAGAGACCTACACGGCAAAATATGCCGGATCTTCAGGTTCTTTCTCGACCGTAATAGGCGTTCTTGCAGGAGGACTTCACGTTGTAGGCACAGTGCTTTTGGTAGCAGTGCTCCTCCTCGCGGTCCCGGGCCTCATTTATCTTGGATACAGACTCTTACAGTATTGCTGGGACTGGCTTATCAACGTACTTATCATCAAGAGATTCTTCCCGGTTAGACGATAACCACCACTATTTATTTAGGAGGATACCTATATGGCAGAGCTTAGAGACAAACTGGATATTACCGTTGAAGAGCTCGAGGAGCAGCTTGGCGTCAGTAAGCTGCCTGAATTTATCAAGGAATCAGAGAAGCTGTTCCTCAGCAGGATAGACAGTATCTGTAACGATATTTGCGAGAACAAGGACAAGCGCGCGATATTCGTGTCGGGTCCTACATCTTCAGGCAAGACCACTTTTACCAACAGGCTTTCAAAGGCTCTTACTGCGCACGGCAGAACGGGCTATCAGCTCTCTTTGGACGATTACTACAACATCAAGGAATTGACCTTCGACAGAGACGGCAGGCCTGACTTTGAGACTATAGATACTTTGGATGTGGCAAGAGCCGCAGATGACATAAAGAAGATCTTGAATGGCGAGGAGGTCGTACCTCCGTTTTTCGATTTCCATACAAGAGAGCAGATGGAAGGCGACCCTGCCAATGCGATCAAGATGGACGAGACCGGAATACTGGTAGTAGAAGGCCTTCACGGACTCAACAAGAGGATATCGGGCGAGATATCGGACGAGCAATGTGCCAAGGTGTTCATAATGCCTTACGGCAATGTCTTCTGTGATTCCAAGTTAATGGACAGCGACGAGATAAGGCTCCTTAGAAGGATCGTAAGGGACCGCCGCCACAGAGAGGCGCACGCCCTTGCAACGATCGACTACTGGCCCATGATCGAGAAGAGCGAGGAGGAATATTACACCGATTACCTCGCAAGAGCTGATGTCCACATCAATTCCTTCCTGGCATACGAGAGCCTCATAATCGCGCCGATGGCGTTAGGCGATCTCAAGGAAGCGATGGAGATGGCGATCAAGGGCAAGATCAGTCCGAATGTCTTTATGGAGAAGTCGGCTACGGGTAAGCCTTTTGCCGATCTCTCGCAGGCAATGACAAGAGCGTCCAAGCTCATAAGGGATCTCGAGAAGATCCCCGTGATCGACGCCGACTGGGTGCCTGCAGAATCCATCTTGAACGAGTTCATAGGAGTATAACAATGCCGATACGTATAGCAGATAATCTCCCTGCAAGGCATGTGCTCGAGCAGGAGAGGATCTTCGTTATGGAAGAGAACAGGGCACTTACCCAGGATATAAGACCTATCAAGATCGTTATCCTGAACCTGATGCCCGATAAGATAACCACGGAGACGCAGCTTCTGCGCGCTCTGTCCAATTCACCGATACAGGTTGATATAGAGCTTCTTTGCATGGCTTCGCATGTGTCGAAGAATACGAGCAAGGAACACCTCATCAAGTACTATCAGACCTTCGACGATATCAAGGACGATTATTTCGACGGGATGATCATAACGGGTGCTCCCATAGAGAAGCTCCCCTTCGAGGAAGTCGACTACTGGCCCGAGCTGTGCAGCATCATGGAATGGAGCAAGACACATGTCTATTCGACGCTTCACCTTTGCTGGGGCGCGTTCGCGGGACTCTACTACCACTATGGCGTGCCTAAGCATGTCTTAGACAAAAAGGTGTTCGGCGTATTCGAACACTCCATGACATATGTCCGTCCGGTAAAGCTCTTCAGGGGCTTTGACGACATCTTCTATGTGCCTCATTCAAGGTATACGGAAGTAAGAAGGGAAGAAGTGGAGCCCATAAAGAACTTAAGGATCTTATCAGAGTCCGAAGAGTGCGGTATCTATGCGATATCAGACCTCCACGGCAGACAGATCTTCATAACGGGTCACTCCGAATACGATACGGACACATTGGACCGTGAGTACAAAAGAGATCAGGCAGCAGGTCTTGATACGGACCTCCCGCTTAACTACTACAAGGATAACGACCCTGACAAGGGCCCGGTCTTAAAGTGGAGATCTTCTGCGACTCTCATGTACACAAACTGGCTCAACTACTACGTATACCAGGAGACACCGTTCGATATCCGCCTGATCGAGCAGATCAGGAACGAGGATCTTGTACCCAACAAGGACGAGGAGAAGCATGGCTGAGGATATAGAGATAACAAGTAAACTTCTATCTTCCATGGCGCCTTTAAGGTCTGACAAGAGCCATAAGGGCACCTTCGGCACCGTGCTTGTCTGTGCGGGCTCTGACTATATGTCGGGGGCTTTGGATATTGCAGTGGGCGCTGCCTTAAGGTCAGGCTCGGGCATGGTCATCGCATATTCGACCGATAAGGCTCTTGATGTAGTAAGGGTAAATCACCCCTGCGCAGTCCTTGCAAGAAGGGAAGATACGGCAGCAAAGGCCTTAAGACAGGCAAATGAACTGCTCAAAAGGTGCACGAGCGTTCTTATCGGCCCCGGACTTGAGGTGGAAGATCAGGTATCCAAGGCTCTTATAGAGCACTTTACGGTAAATGCACCGAGGCTTGTTATAGACGCCTCCGCACTTACCATAATGGCTAAGGACAAAGAGGTCTTCTATCCGCTGCTTCAGGGAAGAGATGAGCCTGCCATATTGACACCTCACATAGGCGAGTTTAGAAGGCTTACAGGCGAAGATCTTACCTCCCCTGAGGAGATGGCTTCATCAAGTGTACAATTTGCACTACAAAACAAGTGTATCGCAGTATTAAAAAACCATAAAACATTAATTGCCCTTAATAGCGGCAAAAAGTATATTAGTAACTATGGAAACAGCGGGCTTGCCAAAGGCGGAAGCGGAGACTTCCTCTCAGGCCTTATGGCAGGGTTCCTCTCACAGGGTATGAGCGGGGAGGAGGCAGCTGTTTGCGCGGTGGGATTCCATTCTGCCGCAGGAGCTATAGCATCTGAAGATTTAGGTAAGAGGGCAATGCTGCCGACAGATCTCGAGAGATATCTGCCGGAGGCGTTTTGCAAAGCAGGTTGGTAATGAACTTGGATATCAAGAGTGATATGTATGACAGATCGTGCGTTGAGATTGATCTCAGTGCACTTGAGCATAACTTCTCTGAGATAAGAAGAGTTACAACAGAAGGCACCGACATAATGGCCGTGGTCAAGGCAGACGCATACGGTCACGGAGCCTTAGAGATCGCAGAAGCTCTCATAAAGGCAGGAGCCTCAGGCCTCAGTCTCGCAACGATAGACGAAGCAGTCGAGCTCAGGATGCGCGGCATCACTGCCCCCATGATGACATTAGGATATACGGATGTAAGCCGCTTCGATGACGCTGTAAAATACGACGTCGATCAGGCGGTTTATTCATATGAGACCGCGAAGGCAATATCAGACGAAGCAGTCAAGCAGGGCAAGAAGGCAAGAGTCCATGTAAAGCTCGATACCGGTATGGGAAGGATCGGCTTCCCCACGGACGGCTCTGCAACGGATGAGATCGTTAGGGCGGTATCCCTTCCCGGCATAATCCCTTATGGCATATTCTCACACTTTGCGGTAGCAGATACTGACGACGACGATTACACAAGAGCTCAGTTTAAGAGCTTTATGGACCAGGTTAAGGCATTAGAAGACAGGGGCGTCAGCTTTGTAAAGAAGCATATATGTAACAGCGCGGGCATCTTAAGATTCCCCGAGATGCATCTTGATATGGTAAGAGCAGGCATAATCCTCTATGGTCTTATGCCGCCCGGATGCCCCGAGCCCAAGGAGAAGATCGACCTCATACCCGTTATGACATGGTATGCCAAGGTCATCCATGTAAAGAACGTACCCGAGGGTTCATCTATAAGCTACGGCAGGCACTTCATCTCCAAGAGACCTTCGGAGATAACGACAGTAGGCATCGGATATGCCGACGGCTTATCGAGAAGACTGTCTAACGGCTTCGAGCTTATAGTAGATGGCGTAAGATGCCCCATAGTAGGCAATGTCTGCATGGATATGTGCATGGTGGATACAACTGACCTCAAGGTAAGGCCCAAGGTGGGTGATGAGGTTATCGTTTTCGGCAAGGACAGGAAAGCTGATGAATTGGCCGACAGGATCGGCACTATAAACTACGAGATCACATGCGTTGTCGGTAAGAGAGTCAAGAGACTCTACGTAAGGGACGGCGTTAGAATAACTGACGAAAGGTGCGATTTATGACACAGGAAAAAGAAAAGGCACTGAAGCTCTTTGCCGCTAAGGTCCGCAGATGGGCCATAGAGGGTGTTTACCATGCTAAGAGCGGACATCCGGGCGGATCTCTGTCTTGCGCAGACGTTCTGACCTACATCTATAACGAGGAGATGAACGTTACTGCAGCAAGTGCAAAGGACCAGGCCCGCAACAGATTCGTACTCTCCAAGGGTCACTGCGCACCTGCGCTATATGCAACATTGGGACTTCTCGGTTTCTTCGATATCGAGGAGATGAAGAAGCTGCGTAAGGTCGATTCCTTCCTTCAGGGTCACCCCTGCATGCAGTACACACCGGGTATCGATATGTCCACAGGCTCACTGGGACAGGGAATATCCGCTGCTTCCGGTATGGCGATAAATGCAAAGTATCTCGACAAGACAAACTACAAGGTCTTTACGATCTTAGGCGACGGCGAGATGCAGGAGGGCGAAGTTTGGGAAGCCCTCATGAGCTCAGCTCACTATAAGCTCGACAACTTCTGCGTCATCTTAGACAACAATGGTCTGCAGATCGACGGTAAGGTAGACGATGTCATGAGCCTCGGCGACATCGAAGCAAAGACAAAGGCCTTCGGCTTCGAGACAAGAGTTATAGACGGTCACGACTTCGCTTCGATCGAGCAGGCAATGAAAGACTTCAACGCAAATATCGGTTCAGGCAAGCCTTTCTTCATCATCTCCAAGAGCCACAAGGGCCAGGGCGTATCCTATATGCTCGACAACGCAGGTTGGCATGGCAAGGCTCCTAACGACGAAGAATATGCAATTGCCGTATCAGAACTTGACGCGGCGATCAAGGCTTTGGAGGACTAAGTTATGAGTGAAATGGCAACAAGAGACGCATACGGCAAGGCCCTCGTTGAATTCGGAGCTGACAAGAGCATCGTAGTTATGGATGCTGACCTCTCCGGTTCTACCAAGACGGGCGAATTCAAGAAGGTATATCCTGACAGATTCTTCAATATGGGTATCGCAGAGGGCAACATGATGGCTACTGCAGCAGGTATCGCTACCTGCGGTAAGACGGTATTCTGCTCAACATTTGCTACCTTCGCATCCGAGAGACCCTTAGAGCAGATCAGGAACTCCATCTGCTATCCTAACTTAAACGTTAAGATCTGCGCTTCACACGCAGGCCTTACAGTAGGTGAGGACGGTGCATCCCACCAGTGCCTCGAGGATATGGCTGTAATAAGATCCATCCCCAATATCAGGGTTATCTGCCCTTCAGACGGCGCTTCCACAAGACTCGCCATCAAGGCAGCCATAGACAATCCGGGCCCCTTCTACATCAGACTCGGCAGAGCCAAGGTACCTTCAGTCTACGGCGAATACGGTGCTGACGTACCCTTTGCGATCGGCAAGAGCAACCTGCTCCGTCCCGGTCAGGACCTCACCATCATAGCTTGCGGCATCATGGTAAAGACAGCTCTTGAAGCTCACGAGATCTTAAAGAGCAAGGGCATCAACGCAAGAGTCCTCGATATGCACACCATCAAGCCCATAGACAAGGAAGCTATCGCCAAGGCTTCACGCGAGACAGGTCTCATCGTCACTGCAGAAGAGCACACCATCAACGGCGGTCTCGGCAGCGCAGTATGCGAAGCAGTTTGCGAGAGCCACCCCTGCCTTGTAAGAAGATTCGGTGTCAACGACACCTTCGGTAAATCAGGCACACCCAAGGACCTCCTTGAAGCTTACCGCCTGACGGCTGAAGACCTCGCAATAGAATGCGAAGCAGTCTATAAAGATCTCAAGGGCTGATAAGCAAGACAATCTAACTTCTAAGTGCCAAGGCAATGCTTTGGCACTTTTTTGTACAACTGAATGTTAAAGTTTCAGCCTTTACTTTAACAGCTGCTGAATATTTAGAGTAAAACTTAGAATTACAGATCAAACTCTAAGGATTACTCTAAATTCAGGATGAGCACTTAGAGTAAAACTTAGAGTTTCAGACCAAACTCTAAGGAAATATCTAAATAGCATTTCAGTGCTTTACAAAAGCGTGTGTGGAAAGATGAGGGTAAAAGGTTTAGAATCAGTTCATGGCTACGATATTAGATTATATGGATTGGCGGGGCGATCTTAGCCTCAAAGCCGATAAGTTCAATGCAATAGACGGTCTCATACTGGCTAATCTGTCGTATGTTGACTTCGAAGGGATAGTGCCCGGTATAGGTGACGGCGAGATCACTCTTGAAGAGGCATCGAGACTGTTCTTTGAGATGCATACACCCAAAGAGCTTGAGGCAGATAAGTCTTTTATAAGTTTTGCCCCCAAACTCCTTCAGATGACGGCAAAGACCGACAGGTTCAGGAATGCCAGATTAAGGAACTACGTAAACAAGATCGATCTTGCGATCGAGCTGCAGTTTGCCGCACTCGAGATAGTAACTGATGACGGAGTGACCTTCATCTCCTACAGGGGCACGGATGACAATCTGGTAGGCTGGAAGGAAGACTTCAACTTAAGCTTCAGGAATGTTCCTGCAGAAGACTACGCAACTGACTATCTGGACAGTGTCTGCTCCGACTCCCTTAACAGGATCAGGTTAGGCGGTCACTCCAAGGGCGGGCATCTTGCGATATATGCATCTTCGCTCGTATCCTCCAATATAGTATCGAGGATAGATAAGATCTATAACTTTGACGGCCCGGGATTTAACCGCGAGACCTTCGAGTCCGAACAGTTCAGGTCCCTCAAGGGCAAGATAGAGAAATACATACCCGAGACATCGATCATCGGAAGGCTCCTTTACGACAGTGAAGAGCCGGTTGTCGTTAAGAGCACAGAGATAGGCATTATGCAGCATAATCCCATGTCCTGGCAGATAATGGGCAAGGAGTTTATCACCTGCCCTAAGACGGACTATGTATCCGATCTTTTTGATGAGACCATGACCGGATGGCTCGAAGGCATGGACAACACTGAAAGAAGGCTCTTTGTCGACGATCTGTTCGCGGTATTCGAAGCATCGGGATGCAGGTTCTTAAGCCAGTTAGGCAAGATCAGCATCAAGGGCAAGAGGGACATGATCGAGAGGATAAGCCTCATGAGCGTAGAGTCCCAAAACAAGATGCGTGCCTTGAGCAGGATCTTCTTTATCAACTGGGGCGATATGATACAGTCCAAGAATGAGAAGGATCCCATCGGTCTGCTCAGATCCAGGATCGGAAAGATAAAGGATTCCAATAACCCATAAAATGGTAGCGACCACCCGGGGAGGGTGGCCGCAAATATGGGGATAATAGGAATAGAAAAATGTCTTTTAAATTACGCTCATTTTAAGTAATTCTATTGATAAAATCAATAACTAATTCTTTGACTTTTTTTCAAATACATTAATTGCTTTGAGATCAGAGCTCGTCCATCTTCTCCTTTATATCGGAAGTGGAGATACCTGCCGTGTAGGGAAAATACTCTATTGAGGCACCGCAGGCGGCAAACTGTTCCTCAGTCTTGCGGTAACGCTCCGAGCCCTTCCAGTCGTCTCCCGAGAATAAGACATTGAAGTTAAATTTCGCAAGAGCGAGCATCTTATCCTGAGTCTCTTCTATGGTGACGGGGAATGCCTCATCTACGCACTTTACAGCGTTGAGGATCCTTACTCTGTCAGACAGCTCGATTATGGGCTTGGTCTTCTTTATCTCCCTTACGTAGTTATCGTCGCAGACGCCTACCATAAGATAATCGCACATGCTCTTGCACTTCTCAAGAAGATTTAAGTGACCTATATGGAACAGATCGAAGACGCCGCAGGTGTAGCCGATCTTATAAGGCTTAAGTCCCGATCTTGCAACAGATAAGACTAAGACCTCTTTATCCATTGACTTCGCGAGGGATTCTGCATTTATAAAGTCGTTGTTGCTCTGTTTGGCTGACCTTGCAAAGACATCGAACTTATACCTTGAGACGGCCTCCGAGCAGGAAGAAGCAACCAAAGCTTCGTCCACGCCCTTGATGGATGCGAACATCTCTGTAAGCCTTGCCTCGTGACCGTTGCCACCCTTGATTACGACAGTCAGGTGGTCTCCTGCGGAGGCTGCCTGTCTTATCGCTTCGATACTTGCCGGATCTAACACGGCAAAATCTGCAAAAAATAGAACTCTTCTCACCGGACTTTATTCCCCTCTGTCGTCTGATATAGAGATTATACAAGATAACCATGAGTTTTAATAAATATATTTTGCCATACTTATTATTTTAATTATTAAGCAAAAGAGCAGATCCTAAGGTATAATTGGGTGGAATAACTATGCTCGGAGGGATATTAGTTGAAGCGCGGCAGTCTCGATAAGAGAACGGGTTATCTTCTATACACGGCGCTCTTTGCGCTTCTGTTCACCTTATGCTTCCTCGTCTGGCTCATCCTGCTCGGCAGATCGCCGATAAGAAGGTCAGACGGCTTAGAGCAGCACTTTGTATCCTTTGTCCTGGTAGGCAGGTGGATAAGAGGTCTTTTGGGCGGCAACTTCGAGATGTGGAGCGATTCCATAGGCCTCGGAGGCGATCTGTTCACCTCGATGTTCGGCGCCTTCACGGATCCCATGTACTGGCTGTCCGCCTTAGTCCCCGAGCGTTTTGCAGAATACCTGTTTGACATGATGATCGTGCTCAAGGTATATCTGTCAGGCCTTGCCTTCATGGCATTTTGCTTCTACCGCAAGAATCCCGTATGGCCCACCATTGCAGGTGCCATCGTCTATACCTTCAGCGCTTCCATGTATCTGGCCTTCTTCGAATCAGTCTGCATATCCTGGATGTATGTGCTGCCGGTGGTAATGGCAGGCACGATAAGATTCTGGGAGAAGAACAAGCCCGGGCTCTTCGTAGCATCGCTCACCTTCGCGTTCATAAGCCAGTTCTACTTTGCATACATGTCCGCGATGATAGTCCTCGGTTACTGCGTTGTAAGGGCAGCAATAGAGTTGATAAACAAGTCCATCAAGATAAAAGAAGCTCTCATAAAGGCTCTGCGCTTTGCACTTTATGCCGCGCTCTCCTTCGGTATGGCTGCCTTTGCCGTCATCCCGGTAGTGAGCATGATCCTCACATCAGACCGTATGGGCGTCAGTTACTATATGCCCGCGCTCTACGACAAGGAGTTCTACCACGCTTTCCTCGCAGGTTTCAGCAGCTACTTCAATATGCTCGGCAGAGACTGCTATCTGGGCTTCAGCGTCGCTGCGATCGTCTGCGTCATGGCAATGTATCTCCTTGGCAAGGGCAGACAGGTCCTCAAGGCAGGCTTCATCCTCCTTACGATCGGCCTTTGCGTTCCCTTCATAGGCCACGTTATGAACGGCATGAGCTATCCTTCCAACAGATGGGTATGGGCTTATGTGTTCCTGGTAGCATACATTGTAACTGTCACGATCCCGCGCCTGGGCGAGCTTTCCTGGGCTAAGAAGGGCATTATAATCGCGCTTTGCGCGGTCTACGGCTTCTTCTCCTGGACCCTCAACGACGGCTACGCGCCTTCTGCTGACTACACCTTCATGAGGACTGAATACTACCAGCTCGCATCGATCGGCGTCATGGTAATGGCTATAGCTCTCCTTCTTTCTTCTCACTTTGCGAAAAGGATATACCCCGCGATCGCGATATCCCTTATCGCCATCTCCGTTGTTATCCCCGCATATATAACCTTCCATCCGACCAAGAGAAACCTCTTCGGCGACGAGATCACTGCGACTACGGCAATGAGCAAGGTCCGCGAGGGCGGACTTGCTGCAAGCGCAGATATCGTATCTCTTACGTCCGGCGAGAGGATGGAGCAGTATAACGTCTACAATGTCAGGAACGGCACGTGGATCACGGGCGTAAACAGCACTGACTTCTACATGAATATCTGCAATAACTATGTCGAGTCCTTCATGAGGGAGATCGGTCTTCGCAAGAGCCCCTGGTCAGGCGGCTATAACAACCTGGATTCAAGAGCCGAGATAGAAGCTCTTATGGGCGTAAACTATGTCGTTGCGATCAAGGATGACAACACCAATGTCTCGGCAGGCTACAGCCCCTTAGGTACGGATATCCACATAATGGACGATGACTGCGTTATCCATGAGACCGTATCAGGCGAGCATTCCATCGCGATGTTTATGGACAAGGCGATGTCTTACGAGGATTACCTCGCGCTCGATATGCAGCAAAGACAGCAGGCTCTTACAAGAGCAGTCGTAATAGAGGGCGGAGATACTCCCATATCAGATCTCGGCATAACAGACGATACCGTTCCTTTTACCGTTGAGAGCATGGAAGGCTGCACTCTTACAGAAGACGGCTTTAATGCGACAGCAGGCAATGCCACTGCTGTCTTAGACATTGAGACCATTGACGGTTGCGCGCTTTATATCGGCATCGAAGGTCTTGATTTTACTGACGGCAAGAATACCGATTCGACAGTCTACTTCACCGCGATCAATACTGACGGCGATGACACTCTTGCAAGAGGCCTGTGGTTTATCAACAACAGGAACCATATGTACGGCGGCATCACGGACTGGCTCGTAAACATGGGTCAGGTAACGGAGGACTGCACGAAGATAAGGCTCACTTTCTCAAGGCCCGGCACATATTCTCTGCCGGTCATTAAGATCTACGCAAGAGCTATAGAGACTGTAACTGAGGATGTATCCTCGATTAAGGTTGCATCTGAGCCTTCTGATATCACATACGATCACGGCTCGAATACATATAGTCTGCATGTGGATGCGGATAGAGACGGATACCTGCTTTTGGCAGTGCCTTATTCGGATGGCTGGAGCTGCACTGCAAACGGTCAGGAAACAGAGATATTAAGGGCTGATACCGGGTTTATGGCAATATACCTTAAGCCGGGCAGTTATGATATATTATTAAAATATAGGACCCCGGGTCTGACGGGCGGTATTTGCGTGAGCATCTTCTCATGCTTGGCTTTTGCCGGAGTTATCACCCTGGAGCGTAAGAAGGGAGCACGTAAATGAAGGTAGTTCTTCTTGCAGGCGGCTTCGGCACAAGATTTGCCGAGCAGTCTGAGTATAAGCCCAAGCCTATGATCGAGATCGGCGGAATGCCTATCCTCTGGCACATAATGAAGGAGTATTCATACTACGGTTTCAACGAATTTATCATCTGCGCAGGTTATAAGCAGCACATCATCAAGGAATGGTTTGCCGATTATTTCCTCTATACATCGGATGTAACATTCGACTTTACACAAGACAATAAGATGATCGTGCACAACAAGCGCGCAGAGCCCTGGAAGGTCACTGTCGTAGACACGGGCCTTCACACAATGACGGGCGGCAGGATCAAGAGGATCGCTCCCTATGTAGGCAACGAGACCTTCATGATGACCTACGGCGACGGCGTTTGCGATGTTGATATAAGAGAGCTTGCAAAGTTCCACAAAGAGCACGGCAAGATCGCGACACTTACTGCAGTCAAGACACGCCAGGACAAGGGCGTTCTCGATATCGTCGGCAACACGGTACAGTCCTTCAGAGAGAAGAATGCCGTTGACGGCGCTCCCATCAATGCCGGATATATGGTCTTCGAGCCTGAGGTATTCAATTACATCGACGGCGACGATACGATCTTCGAGAGGAAGCCTCTTGAGACTCTCGCTAACGAGGGCCAGCTCATGAGTTATATCCACGAAGGCTTCTGGCAATGCATGGATACACAGCGCGAGCAGATCCTGCTCAACAAATATCTTGAGACGGGCCATGCTCCGTGGAAGAAGTGGGAAGACTGATATGAGAGATTTCAGCTGGTATAAAGGCAAGAAGGTCCTTGTAACCGGACACACGGGCTTCAAGGGCACATGGCTTACGAGGATGCTCGTAAACAGCGGAGCGGTAGTTACAGGCTATAGCCTTACTCCTCCGACAGATCCTGCGCTCTTCGATATGGCAGGCTTGGAAGGCAAGATCGACAGCGTCATCGGCGACGTAAGGGATATGGAGCATATGCTCGAAGTATTTACTTCGTTTCAGCCCGAGATCGTCTTGCACCTCGCAGCTCAGCCCATCGTAAGAGATTCTTACAAGGAGCCCAGATATACATACGAGACAAATGTAATGGGCACGGTCAATCTCTTAGAGTGCGTAAGGCTCACACCTTCCGTTAAGAGCGTTGTAAATGTCACAACAGATAAGGTCTACCTCAACGAGGAGAGACAGGAAGGCTACAAAGAAGACGAGAAGCTCGACGGCTTTGACCCTTATTCAAATTCCAAGAGCTGCAGCGAGCTCGTAACCCATTCCTACAAGAGGAGCTTCTTTACTCCCGATATGGAGAAGGGCGTAAGGACAGTCGCAGTCTCCACTGCAAGAGCAGGTAACGTAATAGGCGGCGGTGATTTTGCCAACGACAGGATCGTGCCTGACTGCGTAAGAGCTGTTAAGGCAGGCAAAACGCTCGAGGTTAGAAACCCTTATTCCGTTAGACCTTACCAGCATGTATTAGAGCCTCTTGCGATCTATCTTACGATCGCCAAGGCTCAGGAGGAAGATCCTTCCCTGCAGGGTTATTACAATGTAGGCCCCGATGACGAAGACTGCGTTACGACAGGTACATTAGCTGACCTTTTCGCTGCCTCCTGGGGCGAAGGCTTTGCATGGGAGAATAAATCCGAAGCAAATGCACCTCACGAAGCGGGTTTCTTGAGACTTAACTGCGACAAGATAAAGAAGGTATTCGGCTGGAAGGCAACATGGAATATCTCCGAAGCGATCAACAAGACAGTAGAATTCTCCAAGGTATATCTCGCAGGCGGTGATATCCCTTCCGAGATGGACAGACAGATAAATGAATTTTTGAAGGAGGCCAACTATGGCTGATTGGAAGAGTGAAGAACAGGCAAGAGAACAGATCAAGCAGATGGTGGCAGAATACTACCACGACTTTAAGGAGAACAAGACTCCTTTTAAGCCCGGTGACCGCGTTAACTACGCATCCCGCGTCTTTGACGAGAAGGAGATGATGAGCCTTACAGACGCAATGCTCGACTTCTGGCTTACAACGGGAAGATTCTCAGACAAGTTCGAGAAGGACTTTGCTTCCTGGATCGGCGTTAAGTTTGCTCACCTCGTAAACTCAGGTTCTTCTGCAAACCTCATCGCGTTCATGACACTTACAGCACCTGAGTTAGGCGCAAGGCAGATCCTTCCCGGCGACGAGGTCATCACTGTTGCATGCGGTTTCCCCACGACGGTAACCCCCGTGCTCCAGTACGGCGCGGTCCCGGTATTCGTTGACGTTACCATCCCCCAGTACAATATCGATGTAACCAAGCTCGAGGGCGCCTTATCTGATAAGACAAAGGCAGTCATGATCGCTCACACTCTGGGCAATCCCTTCGATCTTAAGAACGTAAGAGAGTTCTGCACCAAGCATAACCTCTGGCTCGTAGAAGATAACTGCGATGCATTAGGTTCAAGATATACGATAGACGGCGAGACAAGGTTTACGGGCACCTGGGGCGATATCGGAACATCTTCGTTCTATCCTCCGCACCACATGACAATGGGCGAGGGCGGCTGCGTTTATACAAATAACCCGCTCCTCAATAAGCTCATCCTCTCATACAGAGACTGGGGAAGAGACTGCATCTGCCCCTCAGGCAGAGACAATTTCTGCGGTCACAGATTTGACGGTGACTACGGCGAGCTTCCTCACGGCTACGATCACAAGTATGTATACAGCCACTTCGGCTATAACCTCAAGGTTACCGATATGCAGGCAGCAGTAGGCGTAGAGCAGCTCATCAAGTTCCCTTCCTTCATCGAGAGAAGAAAGCATAACTGGGCAAGGCTCAAGGCAGCACTCGCTCCCATCGCTGACAAGGTGATCCTCCCTGAGCCCGCTGAAGGCTCCGACCCTTCATGGTTCGGGTTCCTCATCACGGTTCCCGGGGAGTCAGGCAAGACAAGGAACGAAGTGACAAGATATATCGAAGACCACAATGTCCAGACAAGACTCCTGTTCTCAGGCAATCTTACAAGACATCCCTGCTTCGATCAGATCAGAGGCACCGATAAGTACAGAGTATCAGGCGACCTTACAAATACGGATACCATCATGAACAACACCTTCTGGGTTGGCGTATATCCCGGAATGACAGATGAGATCATCGACTACATGGCTGGTATCATCATCGAGGCGGTGAATTCATAATGGCTGACATCAAGCTTCTCGATTGCACATTAAGAGACGGCGGATATGTCAATGACTGGCAGTTCGGCCACAGCAATCTCATAAGTATCTACGAGCGTCTTGCATCCACAGGTGTCGACTATGTCGAGATCGGATTCTTGGATGACAGACGCCCTCTGGATATCAACAGAAGTATCTTCCCCGATACTTCCTGCTACAGGAAGATCTGGGGCAAGGCGAAGGCAAGACCTAAGAAGGTCTGCGCCATGATAGACTACGGCACATGTTCTCTTGAGCACATTGAGCCCTCTGCAGAATCCGGCATCGACGCGATCCGCGTCATCTTCAAGCAGCATAAGCTTAAAGACGCAATGGCTTTCTGCGCCGAGGTCAAGAAGCTCGGCTATGAGGTGTTCTCACAGCTCGTATCGGTTACTACATATTCTGACGAAGACTTGGTCGAGATGTGCAAGGTGGTAAATGAAGTAGAGCCTGCAGCGCTTTCCATGGTAGATACCTATGGTCTTTTAGAGCCCTCATCTCTGCTTCACATATTCTCTATAATCGACGATAATCTTAAGCCCGGCATCACGATCGGCTTCCACGCACACAATAATTTCCAACTCGCATATGCCAACTGCATAGCCTTCCTGTCAAGGAAGGAGACCAGGCACGATATCCTTGCAGACGGTACTTTGTACGGCATGGGCAAGAGTGCGGGCAACGCTCCTTTGGAGCTTCTGGCAATGCAGCTCAACGAGCACTTTGGCAAGGACTACAAGATAGATCCGATGCTCGAAGCTATAGAAGAGAGCATCATGGATTTCTACAAGAAGTCGCCCTGGGGCTACAAGATGTTCTTCTATCTGTCAGCAAAGAACAAGTGCCACCCGACATATGTAAGCGACTACTTAAAGAAGGATAACCTCTCGATAACAGACCTCGATAAGGTGCTCAGTACCATCGAGCCCGAAGATGAGAAGCTCCTTTATAACGCAGATACATCCGCTAAGACTTATACAGACTATATGGAGGCGCTCCCTTCAGACGAAGAACAGGCAAAGCTTCTTGCGCAGGAGCTTAAGGGCCGCAAGGTCCTCGTTATGGGCCCCGGCAAGAACATCAAGCTCCAGGAGGGCAAGGTCCAAGACTTTATAAGAACCAACGATCCGGTCGTTATCTCGATCAACTATGTTCCCGAGCAGTTCGGAGCTGACTTCGTATTTACGACCAAGGCTTCAAGATATCTCGAGATGACAGATATGCTCCACGAAGAGGGCAACGGCGCGATAAAGATCATCGCTACATCCAATGTAACCTCTAAGACAGAGAGCTTTGCTTATACCTTCAACAGAGCGCCCTTGCTCGAGCAGTCTGAGGATTTCAAGGACAATTCCTTCATTATGCTCATCAAGATCTTGAAGATGGCAGGCATCAAGACTGTCTACTGCGCAGGTCTTGACGGTTATTCGACCAACGAGAGCAATTACTACAATCCCAAGATGGAGTATTCCTTCGTCAAGAATTATGCGAGATATCTGAACCGTCATATGCACGATTGCCTCTACAAGGAGAATTCCGATATGACCTTCGAATTCGTCACATATTCTGTTTACACTGAAGAAGAGGACAGCCACGACGCTGCCTTCTAAGGAGTTTTTATGATCAAGTTAGCTAAGCTTATTGCAGACTTTATGGTAGAGCGCGGCGTTACCGATTGCTTTACGGTAACAGGCGGCGGCGCAATGCACTTAAACGATGCCTTCGGTCACAAGGAAGGCCTTAAGAGCACATATAGCCACCACGAGCAGGCATGCTCCATTGCTGCCGAAGGTTACGCGAGACTCACGGGCAAGATCGCCCTTTGCTGCGTAACTTCAGGCCCCGGCGGAACCAATGCGATAACGGGCGTTATGGGTGGCTTCGTCGACTCGATCCCGATGTTCGTCATCTCCGGCCAGGTAAAAAGAGAGACTACGGTAAGCTCATGCCCCGAGCTCGGCCTCAGGCAGTTAGGCGATCAGGAATTCCCGATCATAGACAGCGTATCCTGCATGACCAAGTATGCTGTAATGGTAAATGAACCCAATGACATCTTATACCACTTGGAAAAGGCGTGGTTCCTCGCAAACAACGGCAGGAAGGGACCTGTCTGGCTCGACATCCCCTTGGATGTTCAGGCAGCTCCGGTAGATGAAGCTTCCTTGAGACATTTCGACGGCTCTGATGAGCACAAGGCTCTTTTGGCAAAGGAGAAGCCCGCATACGATACATCTCTTACAGATGAGATCTTAGATAAGATCAAGAGCAGCAAGCGCCCCATCATATTCGCAGGTACCGCGATAAGACTTGCAGGTGCCGAATCCGAATTTTTAAAGCTTGCAGACAAGCTTAAGATCCCTGTTGTAACCGCTTGGAACGCACACGATGTTATGCCCGATACCAATCCCTACTACTGCGGCAGGCCCGGCACGGTAGGCACGAGAGGCGGCAACTTCGTAGTTCAGAATTCAGACCTCGTATTTGTTATCGGTTCGAGGCTCAACATAAGGCTCATCAGCTACAACAAGCATCAGTGGGCAAAGGACGCATATAAGATAGTAGTCGATATCGACGAGAAGGAGCTCAATAAGCCCACCGTCAATGTCGATCTCAAGGTCAATGCAGATCTCAAGGATGTGATAGATGACATCCTTAAAAGAGACTACGAGCCTTCTGCTATCCACACCGAGTGGCTTACCTGGGCAAGGGATATCGATAAGAAGTATCCTGCATGCCTTCCTTCCTACGATGAGGTTACAAGCCCCGTCAATCCTTATGTCTTCATTGACAGATTCTCTAATGTATTAGATGAGGACGATAAGGTCATCTGCGGTAACGGCTCAGCTTGCGTCGTCACCTTCCAGGGCATGCATATCAAGTCCCATACCAGACTGTTCACCAACTCAGGCTGCGCTGCGATGGGCTACGGTTTCCCTGCGGCAGTAGGATGCGCAGTTGCCTGCAAGGGCGATAGAGTCATCTGCGTTGACGGTGACGGCTCCTTCCAGATGAATATCCAGGAGATGCAGACCGTTATCTACAACAAGTTAAACCTCAAGACATTTATCCTCAATAACAACGGCTACCATTCGATAAGGCAGACTCAGACAGCCAAGTTCGATCCGCCGATGGTAGGTGTGTGCGACGGCAACGGTCTGAGCTTCCCGGACCTCGAGAAGATCGCTTATGCTTACGGCATGAGATATGTAAGGATCTCTGACAGCTCCGAGATCGAAGCTAAGACAAGGGAAGTATTAGAGGGCGATGACCCCGTTCTTTGCGAAGTCGTTTTATCCGACGAGCAGAACTTCGAGCCTAAGCTCTCCTCTAAGGTGCTTCCCGACGGAAGGATCGTATCT
Organism: Saccharofermentans sp.; assembly: GCA_024685135.1. Lineage (GTDB taxonomy): Bacteria > Bacillota > Clostridia > Saccharofermentanales > Saccharofermentanaceae > Saccharofermentans. The sequence continues at coordinate 29,525 of JAIKWA010000082.1, forward strand.
CCTCCGATAGAGGATATGTTCCCCTTCCTTCCGAGAGAAGAATTCGACGCAATAGCAGCTTCCGTTCCGGGTAAAGACTGATGAAGGCGATAGTTACAGGCGCAACGGGAATGCTCGCGATAGCGACCATAAACTGCCTTACGGACATGGGCTATGAGGTAATAGCCATCGTAAGACCGAATTCATCGAGGTCAGAGAATGTTCCTTCAAATGGTAAGGTAACGGTAATAAGCCTTGATATGGCAAGTATAGGAGACCTTCCGGATATCCTTATATCCGAAGGCCTTGATCCGGATATCAAGCTCTTCTTCCACTTCGCATGGGATGGTACCCACGGCGATTCAAGGAATAATTTGGATATCCAGACTGAGAATATAAGGACATCCATAGAGGCGGTAAGAGCTGCTGCAAGGCTCGGCTGCGAGACCTTCCTGGGAGCAGGCTCACAGGCTGAATACGGAAGAGTCGCAGGCGGCACAAAGCTATCAGGCAGCACTCCCGTAAATCCCGAGAACGGCTACGGCATAGGCAAGCTCACTGCAGGCCTCATGACAAGGATCGAAGCTCAAAAGCTCGGCATGCGCCACATCTGGGTCCGCATATTAAGTGTTTACGGCCCCTTTGACGGCATGCACACCATGGTAATGAGCGGCATCGGCAATATGCTTGAGGGCAAGAAGGCATCTTATACCAAGGGCGAGCAGCTCTGGGACTATATCTACTGCAAGGATGCGGCAAGAGCTTTCGTCCTCGCAGCCTTGAAGGGCGAAGACGGCTCTGTCTATCCGATAGGCTCGGGCAATGTAAGACCTTTAAGAGATTACATAACTGATATAAGAGATGCGGTTGATCCCGAAGTCGATATCGGCTTCGGTGAAGTAGAATATTATCCCGGCCAGGTGATGTATCTTTGTGCGGATATCTCAAAACTCACACAAGACACGGGCTTTGTGCCGGAGTATACTTTTGAACGCGGGATCAAGGAAACAGTTGAATGGTACAAGGAGCATTATTTAAAATGAAGAAGATAAGCGTACTTATACCTTGCTTTAACGAGCAGGACAATGTTGAGCCAATGGCGGAAGCCGTCAGGAATATTTTCGAGACAGAGCTTCCCGAATACGACTATGAATTGGTGTTCATAGACAACGATTCTACGGACCTTACGCGTCCCAGGCTTCGCAAGATCTGCGAGGAGAATCCCAAGGTCAAGGCTATCTTCAATGCCAAGAATTTCGGTCAGTTCAATTCGCCCTACTATGGTCTTTATCAGACAACGGGCGATTGCACGGTATCCATGTGCTGCGATTTCCAGGATCCGGTCGAGATGATCCCCAAGTTCGTCAAGGAGTGGGAAGCAGGCTATAAGATCGTCTGCGGCATCAAGGCCACCTCAAAGGAAAACCCTATTATGAGAGGTCTTCGCACCATATACTACAAGCTCATCAAGAAGATGAGCTCCGTCGAGCAGATCGAGCACTTCACGGGCTTTGGCCTGTACGACAAGTCTTTCATCAAGGTCTTAAAGGACCTTAAGGACCCGACACCGTTCCTTCGCGGCATCGTAGCCGAGCTCGGTTACCGCCGTAAGGATCTTACATACGAGCAGCAGAAGAGAAGGGCAGGCAAGACCCACAACAACTGGTATTCCCTCTACGATGCTGCAATGCTCAGCTTCACGAGCTATACCAAGGTTGGCCTGAGGATTGCGACCATAGGAGGCTTTATCCTCTCCGCGCTCTCCATGCTCGTAGCTGTTGTCTACACTATCTTGAAGCTCATCTTCTGGGATGACTTCAAGGCCGGCATGATCCCCGTGCTCATCGGTGTATTCGTAATGGGCTCTTTGCAGCTGTTCTTCACCGGACTTTTAGGCGAGTATGTCCTTTCAATGAATCAGAGGATCATGAACAGACCTCTCGTTATTGAGGAAGAGAGAATCAACTTCGATAATGAAAAGTGATCTTAAATCCAAGATAAAGACCATCGCAAGCGACTCGGTCATATCGATCATCGCGCTCGTGCTCATGAACGTCGTCGCACAGTTCATCGTATATCCCTTCTGGAAGAAGGCGTACGGCACTGAGTTCTATGGTCACATCCTCTATGCGATGTCAGTCGTAAATATCTTCAGCATATCTGTCGGTACCTCTGCCAACAATGCGAGAATGGTAGAGAGCGT
>JAIKWA010000096.1 GCA_024685135.1 Saccharofermentans sp.
ACATAGTATTCGACCTGGCCTTTGAAATCGAATGTTCCGTCTTCGTTCATGCGTGCCTGTATCTCAATATACTGATGGTCGACGAGCGAGGTGATCTCCCATCCGTCCTGATAGTAGGTTCCCTTATCGGTGGCGGAAATATCGTTGGAGGTCGCATCGAATTTGCCGCAGACATGTACTGCTTCCGCGACCGCATCTCTCGTATAGAGTGCTCTTCTTGCCTGAAGGTCGTAGCCTTCGACCACGAGATCTTCGGGGACTTCCAGGTAGAGCTCGTAGGCAGTGGGAAGATCATAAAGTTCGTTTGCTTCTTCTGCCTTGCACGCATTGAGGAGTGCCGCACCTGTAGGATCGTCAGCTATATCGTCTAAGCAGAGCACTGCTTGGGAGTAGTTCCCGTCTGACATATATTCAATAGCCGTAGCCAAAGCACATTCGGGTATGAGGTCGCTGACGCCCTCGATATCACGTGCGCGACAGAGGCTCGTGAAGGCCAGCTCGTAGTCTCCGCTGTTATATGCCGGCATGCCTACACCGTAGTAGTGGTAGCTCTCGTAGCCGTCCACATAAGCAAACATCTCGTCTAAGGTCTCGTAGTCCTTTGCTGCTACCAATTCCTCAGCCGTGGTATCCAAAATGGAGAACGCTTCGTCAGTTCCTGCGAGCACTAAGAGCTTTGCGCCGTCGTTAAGCTCGCCTGCTTCGATAAGCTCCTGGCCCCAGAGGAAGTTTGCCTTTGCAGTCTGCTCTTCGGTATCCTCGTAGCCTCTGCAATCTCTAAACTCCTCTATAGCCTGCTCGTATTCGCCCTGATCTATGAGAGCTATGCCGTTTGCATAGTGCTGGGCTGTGTTGCACAGCTCGATCCTGTCTTGTGAATCTTCGTATTCGCCTGCTGCGGTAAACTCAGCTATGGCGCCCTGGTAGTCACCGGAATTAAAGAGCGCATCACCTGTCTGGTAGTGAAGTGCTATCTGCGCTGCGGCAAGCCTTTTCTGCGCATCTTCGTATTCGCCTGCGGCTTCGTATTCTTCTACGGCCAAAGCGTAGTTTTGCTGCTGCTCTGCTTCCTGCGCCTTGTTATAGTGCATCTTAGGGAAGGTTACCGTTATGAGCTGCTTTGCGAGCAAGATGCCGCCTATAACGATGCAAAGGATTATGCATACCGTTATGACGATACGCAGAGTCTTCCTCTTGCCCGTGTTAAGCTTAAGCTTAAGCTCTCTTGCTCTTGCGGCAGATTCCTCGTAGTCGCCTAATTCGGCGTAGCCGTCTGCAAGCTGTTTGAGAGTAGCCTTGTCGATATCCTCTTTGCCGTAGAGCTCATCTAACTCCTTGTATTTGAGCTCTTTATAGATCCTTCTGGAGGAAGCGGTACAGTCAGTACTGTCAAAATAGTTTCCGCTTCTTTCAAAGCCTTCTATCGCATTTTTATAATCTATTGAACTAACGCCGTTATCCATCAGGTTGCAAGATCTGATATAGGTAGCTTTGGCATTCGCCTTGCGCTGCATTTCCTCGGAGTTCTTGTAGTTATCCAAAGACTTGAAGCTGCGCTCTATCTCAAGACATTCCTCCTCAGTCTCTGCCGCGTCAAGCTTTGATATGAGACCTTCGTAGTATTCTGCTGCCTCGGCATTGGAGGCAGGGAATAAGTCTTCTGCAAAGATAGCACCGCAGCATGCACAGAAGGTGCGCTTCAAGGATACGATAGCGCCGCAGTCTTCGCACTTTCTGAAGGAGGGCGTAAAACCGCAGCCGGGACATGTGCGAACAGAGGAGGAGTACTCCTTGCCGCAGTCAACACATTTGATAAGAGCCATATGTTGCCTCCTTTATCCTTTCTTTGACTTGATGAATCTCTTTATCTTGAACACGGTAGCGATGATCAGGAGGATCGTGCCGAGAATAATGATGAAGAACCCGATCTGAGGTGTGTAAGCTGCATCCTTGAACAGTCCGCTGTCAGCAGGCTTGCTGCTGATATTGACAGTCTCGAATATGCTTAAGATCGTCATTATGATACTCGTAAGTCCTAATGTTATTACGCCGGGAAGGTTTGCCAAAGCAGAGAATAGGAGTCCTGCAATAGCGACGATTATGAAGATTATCCCGTCCTGACCCTGAGACAGGCTGAGCTCGATAAGACCAAGCGCAATAAAGGGCATGAAGACCGCACTGAATATCAGGATGCTGCCTATTCCGCCGAAGAGGAAAGAACGGTCAAAGGTAAGAAACTTCGGATGGTTAAATTTGGTGTCGAGGAAATCGAGCCCTGAAGATGCTGCTGCCTGAGGCTTTGTTTCTTCGCTTGCTCCAACTCCACCTATTGCTTTGGCTTTTGCTTCGTTTAATACATAACCGCAGTGAACGCAGACTCCAGCCTGGTCTGATACTTTACCCCCGCATTCGGGACAATTGATCAATGACATAAATACCCCTCCTTAGATATATAAATAATTATTCTGATAGTAGCAAAGCGTAAAAAATAATTGGTGTCCCGGCAGGACATAAAGAGCGTCTCAAGCGGGCTTCTCGGGCTTTTTGTTGATGGTTATCTTGGTCGTTATACCGGGGCTTAGAACGCAGCTTTCCAAGGCAGGGCTATCTTCCTTGCCTTGGGGTGAATTTATAAGCGAACTGTCTGTTCTGGTTGAATATTTAAGAGCGTAGTAACCCGGCACTCAGTATATCTTCCTCAATTTATTCAAGACAATTTTAAGGAAGATGAGTTGCCTTATGGTGTCCTTACAGGACACAAGCTTCGGGCTTTATTTTGTGAGCGGTGGAGGCACTATATTGCTGTCTGATATGTCGTTCAAAAAGCCGCACTTTGTGCAGGTCCAGGTGTCGTCGTAGTAGTCGAAACCTTCCTGTTTGTTGAGGATCGCATTGCAGTTGTCACAATACCATATGACGCCGTTCATCTTGCCGCCGGTATCTCCTGCCTCATCGCCGAAGAGAGTCTGCCCGCACTCGGTGCATACCCAGACTCCGTCGTTGTATTCGAAGCCCGGCTGATCGTTTAAGACCGCACCGCAGTTGGTGCAGAAATATTCCGTGTATTCGCCTTCCTTGGGGGTCTCTTTTTTGTCCTTGCGGCGGGCGATGCTCTCCTTTAATTCCCTGACGCTCTCGTACCTGTCCTTGGGCGCGATCTGCGTTGCGATGCCTGCTATCTTGAGCATCCTGTGGTCCTTGGGGAACATCTCTTTTATCAGTACGCCGATAGCGAAAACATCCGTCCTCACATCCGACTGCGCAAAGCCGTACTGCTCGGGAGCGGCATTGCCCTGCGTCCCCAAAAGCTCCGTGTCATGACCTAAGCCCGGCACGAATATCCTCGAGGCATCGAAATCTATAAGCACGACATTGAGCTCCTTATCCACCATTATATTGGCGGGCTTTATGTCCCTGTGTATTATGGGAGGCTTCCTGCTGTGCAGGTATATAACGGCATCGCATATGTCGTTTATAACTGCTCTTTTGTCCTTGGAGGTGAGCCTGTCTTCTTTGAGCAGAGTCTCTAAGGTCTCGCCCTTTATATATTCTTCGATGAGGATCAGTTTGCCGCCCTCTTCTGTTATGCTAACGACCTTGGGCATGTGGCGGTCGGGATTCTTTATCAGCCACTCGTAAACATCACGGCTGTATATGGACAGTTCCTTCTTGAGGAACCATTTGCCGGTAGATGTCTCTTCGATAACAGTGACAAACGATTTATCGCCTGCTTCAATGTGATACAATTCTTTATAAGATCCCATATCAGTAACCTTTATAGGAGGGAATATGTTAGGCAAGAAGCTTACTACAAGGCATTTAGACGAGATACTCAAGGACATCGACAGTGAAGCCGAACTCAAAGAATATCTGGAACTTCCCGGCAGGGAGAGTCCTTATAAGTCCTTCATCGACTACTACAGATCTCTTCCGAAGCTCAAGAATGTTGTCCCGGCAGACCTCTATAAGCTTGCCAGTATTGACCGTTCCTATTGCTATCACATCTGGGACGGTACTAAGACTCCCGGACGCGATAAGATCCTCCTTCTGTGTATTGCGGCAGGTCTCGATTGCGATGAGACCAGACGCGCTCTCGAAGCGGGCGGTGAGGCAGTCTTATATGCCAGAAGCCGAAGGGATTGCATAATCGCATACTCCATAAAGCAGGGCTTGGACGTGATCCACACCAATAACCTCTTGAACGAAGCAGGTCTCGACCCGCTTAATTAATTATACTAATCTTGGGAATAAGGGTAAACAAATGAAAGAGATAACAGGCAAGTCTTTTGACGAGGAAAGAGCTTTATATGCAAGTTCGGACATCTCACTTAAAGAGTGCAGATTTGAAGGCATAGCTGACGGTGAGAGCGCTCTTAAAGAGAGCCGCAACATATCTGCAGATAAATGCTTTTTCGATCTCAGATACCCCTTCTGGCATGTTAAGGGACTCGATATCTCAGGCTCGCACATGACAGAGCGTTGCCGGGCTGCCATATGGTATTCGGAAGATATCAGGATAAAGAACACCAAGATGCACGGGATAAAGGCATTAAGGGAATGCAGGAATGTCGAGATCGAAGATTGCTCTATAGTATCTCCCGAATTCGGATGGTCGGTATCAGGCATCAAGATGAGAGATTCTTCTTGCGAGAGCGAATACTTCCTGATGAGGTCTTCTGATGTTGAATTCAGCGGTGTCAGCTTCAAGGGCAAGTACTCCTTCCAGTATGTAGAGAATGCGGTCTTTACCAATTGCGTCTTCGATACCAAGGATGCCTTCTGGCATGCTAAGAACGTGGTGGTAAGGGACAGCGTGGTAAAGGGCGAATACCTGGCATGGTACAGCGGGAATATCCTTTTCGAGAACTGCGAGATAACGGGCACTCAGCCGTTTTGCTACTGCAAGGGATTAAAGCTCATAAACTGCACCATGGAAGGATGCGATCTGGCCTTCGAGAAGTCTGAGGCAGAGGCTGATATCAGATCGTCCGTCGCAAGCATAAAGAACCCTTATAAGGGCACGATAAGAGTATACTCAGCAGGCGAGATAATAATGGACGATCCTGCTGCCGCAGGTGTGATCGAGGTAACGGGCTAAGTATGTGGTGCGTCATTCAGGTAAGCGTAGGCAAAGAGCGTGAGATCTGTGAGGAATGCAAAAAACTCATAGACGGTTCTGTTTTAAGCAGAGCTTTTGTCCCGCTTACGGTAAGGCTCAGAAAGTATAAGAGTGAATGGCGCAAGGTAAGGCTTCCTTTGTATCCGGGATATGTGTTTCTCGTAACGGAAGAAGCCGAAGCTTTAGACCTTGCTCTATCCAAGGTGCCGGGCTTCCATAAGCTGCTCAAGGCCGGAAGGGATATCCTCTGCCTCAGCGCGGAAGAGCAGATGTTCTTAGAGAAGATATGTGACGGGGATATGGTCGCAGACCTGTCTGTAGGATATAAAGACGGCGATAAGATCTATATAACATCAGGACCTTTGGTAGGGCTTGAAGGCTCTATAGTCAGGATCGACAGACATAAGAGGATAGCCACGGTAAACGTTACGATCTTCGGAAGAGTAACGCCTACCACGATGGGTCTCGAAGTAATGAACAAGGTAAGTGATGTCTGATGGATAAGAGTTCTTTTCTCAAAAAGGATATCTGCCGGAATATCTGCGTCGCAGTAAGCCTCACATTGATATCCCTTGCAGTTGTCATGATGAGTACGGTAGATCCCCTGTCTTCTTCGGGCAGGCACTGGTACGACTCATCGGTGTTCGTCTATGTGGCAAAGGTGATGGATCAGGGAGGCCTCCCGTATAAGGATGCCTTCGACCACAAAGGTCCCTTGCTCTACTTTATAAATCTCGCAGGCTGGAAGATCGGATATAACGGGATCTGGTATGTTGAGTTCCTGTTTATGCTGTTGTCTTCTTTGGGCATTTATAAGACTGCAAGACTCTTTGCGGGCAAAGCCTCATCTGTCATTACCGTCCTTATCGTATTGGGCGGTATGAGCAGATTCTTTGAAGGCGGAAACTTCACCGAAGAATATGCATTGCCGCTTCAGATTTTTGCCCTGTATATCTTCCTCGACTATCTGTATAACGGTAAGACAAGTGATCTTCGCATCTTTATAGCGGGCGCTCTTATGGGACTCGCAGTGATGCTTCGGGCAAACATGATACCCGTTTGGGCAGTCTTTGCGGGATTCATATTCTTCAGGATGCTCTATGAGCGAAGGTTCAAGGAGCTCGGGAAGTTTATAGCGCTGTTCTTATCAGGCGTAGCTGCTGCCGTATTGCCTTTTATCATCTACATCGCAGCAAATCACATAATGGATGACTTTATAAAGTTCTACTGGGTCTTAAACCTCAAATACACCAAGGCAGTAGACGATCAGGTATCAGGGAGCTTTCTTGAGACCTTCGGGAAGTTCTTAGTCCTTCCTGCTGTCATAGTGTCAGTATTGATAATGATCTATAAGTCTATAAAGGGAGATAAGAAGAGCAGGCCTTGTGACATCTGCTATATCGTATATATGCTCATATCGATAGCGCTTATAAGCATGGGAGGCAGATACTATCTGCACTATGCGATGGTCATACTCCCGATGCTGATATATCCGTATGCATGGGCGATAGGATCTGTGACCTCATTTTTTGCTTCCGGGGCAAAGGGCGAGAGGAAAGATAAACTTCTCCTTATCTTAAGCTCCATCGTGCTTGCCATATGTGCTTTCTTTATCCTGATCATACCCTGGTTTGAGATCTTTAAGAGCTTAAGGAATGACATCGTCTACCACAATATGGGTGTCTATAACACATACTCTGAGAGCTATAACGATCTTATCGATTATATAGATTCAAATACTTCTGCTGATGACAAGATCTCCGTTTACGGCAATGCAGTTCATATCTATCTCTCATCTGACAGAATGAGCGCTTCGAGATACGAATATAACACCAGGAAGGATGTATTCCCGGAGATAATGGATGAGTATCTTAATGAGCTTGATGAGAACAATGTCAGGATGGTCATATCAAGAGGCGAGATAGAAGATGAGGCAATGCTTGAGTTTATGCACAATAGAGGATTTTCTCTTACTCAGTCCTTCGGAGAATACAAAGTTTACGAATGACTTTATCGCTTCGTGAATGTATAATGTTTCTTAAGAAAAATTGAATATTTGAAATTACAAGGAGACCCATCATGAAAGGAATCATTCTTGCTGCAGGTAAGGGGACCAGGCTTTATCCCGTCACTATCCCGGTCTGCAAACCGCTTGTTCCCGTTTATGACAAACCTTTGATATATTACCCGCTGACAGTCCTTATGGATGCAGGCGTCGACGACATCCTGGTAATAACTCCGCCGGACGATACCAGACCTTTTATCAACACATTAGGTGACGGCAGCAGGTTCGGCATCAAGATAAGCTACCTCGAGCAGAAGGTTCAAAGAGGTATCGCAGATGCCTTTATAATCGGTGCTGATTTTATCGGGGATGACCCCGTCGCTCTTGCCTTGGGAGATAATATCTTCTACGGTCCCGCGTTCAGGAAGAAGCTCCGCCTTGCGAGGAAGAAAGCAGCCGAGGGCGCAGCTATATTCGGTTACTATGTACCTGATCCGAGAGCATTCGGTGTAGTTGAATTCGACAGCAACAACAAGGCTATCTCCATCGAAGAGAAGCCTAAGCACCCCAAGAGCAATTACATCGTTCCCGGTCTTTATTTCTACGATAACGAAGTAGTAGAGATCGCAAAGACCATCAAGCCCTCAGCAAGAGGCGAGCTCGAGATCACTTCGGTAAATAACGAATATCTCAAGATGAATAAGCTCAACGTTATCGCATTGGAGGACAGCTTCTCCTGGTTTGATGCAGGTAATGCAGACAGCCTTTACAAGGCAGCAGGCGAAGTCCGCGCGGCTCAGCGTTCAGGTAAGATGATCGGCTGCCCCGAGGAAGCGGCATTCAGAAACCGCTGGATCAACAGAGATCAATTGGGCGCGCTTGCATCTGACATGAAGTCATCTGCGTATGGCGGATATCTTGAGGCTATCTACGAGGACATCTAAGGACATGATAAACATACTTTGCTACGGCGATTCGAACACATACGGTTACGACCCTGATACAGGGCTCAGATTTGCAGAAGAAACAAGATGGACGGGAGTCCTGCAGAACCTTTTAGGCAGCGAATATAATGTCATCTGCGAAGGCTTAAACGGAAGGACAACTGTTTTCGACGATCCCGAAGATGACTGGAAGAACGGGCTTAACTATGTAAGGGGTATCTGCTGCACTCACAGACCGGTCGATGTGTTCGTCGTAATGCTCGGCACCAACGATTGCAAGAAATGTTTTGCGGCATCCCCGGATCAGATAGCAGGGGGCATGGAGCAGGTGGTAACATCCGCCATCACCACTCTGGAGAAGAAGCAGGGTTACAGGCCCAAGGTTCTTATCGTTGCGCCTTCCGCATTAGGCGATGTTTCAAAGGGACCTTTTGCAGCAAGCTTTGACGACGATTCCATCGCAAGATCCAAGGATCTTGCAAATCTCTACGAAGTACTGAGCATAAGTTTAGGAACATATTACATAGACGCATCCAAGGTTACTGCTCCCTCTGAAACGGACGGAGTTCATCTTACCGGCAAGGGACATAAGCTCCTGGGCACAGCCATCGGTTATGCGATATTAAAGGATATTTGCTGAGGAGTAATTATGGCTGACAAGATCATCTACACCTGCTTTACGACTGACGTTATCCACGACGGTCATTTGAACATCATCAAAGAAGCACAAAAGTACGGAAGGCTCATAGTCGGCGCGATGAGCGACGAAGCCAAGATAAGGTTCAACAAGTTCCCGACCAAGACTTTAGAAGAGCGTATCAAGCTCTATGGATCTCTTGAGGGCGTGTCAGAAGTAATAGTTCAGCAGGACATGATGTATAGGGATGTAATATCGGAGCTTAAGCCCGATTACATCATCCACGGCGACAACTGGAAGACGGGCGCACTTGCTTCGATGAGAGCAAATGTTGAAGAGCAGCTCAGTGCATACGGCGGCAAGATAATAGATGTTCCCTATACATTTAACGAGACCGTATCCAAGGTCGACCGTAAGCTCAACGAGAAGCTCGCGATGCCGGAATTCAGGAGAAGAAGATTAAGACAGCTCATAGACATGGTACCTGTCGTAAAGGTCATCGAAGCACACAGCGGTCTTACGGGACTTATTGCAGAGAAGACAACGGTAGTAGATGACAGCGGCAATATCGATCAGTTCGATGCGATGTGGCTTAGCTCACTTTGTGATTCAACGGACAGGGGCAAGCCCGATATCGAGCTCGTAGATCTCACATCGAGACTTCGTACCGTAAACGACATCATGGAAGTAACGACCAAGCCTATCATCTTGGACGGTGATACAGGCGGACTTACCGAGCACTTCGTATATAACGTAAGGACCTTGGAGAGGATAGGCGTATCCGCCGTCATCATCGAGGACAAGACAGGCCTTAAGAAGAATTCGCTCTTCGGCACCGAAGTAGTCCAGACTCAGGATTCCATCGAGAATTTCTGTGCCAAGATAAGTGCGGGCAAGAAGGCGCAGCTGTCTGATTCGTTCATGATCATCGCGCGTATCGAGAGCCTTATCTTAGAGCAGGGTATGGAGGATGCATTGAATAGAGCCTTTGCTTATGTAGAAGCAGGCGCTGACGGCATCATGATCCACAGCCGCAAGAAAGATCCCGAAGAGATCGTTACATTCTGCAAACTCTTCAGACAGAAGGACGCTAAGACTCCCATAGTGGTAGTCCCCACATCCTTCAATTCGATAACCGAAGAAGAGCTTGCAGCAGCAGGCGTCAATATCGTCATCTACGCAAACCAGCTCATGCGTGCAGCCTTCCCCGTAATGAAGCAGGCAGCTGAATCGATCCTCAAGAACCACAGAGCGCTTGAGATAGATTCATCCCTTATGCC
>JAIKWA010000006.1 GCA_024685135.1 Saccharofermentans sp.
GCACATCTGCTCTGAGAACTTACCCTGCATGAGCCCTTCGGAGAACTCGCCTGCAAGGGTAAAGTACCCTTCGTCCGTACGCTGCCTGACGCGCAGGTCCCAAAGCCCGTTATCTACGATGTATGTGTAGTACAAGTCAGAACCGACATAGAACGAATCGTGAGGCTCAAGATAGTCTGCGATGTCAGGCTCCTTGTTCCTTATAATGGCTCTTGCGAGCAGCATGCCGCAGGATTTGCCTCCGATCATGCCTGTGCCTATCATGTGATCTCTTACCGCAAAATAATCGCCGGGGGTAAAGTTCTGCTTGACCATCAAGCGCATCTTCTCGTCGCGCGTCATCATGATATTGCACATCCTCGCGCACTCTTCTGTTATATCCGCGCCGCTCTCATGAAGTATCTTGGACTTGTTGAAGAACCTGTCCCAGGAATCAGCAAACTGCTCTTCTGCGGAGCGCTGCGCCTTGCCCAATGTCTGATAGAACCTGCTCGACTTTACGCCGTCTAATATCGGCCGGAAGACGCCCGTATCGGGCTCGTAGGTGTGCGGCAGGAACATCGTATCGGAGTCGCGGTTCCACACCTTCTGCGGCCTTACATAGATGTTCTTGTCATCCGAATAGACATCGATAAAGAGCTGCGTCGTATCGAGGATCTTTTTTATCGAATTCACGGAATGCTTGCCCCTTATTATCGGGAAGAAAGCGACCGTATCCAGTATGAACAGGAACGGGCATGTGACCTTGAAGAAATTGCCCATCATGAGGTCTGTCGCCCACGCGGTCTGAAGCTCTGATAAGCAATCGAAAACACAGAAGGTATCGTATCCCTCACGCTCTATTATGTTATGTATATCAACGGTAAAAGTCTCAAACCTGTGAGACAGCGGAATGTTTACGGTCTTTATCTCAGGCAGATCCGGGACAAGCCTCGGATGACTTGCGAATCTGAAGTATACGATGTTGCGCTTGTCTAAGATCGCCTGCTTTATATAGGGCTCCACAAACAGCACGAATTGCGACAGTTCGGATACACGCCAGACAACGTTGTCACCAAGCCTTATGTTATCAAAGGCTTTATCCATCTCCGGAATGCCGCTTAGTACCCTCTCAAATGCTGCCATGGTTACCCTGCCTCCATATTCAGTATAAAGGCAGGGACCTTGGGATAGTTATACTTAATAAGAATATGAATTATGCCGTTTGAGAATTGATCGGCCTTGAAGTTATAGCCGGGCTTTATCACCTCTATAACGTCTAAGATGTTTATCCTTACAAAAAGATCCTCCGGCAAGAGCCGGAGGATCGATATCAGGCTGCTATCCTCATGTACCTTTCAGATGAGAGCACGCTCATCATAAAAGTGTACGGGTCGAGCTCGTTATCCCTCAGCATTGCAAAGACCTGGGGGGAAGTACCCGAGACGAGTATTACCCCCTTATCGTTAGCCCTGACAGGCTGCTGATTGTTTCTGCTTGCAACGTTCCAGAAGACCAGAGAGGGCAGCTTATAGCCCCCGGCTTCGAACATTGCCCTGGCATTCTCGAAGTTTGTAAGACCTGCGCCGTCTGCGCAAGAGTCAAACTCCATATCTGATATCACTATCAGTCTCGAAGGCATATCCTTCTGCTTCAAGTGGTACTTTACGGCAGTATCAAGTATCAGCCCGAAAGTCTTCTCGAGGTTTGTATTGCTGCACTCGTTAAAGCTCATGCAGTACTTTATCTTCTCGTAGATATCCTTGCCCTTGATCTCTACCAATCTGGGGCTGTTTGAGAAAGTAATGAAGTGGCCGGCAAAAGCGCCCTTGTTACGCTCTGCAAAGTAGACAGCAAGAGACTGGGCAACTGCAGCAGGCAAGACCCTGCCTCCGCTCCAGTACATTGAAGCAGAACCGTCTACTACAACTAAAGAGTTGTCAGAGTTCACAAAATCGCCCAAAGAGTTCCAGGTCGTATCAACGGCGCGTCTTTCCTCAGAAGACATGGGAATATCCCAACCATTAACGATGGGGCTAACTACCTCGTAAGGCGTAAGCGTGCTCGTATTCAAGACACAGGGCTGCTTTGCAGCCTGCTCAAGAAAAGAGCCGTATCTCTCACGGTCGTTCCTAATAAAGGCCATCCTGTACTTAAACAGAGCCGCAGAAGGCTGACCTTCGTAATCGAAGGTGTAGTCTCTTTGTCTTAAGTTATTCTCAATTATCTTGAGGTAGCCTCTAAGAGAAGACAGAGTCTTTCTGTATTCTTTGTCAGTCATAGTAAGGGCCCTTGCGATCTTGCGGGCAAGACGCTTGGTTTCCTTGGCACTGGCGTTTACGGAGGGCAGCCACTTAGCCATCAAGGAGACAGACCCGCCCTTCCTCATGTGCTCCATGTCCTGAGTCAAGACAGTCTTTATGTAGCCGGTAGCATCTGCTTCAACCGGCGTGTCCATCAAGGCAAGGATGTCGTCGTATCTGCCGTACTCGCCGACATTTACGATGTTCTTCCTTACCGTATCGGGTGCTGTCTCAGCCAAGTGCTTCAGGATAACCCTGAACACTCTTCTCTCGCCGAGGCCGCCTCTTACATCTCTTGCAAAGAAGAGAGTCCTCATCGCAAGGTCGCGGTCTTCGGCAAAAGCTCTGTCAAACCTTACAATGATATCGTTATCTGCCAAGTCTCTTAATGCGCCTATCACAGAAAACATATCCAGACAATCGAAGCCTGTCGTGGTGTATGTTACCGCACCGTTCTCTGTATATGTCTTATCTGCCTCCCTGCTTAACAAGTCCAGCATGTTGTTATCTCCTTTATTGAATACTAAGATCAAGGTGCTGCCCCGGCCTTCAAGCCGGGGCTTTTTTCCAAATAAAAGATCATGTATCTTTTGCTGTATGCACCTTTTGTCTGACGAGCTTTACAAGACACGGAGTTTGGTTTTTAACCTGTAGCAAAGCCGAAGCTTTCATTCTTTTCCTCTAGTAATTGAATTTTGCTGTTTGTGTCTTCGCTTGTCATGGTCTATCTTATCCCCTGCGACAGGGGTTTTAAAGATGCTAATTGACACGCGTTTACAACCCCACTATAATCGATGTATTAAGGCATTAGACGGATTTTTGAACATAATTTGCAACCCCAAACAGGAGTTATACATGGCTGAGAAATACAAGATATATCTACCGGAAGATACAAAAGCAAAGCTCATTAACGATGCCGAGCTCTTCGAATTCATCAAGAATGACGGCTCCGTTAACCTCAACGGTTTCCTCCGCGAGCTGATAACTAACTACTTCGATCAGTACAGGACAGACAAGGACGCACTTACGGAGAATATGCTAAGAGATCTTACCTTAGCCAAGGGCATAAAGCCCCGCGAAGCAAAGGCGCTTACAGAGAAGTTGATCAAGACTTATATAGAAGGTCAGGATATGTCCTACGGCAAGAGCGCTGCCTTGACTCTTACCGTCAGCGGTGAGTCCGAGAGCATAATCAGGATAATCGAGAGTAACCTTCTAAGGGATTCGTCTTTGTCGGGCTATATAAAGGATATGTTCCTGTCCTATCTGTCGATGCCCAGAAGCAAGAGAGAAGCAGTGATATTTGCCAAAAACTACGAGCTGATAAGCGAAGCTATATTAGGCTCGCGTAAGGTCTCGTTCTTTTCGGGCTCTGAACACAAGACGATCGTAGAGCCGTATCTCATAGCGACCTCCAAGGAGGAGCAGTTCGGCTACCTTCTGTGCTACGACTCAAAATACAGGAAGAAGCGCTCCTTCAGGATATCGCGTCTTAAGGACCTGTTTATAACAAATCTGGAATTTACCAAAGACCCTGAGATAGAAGGATATCTTTTGGCAAAGAGCCTGAAGAGCCCTCACTCTATGAATCCTGATATACACGCCAGGGTGAGGCTTACGGATAACGGCAAGCACATGTACCGCAGGATCATAAAGAACAGGCCGCAGGTGACTAAGACAGAGGGTGATATCTATGTTTTCGATTGGCCTGAAATGCAGCTTGCAGACTACTTCAAAAGATTCGGAGAAGATGCAGTCGTGGTAAGCCCCAAGTCGCTTAAGGCTACTCTTCGCAATTACTACGAGAATGCTCTTAAGGCTTACGAAGCTTAGAATTTTCCTCAATGCCGGACTCAACGACCTGTGCAAGCTCTTCCGGCGTAAGATCGCAGCCGCTCGATATCCACTCTCTTACAAGCCCGATGAGAGCCGAATCGATGGCTACCATCCGGTAGTGCTCATGACGAGAGCTTGCAGGTATTACATTCTCGAAGATCCGGGCATTCGGGAAGAGGAGCTTGAGGGAGATATCTCCCTTAAGAAGCAGCTCGACTTTATCCTTTTGATCTTCGATTTTGCTGAAAAATTCGACGAGCGTACCGTGGATATCCTTCGATGTCTTAACTTTGTCGATCTCTTCTGCGAGCTTCTCTATAAGCTGCTTGCCGATCTCCTTTACGACATCTTCCTTGGTGCTGTAGTTGCGGTAGAAGGCGGTCCTCGAGACGCCTGCGCGCTTGGAGAGCTCGGATATGCTTATGGCCTCGAAGGGCTTCTCGTTCATGAGATACATCATCGCCATGCAGATGCACTCTCGGGTAAGCTGATTTGAAGCCTGGTTATTGAGTCGCAATACATCCCTTTTTGCAAGTTCGCTTTGCATATTAGCTTCGATTTGTTCCGTCTTAACACTTCTCGCCATATCTGTTAACTCCGACAGCCAAATAATTGAAATAAGAAATATCGGTGTTACACTTGTAACACCTAAACAATTGTAGCATCGTGCGTTTTTACTTGCAAGGAGCCTTGGGATGGAACGACTGATATATTCAGATTATTCAGTTTACGACTATATCGCACTGGTGATAGTCGTATCCTTCCTGGGCTTTTGCCTGGAAGATCTGTGGCTCTTGTTCCGCAAGAGACAGATAGATAACCGCAACATGAACCTTCCCTTTCTGATAGGATACGGACTTGCGATCTTATTCATATACACACTCATGGGGGTTCCGCAAAAAGACGATCTCCTCCTGTACTTTGCAGCATGCTTCTTCATCGTCTCAATTGGTGAGATACTTCTCGGATTTTCCGTGGAAAAGTTCTGCGGGATCTATTACTGGGATTACTCCTCACTTCCCTTACATGTTACAAGGTACACGAGTCTTTTTACGAGCCTCGGCTTCTCGGCCATCATCACGGGATTCTTTTACTACTTCTTCAAGCCGCTCATGTCGTTCATACAAGAGCACGCAAGTCATACAGGCAATATTGCCTGTGTCCTACTGATATCCGTGATGGTGGCCGACTTCTTTTATTCGTTTAAGCACATGCACGACACCCGGTCTTTGTATCAATGGTGGATACTGCATCTTCCTTCCCGCGATTCCGACAGGATCCTCGAGGTAGTCGCAAGAAAAAAGTGACCTTTCGTTGTTCGTAACTGATCGACCCTAACTTAAGACAGCCCTTAGATCAGTTATAAACATACAAGCCCCGGATGCCTTATGGCGTTCGGGGCTTGATCTTTACTTTACTATACTTTACTTTTGTTCCGGGTTGCAAAACTCGGCGATCGCTTCATCAATAAACTTGCGCGTAGCTTCTTCGCCTATATGCTTATGGAAATAACAGACGTTCTTATCCGGTACGAGATAATCGCCTTCGTCAGTGATATCCGCCACCATGCAGCCGCCCATACAAACATCAAGGTATTCACAGTCTTTGCACTCGGGATTCCTGGCAAGGAATTTGGATATCTTTGTCTCTACGATGTCATGGCACGTGCCACGCTGCGTCAGTTCGCCCAGAGGGGTCTGCAAAACGTTCGGGAAGGTATCCTTCAGTGCAGACTCTGCAAAGCCCATACAGGGCGCGAGAGCGCCATCCGGGGCTATATAGACATTGTATCTTACGGACTCGCAATAAGGCACCTTATCCCAGGAGATCGCATTTTTTCTTTTACGCACGTATTTGACCTTGTAGTTGGTCTCACCCGCCTTGCAGAAGAAAAATCCGTCCAATTCGAGATCGATCGGCATTCCCGTCTTAAAGAAGTGACGTATCGCGCCCTTATAGATGTTCCACACTTCTTCTCTGTTAAGTGCATATTCAGCAGCGTATTGCTTCCATACGCCAAGCTCCTGAGGAGCATTGACTCTTAAGGCCCTTACACCAAGACTTGCCATATAGTCGATCGTATCGTTCAGGGAGTCCATATTCTCCTTATGGATACACATTGCACATGTGGTTATATAGTTTCTCTCCTTAAGCAGCTTCAACGCTCTTTGTGCATCCGCTTCGGCGCCACTAACACCCCTTAACCAATCGTGATGTCCGAGGCCGTCGTAGCTTATCTGAACATTAGGATGCATGTGATAGCGCTCAAACATATCGAGAGTCTCTGACGTAAGCAAAGAAGCATTGGTAAATAGCAGTCCGATATCTATATGGCGCTCGCTAAGTGCCTTCACGATCTCTTCGAAGTCTGTCCTTACAAGAGGTTCTCCGCCTGTGACATCCACACGCTTGATGCCGCACTTGTAGATCTCATCTACTATCTTAAGGCAGTCAGACAAAGGAAGCTGAACGAGATGCGCATCAGGTGCGGACAAAAGGCAATGCCTGCATTTGAAATTACATTTGCCGGTGATGCTCCAATGCGCGATCTGAACAAACCTTGAGTTATAAACGATATATCTCTGCCAGGGCTTGAGCGGCTCGAGCGGTGTCTCGGACGCTTCAAGACAGTTCTCGGAAACAAGCTCCTCAATGAATTTCCTCTCACGCTCTCCCAGGCTCGCCGTATCAAGCTCTTCTTCACCATTACAATACAAAAGAGCCATAAACTGCGACTTGTTAAAAAATATAGGTCTGTGGTGTTTATCTTCACCGTATTCAGCACTGATTGAGTAAGGTAATCCCTTCCAACCTCTAAACGCCCATGGTTCTTTCAATCTGTAATACAATTCGATTCTCCTTATACTTCGCCGGGTTAAATAAAGTTATGTCCAATAAAGTATCGAAGGATCCTTATGTACAACGACGCAATAGTAATTGGTCCAACACATGCCTTCACCTTCGCCGCCGCTCACCTTCTCAAGCTCGTCTTCAGACAGTTCCTGTCTTGCGGCTTTGAAGCGCTCCAGATCCGCTAAGCTGATATCCTCACCCGTCACGTTCTTTATTGCCTGACAGATGAGTGCTCCGTCTAAAGGAGCATCGCTGCTCAGCTTCTTTATCTCTTCTTCGTACTTCTCGGAAAGCTCCGGATCAGATCTTATCTTATCTATAATGTTCTTAATCTTATCGTCCATAAAATGCGTCCTTCTGTGATCTGTCAATCTTTAGACATATAAACCGGAGAGAAGCAGGAGAAGTCAAAGAAACAAGCGTCAGACATACCGGTATCACTCGGATGCTTAAATGCATCCCAGCAACAATAATCGAACCAGCACCAGTTGGTTTTGCCTCCGCTTACTTTCTCGAGTTCATCTTCCGATATCTCTTGCGTATCAGCTTTGAGGCGCTCCAGATCCGCTATGGTGACATCCTCACCTGTCACGTTCTTTATTGCCATACAGACGAGCTCACCATCGGAAGTGGCAGCTTTACTCGCTCTAAGCTTCTTGATCTCTTCTCCATACTTCCGGGAAAGCTCCGGATCAGATCTCATCTTGTCTACAATACTCTTGACCTTATCGCTCATACAAACTTATCCTTATCGATGTATTGTTAACGATCGTCAGGGTTGAAAAAGCAAAAGGACCGCACAAGTCCAATCGTGGAAACATGCATCAAGTACATCGATCTCATCTCTATGTCTATAGGCCGCGAAACATGCATAATCGTGCCAGCAGAAGTGCTCATGTGAATCGTCAGTCCGAATCTCTGTATCGCCACCACTCACCTTCTCAAGTTCCTCTTCTGACAACTCTTGCTTATCAGCGGTGAAGCGCTCGATTTCTGCAATGGAGATCTCTTCGCCGGTAACATTCTTTATCGCCATACAGACGAGCTCTCCGTCCGATGACGCTGCCTTACTCTCTGCCAGTTTCTTTACCTCTTCTCCGTACTTCTTAGCAAGCTCCGGATCAGCCTTGAACTTGTCCATAATCACCTTAATCTTATCAGGCATACAAACACCTCCTAAACATAGTTTCGTACTGTAATTATTTCACATAACAAGAGGCTATTCAATAAATATTCTTGATAGTTTACAATCCCGCAAACCTTTGCTTACAAGTGGTTAGCAAAGATAAAAATCAAGAAGTCTTTATCCGCATGATATAATTTACATATCCGATATCATTTGCATTTCCTGAGATATGGGAGGAATACTGATGATATTGCTATGGATGGTGTAATACACTAAGCGATGATTGCTCTGCGGTGGAAACTGTCACGGGTAAGCCCGGGTAATTATCTGAATATTAAAACAGCGGGGCAAAACAACATGATCACAGTAAATCTTTATTACAAGGGACAGAATGGCAGCGCCAGAGCATTTGCAGAAGAGATGGAGAGGTCCGGGATAGCTGATGCAATCCGTGCGGAAAAAGGCAATCTCAGATATCAGTACTTTGTTCCGCTTGATGATCCTGAGACGGTCCTGCTTATTGATTCCTGGACTGATCAGGCAGCTATAGATGAGCATCACGCATCTCCTATGAT
>JAIKWA010000043.1 GCA_024685135.1 Saccharofermentans sp.
CCGCTGCAGCCGGACAAAGCTACCTCGAGCTGTCCGCCGTTACCCCAGCAATTAGAAGTAGCGGAGCCCTGCGGATCTGCAAGTACAACAGAAGGCAACACAAAAAGAGTTGCCGCTATAACGGCAAGCAATAAAGCTATATGGGATCTTATCTTGCTCACAGGTCGATCTCCACCTTTCTGCCGGTGGGATCGTACTTCTCATATACTACGCCTGCAGCATCGAGCATACGGCGTGCTGCTTCTGTAGTATCCATGTCGTGGTATTTGTCGTGGAGATAGATTACTTTCTTTACTCTCTTCTGGATGAGAGCCTTCGTGCATTCGTTGCAGGGGAAAAGCGTTACATAGACTGTAGCACCTGCAAGATCTGCTGTCTTTGAATTGAGGATGGCGTTGAGCTCTGCGTGAGTTACAAAAGCATACTTGGTACCAAGTACATCGCCTGTTCTCTCCCAGGGGAATTCCTCGTCTGAGCATCCTATGGGCATACCGTTGTAGCCGACTGAGACAATGTAGTTATCCTTGTCTACGATGCAGGCACCAACCTGAGTGTTAGGATCCTTGGATCTCTTGGATGCGAGCGTCGCAACGCCCATAAAGTACTCGTCCCAGCTTATGTAGTCTTCTCTCTTTGAGCCCATATCAAATTGCCTCCGGTATGTAGTTAGAGTTTAATTTTAACTTATTAACGGTGTGGTTACAATTAAGCTTTAGTCGAGGCTCCTTATGAGCTTTTCGCAAAGGTCCTCGTATCCGAGACCTGTGACCTTGGCTGCTTCGGGAAGCAGTGACTGGTTGGTCATGCCGGGGAGGTTGTTGGCCTCGATGAACCAGAAGTCGTGTGCTTCTTCGTCGTACATGAGGTCGATCCTGCCGTACTGGCTCATTCTCAAAGTGTTGAACATCTCTACTGCGAGCCTCTGGCCCTTCTTGTAGTCGTCCTCTGCGATATTTGCAGGACAGATATGTGTCGTAAGACCGTCCTGGTACTTATTCTTATAGTCGTAGAAGCCCTCGTGCGGAACGATCTCCGTGATGGGCAATGCCTTACCGTCCAAGATGGATATCGTGATCTCACGGCCCTTTATAAAGGACTCAACGAGGACAAGCTGGTGGTAAGATGCAGCATAATCTATAGCTTCCTTGAATTCCTTCTCTTCCTTGACGATCGATACGCCGCAGGAAGAACCTGCACCTATGGGCTTGATCACGCAGGGAAGACCGATCTCAGCCTTGATCCTTGCAAAATCTATATTCTCAGCCTTGTCTGTGATCCAGTTTGCGGTCTTGTAGCCTGCACCTGCGATAAGGGACTTGGATACATCCTTATCCATTGCGATGGCGCATCCCAAATAACCGGAACCCGTGTACTTGATGTCGTATGCGTCGAGGACAGCCTGAACCTCGCCGTTCTCACCGTAGCTTCCGTGCAGACCGAGGAATACCCTGTCTGCAAACTGACACATCTCTATTACTCTGGGGCCGATCCACTGACGTCTTCCGCCGTGAGATGCTATCGTAGCCTCAAGGTCAGGTTCAGTCTCAGGGATATCGTATTTGAAAAGATCAACGGTACCTCTCCTGAAGAAGCTTTCTGCGGGGCGGTCATTCTCGATACCTACATAAAGGTCGACCAATGCAACTTCGTGTCCCTTGCTCAAAAGTGCATTTGCAATAAGGCTTGCTGATTTCAGTGAAACGTCTCTTTCAGGTGACAAGCCGCCACCAAGAACTGTGATCTTCATAGTGATTCCTCGTAATCTATTGGTTAATAGACAGATTATACTCTTAAGAAGGTACTAGAAGCGGGGTAAATTTGCAATTGTTATATGCTTGTAAAAATAGCCTCCCTTTATATTGATATAATATATCTACCATTAAAGGAGAAACTATGCTTGCATTTATCTACATATTGATATGCGCCCTCCTGGGCATAACCCTTACTTCTTATCTCGTTCCCGATGTAAGAAGGCTTTATCTCGGATGCGCTCCTTCAAGGAAAGCTATAGATAATATCCCGAGCACGATCTTTGTAATCCCCACAGGCATCATCTTCGGCCTCATGAGCGTCACCTTCGTTCAGTACTATATAACTCTCGGCCTGTCCTATCTCATAGACAACGGCAGCCTCGTTAAGAAGGCGGGAACGCTTATTGCAATGGGACTTGCGGTTTGGATCACCTTATCTGCGGTTATCCTTCTTGCAAGAAGAAGAACAAAGAAGATGGACGAGGAAGATCCCGAACCCTCACCCGGAGGCGTTTACGAGTACAGCATCTTCAACTCCATATTCTACGGCGCGAGCATCGTTATCTTCACGATCTTTGCAGCCTTCCTCATGTTCTACACATACCGCATGAACGGCAATATCCTGAATGCGGGTTATTCTACTTTCTCGGATCTTGCACCTCACACCGCGATGGTATCTTCGTTCGGCGTAGGCTACAACTTCCCCACTCAGTATATGCATTTCTCGGGAGACGGTATCCAGTACCACTTCCTGTTCTACTTCCTGTGCGGCACACTTGAATACCTCGGTCTTCCTATAGACCTTGCGATCAATATACCCTCGATAATCTCTATGGTTTGCGCATTTACGCTCCTCGGACTTATCGCGGTCCTCTTCTCAGGCAAGCGTCCCGCATTCCTCATAGCCCCCATATTAGTCTTATTCAGAAGCTCGCTTAATGTCTTTATAGAGATAAAGCAGCTTCTCGCAAACGGCAACACTATTGAGTCTGTCATGCGCACCCTGCTTCATTCAGAGGCATGGTTCGGTGTAACGGAATTCGATTCCTGGGGCGTTTGGGCTATCAATGTATATGCCAATCAGCGCCATCTCATGCTCGGCGTATCGGTAATCCTTATATTCATAATCCTTTATCTGCCCTTCGTAAGAAGAATGTGCATATCGATAATAAGAGACGGATTTAAGGAATTCATCGCAAGCCGCAACGCATGGCTCCCCAGGAAGAGCGATCCGCTCGCGCCCTGGCAGCTTTTGATCTTAACCGGAATACTCGCACTTATCTTCCCCTACTTTCACGGATCCTGCACGATAGCAATGCTCCTGATACTTGCGGGAATGGCCCTGTTCTCCGAGAGCAGGCTTATGCACATAATAATCGCAGTGATCTCGATCGGTTCTGCTTATGTTCAGTCCATCGCCTTTTCGGGCGGTGCAGGTAACGTCGTATCCATGAAGCCCGTAACGGGTTTCATCTTAGGCGACGAAGCTTCTTTCCTGTCGGTCGGCAAATACCTTCTTATCGTAACCGGACTTACTCTCATCCTTGCGATTGTTACCATCATCGTCATGACGGTAAAAGACATCATCAAGAAGCGCCCGGTATACAGGCTCCTTCTCGGCATCAGCTTTTTGCTCCCGCTCGTGTTTGCCTTCTGCTATCAGGTTACCCTCGAGATGCTCGCAAACCACAAGTTCATACAGATATCCCTGATCCTTCTCGATGCCTTC
Organism: Saccharofermentans sp.; assembly: GCA_024685135.1. Lineage (GTDB taxonomy): Bacteria > Bacillota > Clostridia > Saccharofermentanales > Saccharofermentanaceae > Saccharofermentans. The sequence continues at coordinate 3,481 of JAIKWA010000043.1, forward strand.
GTTGCGATCTTTGTGGCAAACCTCATAAGCATCCCGTTTAAGATCAGGAAGAAGGAAGCAAAAGAACCTGTCGGCATCACAGCTACTCCCGAGCCTCTTCCCGAAGAGACAATAGACGAGAGCGAAGAGATACCCGTACCCGAGCTTCTCGAAGATGGCGAAAAGGCAGAAGAGGAAGATACCGGCATCAGCTTTGGTGACGAGGATAAGCCTTCTTTGGAGGCTACTACTAACCTTCCTGCGACCATTGCCTTCGGCGATGAGACGGATATCAAGATCGAAGACGATACGACTCCTTCGATAAGCGTTGAAGAAGAGCTTGAGGTTGTATCCGAAACCAACGAAGAAGAAAAGGCTGAAGAAGCTGCCGAAGGCACTCTCGAGCACACTGCCGTATCTGACACTTCATCCAAGAAGAAGGGACTTCCCCTTCCTGCATGGATCGCAATGGAGATATTGGGAGTTATCCTCGCGATCCTTCTTATGGTGCCCCTTACGGCGACCGGCGTATCCGAATGGATAACTTACATCAACCTCAATAAGGATGCGATGCAGATCGATACAAAGTCTCCCGTAACTACATGGATAATGGAGAATACTGATCCTTCTGACGTATTCCTTACGCCTATGTGGACCATCAACAGATTCACGCTCACGGGACGCCCTATGTACTACGGCTGGCCTTACTACGCCTGGTCTGCAGGTCACGACACCTACACGAGAGATACGATCTACTGCTGGCTCCTTACAGGCTGCAACGGCAATAGAGAAGAGTTCGTAAGATACTGCCAGGAGAGACATATCAAGTATGTCATCGAAGACCCTGAGTTCTTCATGAACACATACTCAAACGGTATCGTATATAACGACGAGTTCTTCAAGACCAACTTCATCCAGGCAGCATACTTTGCCGAGGAAGGCACAACGATCTACAAGATCTATTAATTGCTTCAGTGTAATTAAAAGCGGGCCTCTGGCCCGCTTTTTTATTGCTCTTCTGCCTGCCTTAATTCCGCTTCGTGCTTTGCCAAATAAGATGTTATGGAATAATCGTAAAGGCAGCCTATGATGCCTATCAAGGCTCCCATAAAGAAGTTAAGCAGCATGGACAGGAGTATACTGTCCTTCCAGCTCTTTACGGAATCCGTAAGGCCTCTGGGATCTCTTCTGAAAGACTGTGTCATCTTCCTTCTGTCATTAGCATTTATGATGTTCCATATCCCGAAGAAGATCGGCGTTAAATACCAGAAACCGAATATTATCTGGCAGATGCCCACGACCATCCAGAGATTGGCTGATGCGTGCAGTTTCCTTATAACCGTATCGAGTGCAGTATTTCTGCCTTCCATATCTTTTCCCCTGTTCCTTTATATGTATCTATATTACTAATATACGCAATAAAAAACAGGCGGACAATATGTCCGCCTGTCTTAACTTCATTTATCAGTAGATTACTTTACTTCGTTGAAGCCTTCTCTTGCAGCATAAGATGTGTGCAGGAGCTCGTGAGCCTTGTGGCTGTTAGGCTCACCGAGGTACTTCTCGTAAAGATCGATGATCTGAGGATTATTGTGTGACTGACGGAGTGCCTGTCTCTCATCCTCTGAGTACAGAGCCTGAGCTCTCTTCTCCTTGTATGTATCCATGATGTCATCAGACTCTCCGTGGAGGAAGCACTCTCTGACGTAAGGCTGACCACCACCGTTGATACAACCACCGGGGCAACCCATGATCTCGATGAACTGATACTTGGATGTACCCTCACGGATCTCGTCTAAGAGGACCTTAGCGCTCTTCATGCCGGAAGCGATAGCGACATTAACTGTTGTGCCGTTGATGTCGATAGAAGCTTCTCTGATACCTGCATCGTGACCACGAACTGCTGTAAACTCGATAGGCTCGGATTCCTTACCTGTGAGCTTGAAGTAAACAGTTCTCAAAGCTGCTTCCATAACGCCGCCCGTTACACCGAAGATAACGCCTGCGCCTGTGTAATCGCCCATGATGTCCTGATCCCAATCTTCGTCAGGAAGTCTGTCGAAGAGGATACCAGCACGCTTGATCATACGAGCGAGCTCTCTTGTTGTGATAACTGCATCTACGTCGTCAAGACCTTCAACCTTGAGCTGGTCTCTCTGTCTCTCGTACTTCTTAGCTGTACAAGGCATTACGGATACTACGAAGACATCCTTAGGATCAACCTGGTTCTGCTCTGCCCAGTAGCTCTTGATGATAGCGCCCTGCATCTGGTGAGGTGACTTGCATGATGAGAGGTGATCGAGAAGATCGCCGTAGTTATACTCAGCATAGTTAACCCATCCCGGTGAGCAGGAAGTGATCATAGGAAGCTTTCCGCCATTCTGGAGTCTGCCTAAGAGCTCTGTGCCCTCTTCCATGATCGTGAGGTCAGCACCGAAGTTTACGTCGTAAACTCTTGTGAAACCAAGTCTTCTCATAGCTGCTGCCATCTTACCTGTAACAGGTGTACCGATGGGATAGCCGAACTCTTCGCCGAGTGCTGCTCTTACAGCAGGAGCTGCCTGAGCGATAACTGTCTTGCCTGCAGCAAGTGCTGCGTCGATCTTGGAGATCTCTGAGTGCTCCATAAGAGCGCCTGTAGGACAAACGTTAACGCACTGACCACACTGGATACAAGGTGAATCAGCAAATGATCTGTTCTCAGCAGGAGATACGAAGGTGTTGAAACCTCTGTTCTCGAAGCCTAAGATACCGAGACCGTGAGCATTCTTACATCTCTCGATACAACGTCCGCAAAGGATACACTTGGATGTATCTCTTACGAGTCCGGGAGCGAGCTCATCGTAGTGAGTCTCAGAGTGAACGCCCTGGAAAGCGCCTTCTCTGGCGCCTGTGATATTAGCAACATGGAGCAGCTCGCACTGACCGTTCTTGTCGCACTGCTGGCAGTTCATGTTGTGGTTTGAGAGCAAGAGCTCTACGCTGTGTCTTCTGGCTGTTGTAGCTGCAGGTGAGGAGATCTTGATCTCCATGCCCTCTGCTACGGGATATACGCAGCTTGCTACGAGTCCTCTTGCGCCTGTTGCCTCTACAAGGCATACACGGCAAGAACCCTGATTGCATTCACCGTGGTTGAATGCGCAAAGTGAAGGGATCTCATAACCACACTTCTTAGCAGCCTCAAGAATAGTAAGACCTGCCTCGACCTGATAGGAGATGCCCTCTATTTTAATATTTACCATCGCCATAGTAGTAACCTCCTTTAATCCTTAGATATTGCATTGAACTTACAGTTGCTCATGCACAGACCGCACTTAACGCAAGCCGTAGGATCGATCGCAAAGGATGCGAGCTTGTGGCCTTCAGCGACATAGTCTGTTCTTGTGATGCATGAAGCAGGGCAGTTCTTAGCGCACATGCCGCAGCCGATACACTTATCAGGATCGATCTTGTACTGCATGAGGTTCTTACAAACGTGTGCAGGACACTTCTTATCAACGATATGTGCAATGTACTCGTCACGGAAGTGAGCAAGTGTTGAGTTAACAGGGTTGGAAGCGGTCTGACCAAGAGCGCAAAGTGAGTTTGTCTTGATCGTCTTGGAGAGTTCTTCGAGCTCTTCGAGATCTTCCATTGTACCCTTACCGTCGCAGATCCTTGTGAGGATCTCGAGGATCCTCTTTGTACCGATACGGCAGGGTGAGCACTTACCGCATGACTCGTCGCAGATAAATTCCATATAGAACTTAGCAACGTCAACCATACAGTTGTCTTCGTCCATTACGATAGCTCCGCCGGAACCCATCATGGAGCCCTTCTGTACGAGGTTATCGAAATCGATAGGCTCGTCTAAGTACTCTTCTGTAAGGCAGCCGCCTGAAGGACCACCTGTCTGGATAGCCTTGAACTTCTTGCCGTTGGGGATTCCGCCGCCGATGTCGTAGATGAGCTCACGGAGTGTTGTACCCATAGGAACTTCTACGAGACCAACGTTGTTAACCTTACCACCGAGAGCGAATACCTTTGTACCCTTGGACTTCTCGGTACCAACTGCTGCGAACTCTGCTGCACCTTCTCTTAAGATGTAAGGAACGCAAGCGAGTGTCTCAACGTTGTTAACGCAAGTAGGCTTGCCCCAGAGACCCTTAACTGCAGGGAACGGAGGCCTCGGACGAGGCATACCGCGCTTACCTTCGATGGAGTTAAGGAGAGCTGTCTCCTCACCGCAAACGAATGCGCCGGCACCAAGTCTGATGTGGCAGTCGAAGTTGAAGCCGGAACCCATGATGTTCTCACCTAAGAGACCTGCTTCTCTAGCCTGCTCGATAGCGATATTAAGACGCTTTACAGCGATAGGATACTCAGCACGTACATAGAAGTAACCCTCTGAAGCACCAAATGCGTAACCTGCGATCATCATACCTTCGATAACGCCAAGAGGGTTACCCGCTAAGATGGAACCATCCATGAATGCACCCGGGTCGCCCTCGTCACCGTTACATACAACGTACTTCTGATCAGCATCTACGTTAAGAGCGAACTGCCACTTTCTGCCTGTGGGGAATCCGCCGCCGCCACGACCACGGAGACCGGAAGCCAATACTTCATCGATAACTTCCTGCTGTGTCATGGAAAGTGCCTTCTTGAGGCCCTGGAAAGCACCCATACCGAGTGCTTCATCGATCTGCTCAGGATCGATAACGCCGCAGCCGTGAAGTGCTACACGGCGCTGCTTCTTATAGAACGTAATATCATCCTGCTTTGTGATCTTCTCCTGTGAAGAAGGATCAACATAAAGAAGCCTCTCGACGATCTGTCCGCCTGCGATATCTGTGTCGATGATCTCCTCAACGTCGTCTAAAGAAACCATACGATAGAGAGTATCTTCAGGGTAGATCTTAACGAAAGGTCCCTGTGAGCAGAAACCGAAGCATCCTACCTGGTTAACTGTAGCCTTATCGCTAAGACCCTTAGCCTCAAGGAGCTCCTCGAACTTCTGCATAATCTCTTTTGAATTGCTGGACAGACATCCTGTACCACCGCAAAGTACGATGTGACGCTTGTCGTCCTGTCCCTTAAGCTTATCTTCGAGACATTTGGTACATGCTGCTGATTTTGCTTCTAGCTCAGCAACGGAACTGATCTTTGTCATGCATTTGCCTCCTGTCTATATGAATCGATTATCTCGGATACCTGACCAACAGCTACCTTAGGATAAACCTTGCCGTTGATGCTTACAGCCGGAGCGATACCGCATGCACCGATGCATCTTAAAGCATCGAGTGTGAACAGGCCGTCTGCTGTAGTCTGACCGGGCTTGATGCTAAGGAGTTCGGAGAACTTGTCGATAACGTTCTGAGCGCCCTTAACATAGCATGCTGTACCAAGGCAGCAACCGATAACATACTTTCCCTTGGGTTCAAGTGAGAAGAAGGAGTAGAAAGTTACAACCCCGTAGATCTCTGCTACCGAAATACCGGTATGCTTGGAAACTAATTCCTGTACTTCCAAAGGGATGTACCCGTACTCGTTCTGAATGTCACTCAAGATCATCATCAAAGGAGTCTTCTCGTCCTTATGACGCTGACAGATCTCAGTAATCTGAGCAACAGCATTTTCGCTTAATTTTGCCATTGTTATACCTCCTGCCACTTTTGGGAATAATTCCAGACACAGCAATTTTACTTTGTCAAGCGGCAGTTAGACAAGGCTAACTGCCGCTTGAAAAGTCAGTTTGAGTATGAAAAGTGTAAAACTAATGAATGTAATCCGATTTATGTCATTTTCACTCATTTTCGGCTGCCGCGATGACCTTGGCAGCGATGTCCTGAGGAGCAGGTTCGTACCTTGCGTGGCTCATTACGAACCAGCCTCTGCCCTGCGTCATGGACTTGAGATCCGTAGCATAGTCGAGCATCTCAGCCGTAGGGACTGCGCAGTTGATAACTGAGCCGAGCTCGTCTGCATCGATGCCTACGATCCTTGCTCTACGCTTGTTGAGGTCGCCCATGATGTCGCCCTGCTTATCCTCGGGTACATGGATCTCAGCCTTGGAGATAGGCTCTAAGATGATGGCATCAGCTGCCTGCATACCTGCCTTGAATGCGAGGTTTGCAGCGATCTTGAAGGCCATTTCCGAAGAGTCTACATCGTGGTAAGAACCGTCTACCAATGTAGCCTTGAGATTAACTACCGGATAACCTGCGAGGATACCCGTCTTAACGGATTCCTGGAGACCCTTCTCTACTGCGGGGAAGAAGTTCTTAGGTACGGCACCGCCGAATACCTTCTCGTCGAAAACGAGCTCTTCGCTCTCGGGGTTGGGTTCGAACTCGATCCAAACGTCACCATACTGTCCATGACCGCCGGACTGCTTCTTGTGCTTACCCTGAACCTTGACCTTCTTGCGGATGGTCTCACGATAAGGAACCTTGAGCTGGTCTAATTCACAATCTACGTTATATCTTGACTTGAGCTGAGATACGAGGACCTTGAGCTGCATA
>JAIKWA010000049.1 GCA_024685135.1 Saccharofermentans sp.
TCCCTTGCCACGTATGAGTTCCGGCGGGAAATCCTCACTTACGAGCTTGAGGAAACGGTCGTAGTCAAAGGGTCTCTTCTCCTTGAATACAAAGGATGAGATCCCGTAATCGTCTTCGTATGCTTCCTCCATCTTGGCTTCTCTTTCAAGAGCTCTCTCAAGAGCTGAAGAATGGAGCACCTTATCGTAGTCAAACTTCTGGCCCGAGAAGATCTTATCCGGGTCTATAACGCCGTTTACGGTCTCATAGATCTGAGCTTCGTTCTGGAAAGTCCTTATGATGCCCTTTAGCTCGTCTATCTGTTCCCTATCAAGAAGATCGCACTTACTGAGCAGAACGATATTGCAGAACTCGATCTGATCCATGACAAGGTTGATGATGTCGGGGTCTTCTTCCCTCTCCTCGGCATTTGCGATCATGTCATCGATGAACTCCGTATATAATCTATAGGCATCAGCGACGGTTACGATCGAATCGAGATATACGCCGCTGTCACCATTTATCTGCTGATAGTTAAGAAATCCGTATGCGATCGCAGCAGGGTTGCTTACGCCTGAAGCTTCCACGATGATGCTGTCGACATTGTCATCCTTGGAAAGCTTCTCTATCTGCTTCATGAAGGCATCCTGCAAAGTGCAGCAGATGCAGCCGTTAGTCATCTCGATCATCTGCGACTCTGACTCAAAGACGCTGTTCTGCTTCAATAAGGATGCATCTATATTAATGCTGCCGAGATCGTTTACTATTATCGCGAGTCGCTCGCCGCTCTGGGACTTGAGCAGCTCATTAAGTACTGTTGTCTTGCCTGATCCAAGGTATCCCGTGATCATGGTTACGGGCTTTCTTCTCTTTATATCCATGTGATAACCTCCAAGTCAATTTGATAATCGTTCTCATTTTTATCACAATGCTATGACTTCGTCAATAGATTTGATAACAATTCTCAAATTCCGACTTTTCGATCACCCTGCGCGGCAGAGAAAACAAAACCCGCAAGCTCATGCCTGCGGGTATGTGATCAATTTAACCTTTGAGGAGTGCCGAGATATCGGTTACGCTGAACCTATTTATCTTCTCGTATTTGGCAAGCCCCAGGTTCACTTCATCTATCAGTGCCTGCCAGTCACATTCGATATCTTCCTTGCCCTTAACATAGATATCGCAGGTAAGATATCCGTCCCTTACATAAGACTTGACGCTGGCGATCCTCGGATCAGCCTCCTTTACCTTATCGCTTATCCTTTTGGAGGAAACGTTCTCCCCGCTCGGAAGGACCAGCATGGTATCCTTTCTGCCCTTGATATAGACCATATTGTCCTTGATCTTGCCGAGATCTCCCGTGAGGAAATATCCGTCCTTATCAAAGGCCCTTGCCGTTGCTTCGGGATCGTTCAGGTAGCCGCAGAACACATTGGGTCCCTTGATGGCGAGCTCGCCTATCCCCTCTTCGTCAGGAGATATGACCTTGGCATCGACATATTCAAGTAGCGTTCCCGCACTGTCCATATCGGTAACATCCGGATAGTCTATGGAAAAACCCGAGGAGGTCTCGGATAAGGCATAGGCGTTCATGGGGTTCATGCCCTGATCGATAAAGGCTCTTCTTATATCGTAAGGCAGGCTCGCACCTCCGATGAAGATATATCTCATCCTTCCGCCCAGGAGTGCCTTAAGAGGGATATTCATCTCTTTGGAAGCCTCGCAGAACCTGATACAGACAACAGGCACCGTGCAGTAAACAGTCGGCTTTACGAGCATCATCTCCCGGGCCATGTTCCTGATATCACCTGTCAGATAGATCTTAAATCCGAACACGAGCGAATAGAGGAAATTGAAGATCGAACCGTAGGTATGGTTCAAAGGCAGGAAGAGATAGCAGACATCATTGGTATCGACATCGATCCTTCTGCCCAGAGCTTCATAGCTTGAGAACATATTCTTTATAGAGAGCATAACCGCCTTCGGGAACGATGTCGAGCCGCTCGTAAATACTATCTTGGCAGGTTTATCTTCATCTGCAGGCTCAAGCGAGAACAGTTCTTTGCATTCCTTCCTGCCCTCTTCTATCATCCGGTCAAGCTCATCTTCGATGCAGATATATTCAACCCCGGGATACTTATCCCTTATCCCTGTCAGCCTGTCTTCCAGAGTCTTACTGTACATAAGGCATGTGATATCGCATTTGCCTATCGCATAATCGAGATTGTCACCCATCCAATCTTTGGCAAGACCGATGCTCAGACCGACATAGTTCATTATCGCTACGTCCAATACCATCCAACTGAGCGAATTGGGACTGAAGATACCGATGTTCCTGCCCTTGTAACCGTGCCCTACCATATATGCGGCAAGATAATTTACCCTCTCGATAAACTCACCGAAGGTAATGCCGTAATAACTGCCGTCCTTCATCTCGTGGAGGTAAGGGATATCCTTCCACTTGGCGTAGTCACTTCGCAAAAACTTTTCGAGTTCGTTCATGGTGATCAGTTTACCGTCCTTTCCAAAAGCACATATTCAAATACATCTGTTATATCCCCTGTCGCATAGCTCTGAGTGAGCTTGCCGTCTCTTATGAGCGCACCGATGCTCGGAAGACCTGAAGCCATCAGCTCCTTCATTACCGCATACACGAGAGCCTTGCCCAGACCTCTGTGCTGCCGGTCGGCTCCCATATAGAGCATTACATACCGCTTCGGCTTCTTCCTGGTCATCAGTATCTTAGCGATATTAACGGGATTATTCGTGTGATATACGAGATTGCCGTAATCCGGGATGGAAACATAGAAGCCTACTGCCTTGCCCTTGTAGTAAGCGAGCTTGGTCATGCTCATGTTCATTATCTGCTTATAGCTCATGAACACTTCCATGAAGCTATCCCGCTCAACATCCTTGAAGATGGGGAAATCACTGTAAAGATCGGTTACGAGCCTGTAGACATCTTCTATTGCTTCGGCAAATTCTTCCTCCTTCGGACTTCTGATCTCATAACCGGCATCGGTAAACTCCTTGTAGTGCTCTTCGAATTTCGGATTACGGTATTCCTCACCTACGCTCCTGAAGGCATGTGAGGTGTAATGCTCCTTTACTTCAAAGCCGTTATCCGTAAACAGTTTGAGATAGTAATCCTTGTTATAGGGCTCGCCGGTATAAGGCCTGCCGAACTTGTTTATCTTGAGCCTGTACTTGATCCAGAAGGAAGCATCCACAGGTCCCGTTATCCTTGCAAACCCGTTTGCTCTGCAGTATTCATAAGCCGAATCGAAAAGGAACTTCGCCGTCTTCTCATCCTCCACGCACTCGAAAAAGCCCAGATATGCAGTGTCATCGCCCTCGTAGGAGGTTATGCAAAAACGTGCTCTTACATTATCCTCATCGTCATATACAAGGAACTTTGCAAGGCTGTAGTACTTGCTCAAGGGATGCTCCCCCATAAGGATCTTCCTTATGCTGTCAGGATCTTCCATATTCTCATCCGCTCTATACAGCTTCACGGCGAGCTTTATGAAATCCTTTATGCAGCGCTCCTCTTTTTCGAACTTAACCAGCTTCATGTATCTTGGCTCCTCTTTATAATCGTTATCCTTCCCTTATCTCCGTTCATCTCCAAAAGGTCTCCTGTCTGTATCGTATCCAGAAGATCTTTGACCCCTACGATCGAAGGGATACCTATCTCTCTGGAGATTATCGCCGTATGGCTCAGCAAAGATCCCTTCTCGGAGATGAGTCCTTTTGCAGATGTAAGAAGGAATACCCACCCGGGGTCAGTCATCCGGGTTACAAGTATCTTGTCCTTAACATCGTCCGTTTCCTTAGGATCATTTACGACAAGTGCTTCACCCCTTACTATCCCGCCTGAACAGGGCACGCCGTAAAGCTCGTTCTCCCTGCATTTCCTGTGATAGCAATTAACACTTGTATGGCGCTTATTAAACGGCTCTTCGGCAAAGATGATCCTCGAATAAGAAGGAAGCTGCCTGTAGAGCTTATACTGATCTCTTCTGCCGGATACGGTATCCTGCATCTTCTTTGGCGCAGATGCAAGCTCCAGGGCTTCGTCGATCTTAAGATAGTAGATATCGTTCTTACGGTCTATAAGACCCTGCTCCTTGTATCTCATGCCGAGAGTGTCCATGATGAGCCTGACGATGCCGTAGATGCGGCTCCTGTTAAGTCTTGAGATCTCACGGTTATATATTCCGAGAGAGCTTCTTTTAACGAGGGCTCTTGTTATGGCATCGTACCTGTCACCGGTCTCCTTCTGCCTTGCAAAGCTTTCACGGGTCTTCTTAAGACGCTCCATATCCTTACGGTATTCGTTGATACGCCTGTCCAGAAGCTCGGGCGTGCTCCTGAATGTCCTCGATTCGAGCTTTAATTCTTCAAGATTACGGTCGCCGTACTTTCTTATATATTCCTTCTTGGCCTTATCGAATTCCTCTTTAGGCATCTTGTCCTTATCAAGTGCAAGCCTTGTTATCTCGATGACGGGCTTCATGCTCTCGATATCCGAGATGCCGCTTATGTACTCGTTGATCTCCTTGTCATCCTTCTTGTATTTCTTCTTCATGCGCGACTTAAGAAGGCCCAGGAAGATAAAAGCATACATATCGTTAAGGAGCGTGACATCCCAGCAGTCGAAGAGCTTTACCTTGACGTCATTAAACAGGCCTGTAAGCTCGGTTGCGGAAAGTCCGGGGTCATATTTGGAATAGAAATCGTCGTTGATCTTAATGAATCTCTCATTGAGCTTACGCATATTCTTCGGAGCACTGAATATCTCATAGACAGAGTTGAAGTATGTGGCGATCCCGGTAAACGGGCCTATCTTCACATCATCTTTGTTATAGCTCTTATTCCTGACACCCATCATCTCCTGCCATATGGGTATGATCTTACTGCTCATGGGCAGGAATCTTATGACCGTGTACCAGTTGCTTATCTTGTAATAGACGCGGCCGTTGACATGGCCTGTCATATTGCAGAAGACATCCTCGTGCTTTGCCAGTTCCTTATCGTTCTTGAGGACTCTTGCACTCACTCCCCTGAACACTCCGCTGTAAACCATGTCGACAAAGGAGGTGGTCAGAGGAAGCGATATCCCGGGATAGCTCTCAACGATATTGCTGTTATCCATTATGAGCGGGTTATCGGTCTTGAGCGTCGTTATGGGACGCACCTGAAGGATATAGACCCTGTCCGCTGCTATCGCAAATTCTATATCGAGGTATTCCCCGAAGAGAGCTTTGATCTTATCCGCAGTATCTATCAGTTCATCTATCAGGGCCTGGTCAAGCAGGTCTTCCTCGCCCTCGAAATAGCATATCTTATCAGTCAGGTTGTAATAGTATGAGGTCGTATCGACCGAAGATGAGACAACGCCTTCCCCGAGACCTCTTCCTACGGTTATGACGCTCTCGTTCAGTATTCCCTGGGGATTTGCGGTAAAGAGCACCCCGGACACTTCGGACCTGATCATATCCTGAACTATTATGTTCATCTTTATCGAGCTTATATCTATACTCGCCGAATCCGCGTATGCCTTAACGCCTTCACTCTTTATAGAGGATACGATCTGCTTTATCTTTGATGCGACCTCGTCTTTAGGCACATCAAGGAAGGTCTCAAACTGACCTGCAAAGCTCTGGTTTGCACCGTCCTCGACATTGGCTGAGCTCCTTACGGAAAAGAGCTCTCCTTCTGAAGGAAGCTCTGCTTCAAAGTCTTCTTTAACGGCAGACTCATACGGCACGACCGTAAAAGCCGGAACATTGAAACCGGCCTGCCTCAGCTTTATCAGATTGTCGATCTTGGCTCCGTACATATCAGATCTTTCCGAAAATAATGAAGCATACTATGGTAAGCAGCATCGTCGATTCCTGAAGATAGGTATAAAGCTCCACCTTGGATACCAGGACAAACCTCTCGGGGTCCTTCATGAACTGAACGAACTTCCATGTCATCCAGCTTACGAGCAAGGCGAGCACAAGCACAGAGATCTTATTGAGATTCCATACCAGGATAAAGTTGGTAATGATATCGAGGATCGTAAGCACCAATACGAACCTGGTGGATTTTTTGTAACCGAAGAGCTTGGAATATGTCGTATAGTCATTCTCATCCTTGGGTGCCTTTATCTTCCTTGACACCTCCCAGATAAGAGCGGGGAAATAGAGTGTCCACAGTGCCATTATATTGGTCAGCGAGAAAGCCGGGAGCTGATACTTTTGTATCGTAAAGCTGATTATGTAGAGATTGATGAATGCCTGGACCGGATTATGAGTTACGAGTGCCAGAGGAAGGCTCGGCTGTATCTTTTTCTTCTTGAAGAACCACTTGCTCATGAGATATCCGTAGATATAGAGGATGACGAAGAAGATCAGATTTTCGCGCATGAATATGACATTGAGAGCGACTGCTATCAGCTGAACTATGACGCAGGCTGTCATAACATCTTTCTTATATACTCTTCCGCTCGGCAGCGGTCTGTCCGGGAAGAGCCTCTTGTCGGTCTCGAAGTCCTTCAGATCATCTGCGACGCGGAGCCACAAAAGGAATGCAAAGCAAGTGAACGCACCGGTTATCTCCGCAGATCCCAATTTGACCTCGTCCCAGGTAACGCCCATATTGAGAAGGATTATGAAGTGTATCTCAAGGAAAAGGATCACTCCCAGGACGAGCCTCGGTAATATCGGATATCTTTCCTTGAAATAGATATGCAGTCTCTTGATCATAAAGCTTTTCCTATCCTTTCACCCATTCTTACCTTCGTCTCGATCCCCATGGCGCTCTGCTCCATTATATCGTCATCTATCTTGATGCCATTTGCAAAGAGGATGACGGTCGAACCGCCGGGCTCAAAATGTCCCTTCTCCTGTCCCTTTAAGAAAAGGTCGGCTCCTTCATCTGCGATCCTTCCCACGAGCATCGCTCCTACTTCAATATAAGCCATTGTGCCGAAATTGTCAGTTGCGAGCATGCAGACATTTCTTGTGTTCTCATAGAAGATCTTATGGTCTGCGGACAGGGGGCTTACTGTGTGGAGCTTGCCCTTGATGTACTTCCTGCTCAACACCTTGCCGCTGTCGGGGAAAGAATACCTGTGGCAGTCGTCGACGGTGAGTCGGAACACAAGAGCATATCCGCCCTTAAAGCATTCGCTTAAAGCTTCATCCCCAAGGATCTCGCCTGCGGTGTAATCCCTTCCCTTGACCTGCATATGCGTATCCTCGCCGATCTTATATACCAGGAGTTTGGAATCGGCAGGAGATACGAGCGCTCCGGGGGCCATATCAAATGGTCTTTTGCCGGGCTTCAGCCTGCGGATGAAGAAGTCATAGAAAGAATCGTATTCCCTGTCTTCAAAATCGCTCATATCTATCTTATGCTCTGCGATAAAACCGGGTATGTCTTTGACCGAGCTTTTGCGGGATTTCTTCCACGCATAGATGTCAGACACAAAAGGTGATACTGCTATCCCGAGGAGAAGTCGTCCTATGGGGTTGTTATAAAGAAAGTCCAGCGCCCCTGCCCCGTACTGCTCTACCTCTTCGTAAGCTTTGCTCTTCCTTAAGTATATCTTCATGCACTACCCTAAGAATGACAGATATACCGTAACAAGAACGATAGCCAGGACTCCGAATATCCCGTACCAGATGCCCCTTGGCTTGGGAACATTTATCTTAAGCATTTCAAATACCGATACCAGAACGATAACGGCTCTATATATCCACATGAAGATACCTGCTTCAAGAGGAAAGCTGAGAAGATATATAAGAGGGAATATCAATGCCGTATAGGTAACCGGCAGACCGATGTAATACTTGACCGCTTTGTTGCTGTCAGCAGTATCGATATTGAAGTATGCAAGTCTTGCAACGCCTGCCAGAGCAAATAATATGAATATCAGCACATCCCATATTGCAGTAAGTCCCGAGGCGATAAAGATACATACAGGCAAGGCAACAAAGCTTACCGTATCAACGATAGAATCGAGTTCGATGCCGAACAACTTCTCTTCATCGGTCCTCTTGCATCTTCTGGCGACCATACCGTCAAAAAGATCACATATACCTGCTATCATCAGGCAGCAGAAAGCGTAATTTATCTTGTCCGTCGTAAGTGCAAGAAAGATGCCCAGTACGGAGATCACCATTCCCGCATAAGTCAGTATCACAGACCTGTTCCATTTACCTACTAGCATTTATTCATCCCCGTCTGTTGTAACGATGCCCGTGCCGCCGTCGATCGTTATGATCTGTCCGTCACGGATCTTACTCATGGCATCCTTGCAGCAAACGATCGCAGGAATACCGTACTCTCTCGAGACGATCGCAGCGTGGCAGAGTATCCCTCCGTATTCCGTAACGATCCCGGACAAGATCGCAAACTTAGGTGTCCATCCCGTATCGGTAAACCTCGTCACGAGGATATCGCCCTGCTCCAACCTGTCTATATTATCAATGTCTTTGATCACCCTTGCAACGCCCGTAACCTTGCCGTTATTGGCACCGAGTCCTCTTATGGAGTTTGCCCCGTCATTACCGGTGAGCGTTACAAAGTCATGCCCTATCTCATTGTCGCTTATATAGTTCCTGTAGGCATTATAGTAGGCTCTGTTCTTTGAGATAAGGCCGTTTAAGCCCTCTTTATCCTTCTTGCCGTCTATATAGTCCCAAAGATCCCCGACCTTGAGGAACCAGATATCCTCTGCCTTACTGAGCACGCCGTCAGAAACCAGCTTTTTTGCATACTCGATGGTGTACATACGGAGCATGTAATAGAACCGCGTGGACACATCCCTGAATTCCTCTCTCCACCAGAGCATCTTGCGCATCTTGGAGACCTTGTCTTCAACCTTTTTGTACTTTGAAGAAGACAGCTTACCCTTGAGGCTGTCGAGGATAGAAGTGTAATCCGCGGTGCCCTTCTCCTTATCCTTCTCGGGGGAATAGGAATCATCCAAGAGCACCATATCCTTTACCATTGCTATAAGGACCTGCGGCTCCTCGTAATAGCAGGGATATGTGATATCGAGCTCTTTGTCAGAGTGGTATCCGTAATCGCTTATCAGTTTCTTTACCAAAGGGAGCAGATGCTCACCGCTGTTAATATCACCTGCGATATCGCCTGCAGGAGTCTTGGTCCAATACTCTTTGTCAGCTTCGGTTGCACGTATCTTCCTGGTGATATCCCACATATCGTAGAAAGGCAGAAGATGCGAGATGTTATCGATGCTTCCCAACAGAGTGAGATACTCGCTCTCCGATACATACTTGAGCAGTCCCTCCTTATATAGAGACTGATGTATCGTATTAATGAATATCTGGTGGAAATAAGTGGTCTCGGATCTGAGGTATGTATCGTGTGTGATCTTATAAAAATCCCCGGTGATATCCTCTATCAAGCCTTCATCAAGCTTCTTTTTGTAACCGTAATAAAGCTCCAAAAGCTCCTGCTTATAGCGCTCGGAGTTCTTTCTTCTGTCCTTAAGAAGCGCAGACTGCTTTAAGATTATCGGCACCATGTGCAGCAATACCTTCGGCGTTGCACCGGTAACCTTGCCGTCACCTTCATAATTACCCACGATACCGTATTCGTTGTCGAATTCTCTTTCCTTATACCCTACTATCTGCTCCATCGTCTTCTTTACCGCAGAAAGATTCCAGTAGCACCTACCGTAGTACATCTCGCCCAGCTTGCGCGGGAGCTGCCCGTCACGGAGGATCTTGGAGTCTACAATGAAGACTCTGAGAGAATACTCCCATATATACTCATAAAGGCTCCACATATACGGAGTGCACACTGTTGCAGAGACGCCGCCATCCTTAAAGTCCGCGGTGGTCCAGACATCTGTTATGCCTGCATAATTGAGCTTCGTGATCCTTCTGGATTGAAGTATGTAAAGCACGTCATCTCTTATCGCAAATTCAACATCGCAGGGATATCCGAACAGCTGCTGGATGCGTGCGAAAACACCTGCATATTCTTCTATCTTGGATGGGGATATGAGCTTGCTGTCAGGAGTTCTTCCAACTTCGCATCCGTCGTACCAGTTATAGTGATACTGCTCGGGCACGGTCTTGCCGCTGACGATATCTTCTCCAAGGCCCTCCGATACTTCTATAAGCATGGTCTTGTCATCGCCTGTCACGGGATCGATCGTAAAGCAGATGCCGCTCTTATCGGAAGCTACCATCTCCTGCACGACAACGGACATCTTGAGATCAGATGTATCGATGCTCCTGTCGGCAAGGTAACTTAATATCACAGGTGAGAACATCGACCTGTAGCAGTCTATTACCCTTCCGGGTACATCCTCGGGCTTTGTGTTAAGAAAGCTCTGATACTGCCCTGCAAAAGAGAACTCATCGAGGTCCTCCTTGGTGCCGCTGCTGCGGACCGCATAGAGCTTATCGCAGCTAAGAACGGATCTGATATCCTCTTTGACCTCCGAAGGAAGTGTTATCTTATCAAATATCCCATTTATCCTTTGAGATACCTCTTCTACGTTATCCTTACCGAGCCTGGATAATGAGGAGCTTATCTCCTCTGCAAAACCGCCCTTTACCGTCTCATCATACGTATCGCAGTCTAAGACAAAGCCGTCGGGTACATTGAACTTTTCGTGCTTCATGAGCAAAAGGAATCTGCCCTTATTGCCAAGCTTGGTATTCTCTACATCTCCGCTGTTTAATCCTACTAACATAAATGGTCCTTAAAACATATTTTTCCTCAGGTGCATGAAATACAGCAGCATATTCAAGATCAGATGCGTAGCTGCACCTACCAGCACATACAAAAGATAAAGCCCGATCCCGAGCGGATAGAAAAGCCAGACTACAAGGGCAACGCCAAACACGGAATCAGCCTGGTCAAGGAAAATGAAGAACACCTTCCAAAAGCCCTTCAGGGTCTTTCCGGGCGTGATATCGAGCCTTCTCTTGAGGAAGCTGTTCGGAAGCTCAAAAAGAGCATATCCGAAGCCCAAAAGCGCACCTGTAAGTATATTGAATGTCAGAGTATTCTCGTGATGCTGATAGAAGAAATCCAGGCTATGCAAAGTCTCATTGCTGCACAAAAGCCCCCATAAGACATTAAAGATCACATTGAAGAGAATGTATCCTGCAATACCTTTCCATGTCTTGTTGTCGCCGAATAACCTTTTGCCGTCGGTAAAGTTCTTACCGAGATCGACTGGTTTTGCAAGGCTCTTCAGGATCGGGAGCTTACACCATATCATTACCAGGATTCCCGCAAGGATAACCGGGATCAGGGTAACATACATCATGGCAATGATCTTCAACATCTTTCTCTCCACCCATATTCTTATAAAACAGCATATATTATACACCTGTTATTACCGCCC
>JAIKWA010000051.1 GCA_024685135.1 Saccharofermentans sp.
GGTAAGGTTAAATCTGATGTTGTAAATACAATGCGTAAGAAGAATACGCATTTCGATATAGTCTTATATCCTGCAAATGTTCAAGGTGATCTTTGTCCCATTGATGTCTGTGCAGGAATAGATTACTTCATGGCAAAAAGAGATGTCGATGTAATAATCATCGCAAGAGGAGGCGGCTCTTACGACGAGCTTTTCTGCTTTAACGATGAGAGGATCGCAAGGAAAGTATTTGAATGCGATATCCCTGTAATATCTGCCATAGGACATGACGAAGATTATACGATCTTGGATTATGTCGCAGATTTCAGGGCAGCTACACCTACCGGCGCAGGTAATTGCGTTATAGGAAGCTATTCAGAGCTCAGCAACGATCTTAATAATCTGGTGCTTACTCTGGATATGTCGATCGCGCAGTATCTTGCAAATAAGAGGGCAAGATTAGATGCTTTAAGGAATCACAAGGCGCTCTATTCCACAGAGACCTATTTTGAGAATCAGAAGGTATTGGTAGGTCAGCTCAAGACGAGCATGAACGATTCCATGGTCCGTAATCTTACCGGCTTAGGCAATGGTTTATCCGGGTTAAAGGAACAGCTTGAGACTCTTAATCCGTCGAATGTTCTTAAGAGAGGATACTCTTATGTTTCTGATAATTCCGGTAATACGATAGAATCAGTAGATAAGATAAATAAAGGCGACAGCATAAGTATCGTATTTGCAGATGGTAAGGCCGATGCTACGATCACTTCGAAGAATAAGGAGGACAACTGATATGGCAACATACGAGGAAGCAATTGAAGAGCTTCGTAAGGTGGTAGCTACCCTTAACGAGGGTAAGGTATCCCTCGATGAATCGATCAAGCTTTATCAGAGAGGCATAGAGCTTGCTTCACTCTGCGATAAGAAACTCAAGGAAGTAGAGGAGAAGGTAAACATTATCAATAAGGAAAACGGAAGCGAAGATCCGCTCAATATCGAAGGAGATGAGTGATATGTCAGATATTAATTCTTTGATCTCTTCCTGCGAGAGTTGGATCACGCCTGAGCTCGAATCTGTATTTGATCCTTCTATGGCTTCAGATGTAACCGTAAAGGCTGCTATGTATAGTCTTATGGCAGGTGGTAAGAGATTAAGACCTCTGATGATGAAGATGACCTCCGAGATGATCGATTGCACTGATATATCTTCTGATGTTCTCTACTATGCGGCTACGCTTGAGATGATCCACACATATTCTCTTATCCATGATGATCTTCCTGCCATGGATAACGATGACTTAAGAAGAGGCAAGCCTACATGCCACAAGGCATACGGCGAAGGCTTTGCGATATTAGCCGGTGACCTTTTGCTCAATACAGCCTGCGAGAGACTTATGTATAAGGCAATGGAGAAGCCCGAATATGCTTATGCTTCATATAAGATGGCAAATCTTGCAGGCATAGACGGCATGATAGGCGGACAGAGCATAGATCTTGCCTCCGAAGATAAGAAGATCGACCTTGATCTTCTCTTTAAGCTTCAGGAGAAGAAGACGGGTGCTCTTATCGAATCAGCAGTAGTAACTCCTTACTATCTTGCAAATAAGTCTACTGTCTCATCAGTTGTTGGTGATGAGACACTCAGTCTTCTTAAAATGCTTGCCGGACATATAGGTCTTGCATTCCAGATCAAAGACGATATCCTTGATGTTACGTCTTCAGCTGAGGTGTTAGGCAAGAACGTAGGCAAGGACCAAAGAGACGAGAAGTCTACATT
The DNA here is from genome assembly GCA_024685135.1 of Saccharofermentans sp. Classification (GTDB taxonomy): domain Bacteria; phylum Bacillota; class Clostridia; order Saccharofermentanales; family Saccharofermentanaceae; genus Saccharofermentans. The sequence continues at coordinate 1,757 of JAIKWA010000051.1, forward strand.
CGTAACTCTTCTCGGTTTCGATGCGGCATGTGATTACCTTAACAAAGAAGTTGAAGGAGCAAGGAAGGTTTTATCCTGTCTTAACGGCAAGGGTTATAGAACAGCTGACTACGAGACTTTGGTAGACTATCTTGTTAACAGAGAAAAGTAATAATGGACTATAAGATACTTGGTAAAGATACATCGCCAGAGGCGCTTAAGGCACTTACTCCCAAAGACAGGGATGAGCTTTGCTTAGAGCTTCGCGATAAGATCCTTGAGACTGTCTCTCAAAGAGGCGGTCACTTGGGTTCTAATCTCGGCGTTGTTGAGCTTACCGTTGCTTTGCTCACGGTATTCGATTACAGGAAGGACAGTATCGTGTTCGATGTAGGACATCAGTCCTATTCTTATAAGCTTCTTACGGGAAGATTCGACAGATTCGATACATTAAGACAGAAGGGCGGTATATCAGGCTTCCCGAGGATAAATGAATCTCCTTATGACAGCTTCGATACCGGCCACAGCTCCACTTCCATATCCGCAGCATTGGGTATGGCAAGAGCCAGAGATCTCGATAAGAAGGATAACTATGTAGTAGCCGTTATAGGTGACGGCGCTATGACAGGCGGCCTGTCCTATGAGGCTTTGAACGATGCAGGACACTCCAAGACAAAGATGATCATCATCCTGAATGATAACGAGATGAGCATCGATAAGAATGTTGGCGGTTTCTCAAGATACTTGTCAGGCGTACGTATATCGAGCGGATATATCTCTGCAAAGCATACGACCGAATCCTTCCTCAAAAAGCTCGGTATCGTAGGACGTTTCTTTATCAAGGTCATACTTGCGATAAAGGACTTCCTCAGATTTATCCTCTACCGCAAGAAGCCTTCGATGTTTGAAGATCTGGGCCTTAACTATTACGGACCCGTCGACGGACATAACACCGAAGATCTTATCAATGCTCTTGAAGCCGTTAAGGATATCAACCATCCTGTGCTTATACATATAGTAACCAAGAAGGGTAAGGGATATGCTCCCGCTGAGAATAATCCTGCGGATTATCACGGCGTAGGACCCTTCGATCTTTCCAAGGGTGTTGTTAAGACAGGTAAGGGTTCTTATACATCTGCATTTGCAGGTGCGCTCATGGATATAGCAGCTTCCAACCAGAAAGTCGTTGCTGTTACCGCTGCAATGTCTCAGGGTACAGGTCTTGACAGCTTCTCTATGAAGTTCCCCACAAGGTTCTTCGATTGCGGTATAGCCGAAGGTCACTGCGTTACTATGGCAGGAGGTCTTGCAGTTAAGGGCTATGTACCGGTTGTGGCAATCTATTCTTCGTTCCTGCAAAGAGCATACGATGAGATGATCACGGATGTGTGCTTCATGAACCTGCATGTTGTATTTGCCATAGACAGAGCGGGCTTCGTAGGTCAGGACGGACATACACATCACGGTCTTATCGACCTTTCTTATCTGAATTCCATGGTCAACATGACAGTGTTTGCTCCCAGGGATTATAAGGATCTAAGAAGCTGCCTTGATTATGCGATCAATAAATGCGAGGGCCCTGTTGCGGTAAGATACCCCAGAGGATCTTCGCCTTTTGAATCTGCAGGCCCTCTATATGAGAATTCCGAAGATTGCATAAAACCTCATATAGCTCAGGACTTCGGAACTGACTTCGCGATCATATCCATCGGTAAGATGTGCAGTGAGGCTGATTTTGCCACAAGCGCGCT
>JAIKWA010000078.1 GCA_024685135.1 Saccharofermentans sp.
AGAATCGTCGTTATGAAGGACGGTTTCATCCAGCAGGTTGACTCTCCTACGGAGCTCTATGACAACCCGGTCAACACATTCGTTGCAGGATTCATCGGAATGCCTCCTATGAACTTCATCAATGCTGTTATCAACGTTGAGGGTGCAGACGTATTCGTTTCCTTCGAGAACGTTACGATCAAGCTTCCGGACAGATATGCTGTTGAGGAAGTTATGGAGCGCGACGGTCAGGAAGTTATCTTCGGTGTAAGACCTGAGGCTATCACAGACGAATCAACATACGTTACAGATCACCCTGAGGCTGCATTCTCTGCTGACGTTGATGTCGTAGAAATGCTCGGTGCTGAGACATACCTCTATGTTACAGTTAACGGTTCACTCCCTCTTACATGTAGAGTTGACCCTACAACTTCTCAGTCCGCAGTTGGTCAGGTTGTTGACCTCGCTATCGACGCTAACCGTATCCACCTCTTCGATAAGGATACAGAGCAGAGCATCATTTCCTGATATTAATTCAATAACTCTCCAAAGTTATTTAATAGAGCCGGATCCGTCGGATCCGGCTTTTCTTTTGCGAACTTGCACGAAATGCCTAAAAATAATATTATTTAAGGAAAGCTTTTGAGGTGCGAGGTGACAAAATGGAAGAAATTAAGAAGTGCATGCGCCAGGTTAAGACTATACTGTCCGCTCAGTGCGGTGTTTTGGACACCTCAGGTCACATCCTTGCATCGACATCTGAAGATAATGAGAATGAATTAGATCCCTCCTTCAGAGCGGTAATGTCCGGCGACGATCTTTTCGTATCGACTGCAGACAGGACATACCACAAGGTGTTCATCGGTGAGCAGCTCAAGTATGTTATCTATGTTGAGAATACCGATCCCGATGCAAAGGTCTGCATCCAGCTTATCGCAGAATGGCTCAAGACTCTTGTAAAAGAGAAGGGCACAGATGCCGAGAAGGCTATCTTCATCAGGAACGTATTGCTCGATAACGAGATCCGTTCCGAGATCCCGATGGTAGCAAGAGGATATAAGATCGACTGCAAGGATCCCAGACTCGTATTCGTCGTAAGGACTATTGCAGAAGACAGCGCAGAAGCCTTCGAGATCCTGCAGAATCTCTATACCGATTCCGAGATAGCAACGGTTATCTCAATGGACGATACAACAACGATCGTAATAGTCGATGCGTCTGAGACACTTAACGGTGAGGATGCAAGAGACACCTTCATTAACGATACAGGCTCCGGCATACTCGCATGCCTCAATTCAGAGGGCTGCAATGCCAAGGTAGCAATAGGTTCAGTAGTTCCCTCATTCATGGATATAAGCAAGTCTTATTCTGATGCCATGACGGCTCTTAAGGTATCCAAGATCTTCAATGGTGAGACGGATATCTCAAGATACGACAAATTGGGACTCGGCAGACTTATCTATCAGCTCCCGAAGCCTTTGTGCGAGATGTTCATCAAGGAAGTCTTCCCCAACGATGCTTTCAAGCAGTTGGATGAGGAGACCAGGACGACGATCGACACATTCTTTGCAAATGACTTGAACGGTTCAGAGACTTCAAGAGAGCTCTTCGTTCACAGAAATACATTAGTCTACAGACTTGAGAAGGTTAAGACCAAGACAGGATTAGACCTTCGTAAGTTTGATGACGCTGTGCTCTTTAAGATGGCAACTATGGTAAGAACCTACATCGACTATCTTAACGACACTAACGATAACAAAATAAGGTAACTTTACAAGTGATTGAATTTATTGACGTTAAGAAGACATACAGATCCGGGGTAGAGGCTCTTAAAGGTGTTAGTTTTAAGATCGATGACGGAGAATTTGTCTTCGTTATCGGCAAGTCCGGATCCGGCAAATCGACACTCCTCAAGTGTATAACCTGCGAAGAAGTTCCTTCAGAGGGCGATGTGGAGATCGACGGGTTCAATATATCCGATATGAGCAGAGCCCTGATCCCTGTCCTGAGAAGACAGATCGGCATGATCTACCAGGATTTCCGTCTCATCGAGACAAAGACAGTAGCAGAGAATATCGCCTTTGCCGGCGAGATAATCGGTGTTCCCAAGAAGAGCCTTAATAACACAGTAAGTATCTGCCTTTCCGCGGTAGGTCTTAAGGATAAAGCAAATGCTTATCCTCAGGAGTTATCAGGCGGTGAGCAGCAGAGAGTTGCTATTGCAAGGGCGATGGTAAACAACCCCAAGCTCATCGTTGCAGACGAGCCTACGGGAAACCTTGACCCCGATACTTCAGAGAACATCATGGCTATGCTCTTAGACCTTAACCGCAATGGTATGGAGGGCAACAAGACGACCGTAATAATCTGCACCCACGACAGTAACTTAGTCGACAGGATGAAGCAGAGAGTAATAGAGATCGAGAAGGGCCAAATCATAAGAGATGAGAAGAGCTCCGGCTACAATAAGGAGCACTTCGAGGCAAGACCTGCACCCGCACCCATCAGATCTTCTGAGGGAGCGCCTTCTTTCGGCGACGATATGGATTACAGCGAAGTCCGCGATGAAGCAGGCTTTGTATTCGGTGACAGCGAGCCCGAGTCCGCACCGGTACCTGCTCCCGTAGAAGATGCTCCCGAGATAATAGAGATCAATCTTGCTCCCGAGCAGATGCCCGAAGAGCCTGCTGAAATAGCAACAGAAGAAGAATTTATCGATTCTTCAGAGCTTCTTACCGAAGAAGCCTATGAACCTGAAGCTCCGGCTTACGAGCAGGAAGCTGAAGCAGAGGCTGAGCAGCCCGATCCCGGTTTTGTTTTCGGTGACGGTGAATTGCTTCCCGAAGGAGCGGCAGAGGAGATCGAGGCTGCTGCAGAGGAAGCTGCTCCAGCTGTAAGTGCAAAGGAAGCCAAGAGGCTTGAGAAGGAAGCAAAGCGCGAAGCTAAGCGTCAGGCTAAGCTTGCAAAGAAGAATAGTAAGTCCGAAGGTTTTAAGCCCGGGCAAGACCCTGATTACATGCCGGAGGATGATGACTGATGAGCCTTAGAGCGTTTTTCAATTCTGTTAAAGAGGGCATAAGGGGTATCATCAGACACCCGCTCGTTACGATCGCTTCGATCACGACGATCCTCCTTATGCTGATAATCATGGGTGTTTTCTTTATATTCTCAGTAAACGCCAGGGCTATGATGACCAAGCTGTCACAAAAGCCCCCTATAGAGATATACATGAAGCTGCAGTGCACACAAGAGCAGCTTGACCTTGTTGATCAGGCACTTGCAAATAACCCGGCTGTTATCGAGTACATCCGGAAGTCCCCTGAAGAGAACTACAATGACTTCAAGGCTAATCTCGGATCTTCCGCATCACTCCTCGATAACTTCGACTATAACATGTACCTTCCCCACACATTCAGCATAAGGCTGTCGGATCCCGCGCTGGCACAGAGCGTATGCGATTCTCTGTCTACTTTGGACGGTGTATCGAAGGTTTCCCAGGAGAGCAGGGTAATGAACCTCCTTACAAGGGCGAGCAGGATCGTAAACATCACGACTCTCGTTGCCTTCGTGGTATTGTTCCTCATATCGCTGTTCATAATATCCAACATGGTAAGGATATCAGTTTATTCCAGGGCAAATGAGATAGAGATAATGAAGTTTGTAGGTGCCACCAACAACTATATAAGATTACCTTATATAACTGAGGGCGCCATAGTAGGTATCATAAGTGCAGTCTGCGCATGGCTCATGACCGCACTTATCTATCGTCAGGTGTATCGCAATATGATGGAGCAGATATCACAAGGCTCCTTCTATGCGCTTATCCCCACAAGAAGCTTCATGTGGCAGGAACTCATAATCCTTGTGCTGATGGGTGTCATCATCGGAGCTGTGGGATCAGGAATATCGGTGAGGAAATATGTCAGAGTATAAAAGACAGCTTGAAGAGATCTTCGAGAAGGAAGATCAGATGTATAAGAGGTTCTTAAGACCGGGACTTATATCGCTCATATTAACTGTAACTATTGCAGGAGCGATGTATTTCCTTACAAGACCCGTCGTTGCAGGAACTGACTGCTACGAGACCTTTATCGAATACGAGGTATCCGAAGGAGATATCGAGCAGGCAAGAAACGACAGGGACAATGCGAGAGCTGAGGCTCAGCATGCAGCTGACATGGTAAGTCAGTTAAGGACTCAGAGGAACAGACTCTCAGGTGAACTTGCCGAGCTCAACGAAGCAAACGAAGCTCAGAAGGCACAGTACGAGCTTATCGCAGCACAGCTCGAAGCAGCGCTCGAAGCAAAGGCTCAGGCCTTAGACGACTATATCCAGGCTGAAGAGACACTTGCTGCCCAGCAGCTCCTCTTCCAGGAGAGAGTATCCGTAATGTTCGAATACCAGAACAAGTCGACTCTTGAGGTATTACTCGAATCAGACAATATCGCAGGTTTCTTCACAAATATGGAGATAATCACTCTCATTGCAGACGCTGATGTCCAGGCAATAGATCAGATGCAGATCGCTTTAGACGATGCAGAGCTCCAGAAGGAGATCAAGCTCCAGGAAGCTGAGGACATGCAGGCCGTGGCAGATGAGAAGCAGCGCCAGTTAGACGAACTCGCGGTCCTCATCGCAACAACAGAGGATACTTTATCCGATGTGTCCACGCAGCTGTCATCCTGGCAGATGCAGGAAGATCAGCTCTCTGCTTATGCAGACAGCATGGACGATCAGGTAAGGTCATTGCAGGATCAGTATGCAGCCCAGCAGGCAACACCTACGCCCGTACCTGAGACTCAGGCTACGCAGGCAACATCTTCAACCGATCCGACTTCTTCTTCAGGTGACGCTCCTGCAGCAACGGCAACTCCGACGCCCACACCGGCATCTTCTTCGAACGGAGCTCCGTCGCTTCCTGCTTCACCTTCGGTCAGCGTATCCTTTGTCTGGCCAACAAACACAAGATATGTAAGCTCTTATTTCGGTTACAGATGGCATCCCGTATACGGTACGTGGAAGCTCCATACCGGTATCGATATAGCGGCAGGTTACGGCTCAACCCTTATGGCAGCAGCATCCGGCACGGTTATTTCCGTATCTGAGCCTGTTGAAGGACAGAACACGGGCGGCTCGGGCTACGGCAACTACTGCATAATCGACCACGGCAACGGAGTTACTACACTCTACGGTCACGCAAGAGACATAACGGTAAGTGTAGGTCAGACGGTATCCGCAGGACAGGCTATAGGCGAGATGGGCAGCACGGGTACATCCACAGGCTCACATCTCCACTTCGAAGTAAGAGTCAACGGCACCCGCTACAATCCTCTGGATTATCTGCCCTGATATGGAATATAACTTCTACGACGTGCTCGCGATGCATTACGATGAGATGCAGAGCGATATGGATTGCCCTCACTGGGCAGACCTCCTTGACGGTCTTATTAAGAAATATTCTTCTATAGAGTGCAAGACGATAACCGATCTCGGTTGCGGAACCGGCTCTGTAGATGTCCTTCTTGCAGATAAGGGGTATTCCATAACGGGAATCGATTCAGCTGAAGGCATGCTCGCATTCGCTTCCTCCAAAGATCCGGAAGGGAAGATCTTATGGAGCCTTCAAGATATCACGGACTTTGAGATCCCCCAAAAATGCGACTGCTTCCTGTCTTTGCTCGATACTTTAGATCACATAACGGACGAAGTGGCTCTTAAGAGGATCTTCAGCAAAGTCTCGGCTTATCTTAATTCGGGCGGCGTGTTCATTTTCGACGTGATCACGCAAAAGCATTTGGAAGAGACCTTAGGAGACAATATCTTCTACGAGGATTACGAGGATTTCACCTTACTCTGGCTCAACAGATACGACAGGGAGACGGGGATCAATACCGCCGAGCTCACGTTCTTTACATTAAGAGCAGATGGTGCGTACGACAGATTTGACGGCGACCTCGTTGAGAAGTACTATCCTATGGCAGAGCTTGAGCAGATGGCAAACAGTGCAGGGCTTAAGCTTGCGGGCACTTTATCAGAAGACGAAGAAAGAACCTTCATGGTATTTATAAAGGAATGATATGATCGAGAATCCATACTATGTTCCGGGTGCACCGGAAGATACAACCAGGGACCATATAGTTATAGCAGAGGGCTTAGGCGGCCTCGTTAAGTGCATCGCGATCAACACGTCCGCTGCAACATCCGAGCTTTGCAGGATACACGAGACCACGAGTGCGGCTTCTGCGGCTTTGGGCAGGTTCATCACGGGCTCTCTTCTCATATCCGAATCCATGAAGCGTCCCACCGATAAGCAGACCACGGTCTTAAGGGGCAACGGTCCCCTGGGCGGCATCACCTGCGTTACCGACTTCGGCTTCAAGGTAAGAGCGTACCCGGTAGAAAACAATATTCCCACGGAATACTACAGACCCGGCAAGATCAATGTCAGTGCTGCGGTAGGCGAGGGAACACTCACCGTTATCCGGGACATCGGCCTCAAGGAGCCCTATGTAGGCTCGACCGAGCTCATATCAGGTGAGATCGCAGAGGATTTTACATACTATCTTGCTAAATCAGAGCAGACACCTTCAATAGTCTCTCTCGGCGTCCTTATCGAAAAGGGCGAGGTCACCCACAGCGGCGGTCTCATGATACAGCTCCTCCCGGGAGCAGGCGATAGCGAGATCGATTATCTCGAAGCAAGGGCAAAGGATTTCCCCGAGATCTCCTTCCTTCTTGCTGAAGGCTTTACTCCCGCAAAGATCCTCGACCTGTTCATGGGCGATCCTGATCTCAGGTATCTGTCAGGCGCACCCGTATCCTTTGAGTGTACCTGCAGCAAGGAGCGTATGAGCGAAGGACTTGCAGCTTTAGGCAGGAAAGACTTGGAAGAACTCGTAAGAGATGAGAAGGGCATAACAACTCAGTGCCATTTCTGCAATAAGAGCTACCATTTTGAGCCCGCGGAAATAGCGGAATTGCTTGCTCAGAGCTGATCTTTATCAGTTTTTTGGTCCTTTATCTTACAAAGTTCACAAATTTATAAAAAAACACTTGCAAAATCCAATAACGGATAGTAAAATCTCTCTTGCGCGTTGCGTTGGCGAGCCAATTTAGCGTGCAAAGGCAATGAATTCGGAGATTGCCGCCCCGACATAAGCTTGGTTTGGAGGCGGGTAACTTCGGAGGAGCCGATGTAGGAACAAAGATTTCCTGCAATTGTCTGACCAAAAAAACAGACGAAGCTTGTGTAACATAGACACTTGCCCGGAGCCCCAAAGTGCTGTTAATAACAGTAACTGGTCAACTGGGTTTTTGAATGGAACACAAAGACACGCCCGTAAAGGTTGAGACAAAATACAGCTTAAAGGAGACCAAAGAAATGGCATCAAAGTCAAACATGATCAGAATCAAGCTCAAGGCTTACGACCACAAGCTCTTAGACGATAGCGCAAAGCTCATCGTTGACGCACTCTCAAGAGAGGGCGCAAGCTTCTCAGGTCCGATCCCCCTTCCTACAGAGAAGGAGATCATCACTATCCTTCGTTCACCCCACGTAAACAAGGATTCACGTGAGCAGTTTGAGCAGAGAACACACAAGAGGATCATCGATGTCTACACACCGTCCGCACGCACGATGGACGACGTAGGCAAGCTTGATTTACCTGCAGGCGTTTCTATAGAAGTAAAGATCAAATAATTACTTATATAGAGCCTTACAGGGCATATGGCAAAGCTGAGGCTGCCAATACCGAAGCTTTGCGGTCATGTTCGCCGCCAGTCACAACAAAGGCGAACCAATAACCAAAAACAGGAGGAAAAAAGAATGAGCAAATTCATCATTGGCAAAAAAGCCGGCATGACACAGCTGTTCGATGAGAACGGTAATGTAATCCCGGCTACCGTTATTGCTTGCGAGCCCATGTACGTGCTCCAGAACAAGACGGTTGAGACCGACGGCTATGTAGCTTGTAAGGTCGCATCAGGCGAAATTCGCGAGAAACTCGTGAATAAGCCGGACAAGGGTCAGTTCAAGAAGGCTGACGTAGAGGTAAAGAGATATATCCGTGAGTTCACACCCGACGAGGAGTATGCACTTGGCCAGGAGATCAAGGTATCCGATATGTTCGCAGTAGGCGATCATGTTGACGTATCCGGTACATCCAAGGGTAAGGGCTTCCAGGGTAACATCAAGCGTCACGGTCAGAAGGGTGGTCCTTCAGGTCACGGCTCAATGTATCACAGAAGAGTCGGTTCTATGGGCGCTACATCTACACCGGGTAGAGTTGTACCCGGCAAGAAGATGCCTGGACATATGGGCGCAGTTAACTGCACAGTTCAGAACTTAAGCGTTGTTATGGTTGATGGCGAGAGAGGAATCCTCGTATTAAGAGGAGCAGTTCCGGGCCCTAAGGGCGGCGTTGTTACAATCAGCAACACAGTTAAGTCGGTTAAATAAGCGGAGGACTTGAATAATGGCTAAAATTGATATTAAAAATCTCAGCGGTGCCGTTACGGGTTCAATGGATCTTTCAGACGAAATCTTCGGCATTGAGCCTAACAAGGATGCAATGTCTGTCGTTGTAAGAAACCAGCTCGCTAACCGTCGTCAGGGCACACAGAAGACAAAGACAAGATCCGAAGTATCAGGTGGCGGTAAGCGCCCCTACAGACAGAAGGGAACAGGTCGTGCAAGACATGGTTCCACACGTTCCGCTCAGTATGTTGGCGGTGGCGTAATCTTCGGACCCAACCCCAGATCATTCACATACACAGTTCCCAAGAAGGTTAGAAGACTTGCTCTTAAGTCAGCTCTCTCTTCAAAGGTTGCTGATTCCAAGATGATCGTTCTCGAAGACATGAATCTCGAGCAGATCAAGACAGCTACAGTTGCTAAGGCTCTCAAGGACATCGGAGCAGGTGCTTCCTCTCTCATCGTTCTCGAAGCTACAGACAAGAACGCAGTACTTTCTGCAAGAAACATCAAGGACGTTAAGACGGCTTATGTCAACACGATCAATGTTTTCGACATCTTAAAGTACGACAGCTTCGTTGCTACAAAGGCAGCTGTTGAGAAGATTGAGGAGGTCTATTCATGAAGACACCCTATGATGTAATCATTAAGCCTGTCATCACTGAGAAGTCAATGATGATCACAGATCAGGGCAAGTATACATTTATCGTTGCTCCCCAGGCATGCAAGACAGAGATCAAGGACGCTGTTGAGAAGCTCTTCGGCGTTAAGGTAACAAGCGTTAATATCGCTAACTTCGACGGTAAGGTAAAGCGTCAGCGTTACCAGCTCGGTAAGACAGCAGCTTACAAGAAGGCTGTTGTTACTATCGACACAGAGGGTAAGGCAACTTCTTACCTCGGTAAGGGTGGCAAGGCTACCGATAACGGTGCTAAGTACAAGACATCCATCGAAGAATTCGGTTTCGGCCAGTAAAGGAGGATTTAGATAATGGCAGTAAAAACATTTAAGCCTACTTCTCCGGCAGTTCGAGGGATGGCAGTTGCGGATTATTCCGTACTTACCAAGAAAGCTCCCGAGAAGAGTCTTCTCAAGGCTAGAAAGAAGACAGGCGGACGTAATTCTTATGGCCGCATCACTGTTCGCCACATCGGCGGCGGTAACCGTACAAAGCTCAGAATCATTGACTGGAAGAGAAATAAGGAAGGCGTTAAGGCTACAGTTAAGGCAATCGAGTACGATCCTAACAGAACAGCTTACCTCGCTCTCATCCAGTATGTAGACGGTTCAAAGTCATACATCCTGGCTCCTGCAGGCCTCAAGGTAGGCGATACAGTAGAGTCCGGTGCTAAGGCAGATATCCTCACAGGTAACGTGCTCCCTATTTCAGCAATCCCTGTAGGTACAGTAATCTGCTGCGTAGAGCTCAACCCCGGTAAGGGCGCTCAGATGGCACGCACAGCCGGTGCTTCCGCACAGCTTATGGCTAAGGAGAACGGCTTTGCACAGATCCGTCTTCCTTCCGGTGAGGTTCGCCTCGTTTCAGAAGTATGCCGCGCAATGATCGGTGAGATCGGCAATGCTGAGCATGAGAATGTCAAGCTCGGTAAGGCAGGTAAGTCAAGACATGCAGGCGTCAGACCTTCCGTAAGAGGTGTAGTAATGAACCCTAACGACCACCCTCACGGCGGTGGTGAAGGTAAGTCACCTATCGGTCTTCCCGGCCCTGTTACACCTTGGGGTGTTCCTACATTGGGTAAGAAGACACGTAATAAGAAGAAGCAGTCTAACAAGTATATTGTTAAGAGCAGAAAGGGTTAAGGAGGTAGCGTCAAATGAGTAGATCAACTAAAAAAGGCTTTTACGTACAGGACGCTCTCATGAAGAAGGTCCAGGCTATGAACGAGTCAGGTGAGAAGAACCTCATCCAGACATGGTCAAGATCTTCCACAATCTTCCCTGAGTTCGTAGGCCATACAATTGCTGTATACGATGGTCATAAGCATGTACCTGTATATGTTACAGAGGACATGGTAGGCCACAAGCTCGGTGAGTTCGCACCTACACGTAAGTTCGGCGGCCACACCAGCAATGAGAAATCAGCTAATAACGGCTAAGGAGGAGCATCGTGGAAAAGATTATTTTGAGCAGAGATAATATCGAGAACAACCGCGAAGAGATTCTTAAGGCTTATGCGGCTCCCTCGAAGAAGTCTAACAAGCTTCCCACTCCTACCAAGAAGCAGAGAAAGCTTCTCGGCATGGGTAGGGATCAGGGTATTGCTACGGCAAAGTACATCAGGATCGCTCCCCGTAAGGTTAGAGTTGTTGCTGATCTCATTAAGGGTAAGTCCCTTGACGATGCTTATGCAATCCTCACATATACACCTAAGGCAGCATCTCCTGTAATCGCTAAGGTTCTTAAGTCAGCTGAGTCTAACGCTGTTAACAACTTCGGTCTTAACAGAGAGAACCTTTACGTAGAGACTGCTATTGCTAATCCGGGCCCTGTACTTAAGCGTTACATCCCCAGGGCTAGAGGATCCGCAAGTTCGATCAAGAAGAGAACAAGCCACATCACTGTTGTTCTCAAAGAAAGAGTATAAGGAGGAATTCGCATGGGTCAGAAAGTTAACCCGCATGGTTTAAGAGTAGGCGTAATCGATGACTGGAATGCTCATTGGTACGCTGATAAGAAGACGTTCGGCGATACTCTCGTTGAGGACAGAAAGATCCGCGAGTTCGTTTTAAAGGCAGTTGAGCCTATCGCAAGAAAGAACTCCAAGAAGCCCGTTGATGAGAGCCGCAGCAATGTTGCAGGCGTATCCGATATCATCATCGATCGTAAGGGTAACGACAAGATCAACGTTATCGTTAAGACTGCAAGGCCTTCATTGGTTGGCGGTGATAAGGGATCCGGCAGAGTAGAGCTCAAGGATGCTCTTAACAGAGAGTTCAACAAGAACGTTAAGAAGGATCAGAAGAGAACATTCACAGTTGATATCGAAGTTATCAAGAATTCTGATTCAGATGCTACACTCGTAGCTCAGAACATCGCTTCCCAGCTTGAGAATCGTCAGAGCTTCAGAAGAGCAATGAAGAGATCAATGCAGCTGGCTATGAAGCAGCAGGGCGTTCTCGGAATCAAGGCTAAGTGCTCCGGCAGATTAGGCGGCGCAGAGATCGCAAGATCCGAGACATATCACGAGGGTACAATCCCGCTTCAGACACTCCGTGCAGATATCGATTACGGTTTTGCTGAGGCAGACACAACTTACGGCCGTATCGGCGTTAAGGTGTGGATCTATAAGGGCGAGGTTTTCGACAAGAAGACTGCAGCTAACGGCGAAGGAGGAAAGGCTTAATGTTACTTCCTAAGAGAACAAAGTACAGAAAGCAGCAGAGAGGCCGCATGAAGGGTAAGGCTTCCCGTGGAAACTTCGTTTCCTATGGTGAGTTCGGTATCCAGGCACTCGAACCCTGCTGGATCAAGTCAAATCAGATCGAGGCTGCCCGTATCGCGATCAACAGATACATCAAGAGAGGCGGTAAGGTTTGGATCAAGATCTTCCCTGATAAGCCTGTTTCCAAGAAGCCTGCTCAGGTCCGAATGGGTTCAGGTAAGGCTGCAAACGAGTATTGGTGCGCAGTTGTTAAGCCGGGCAGAGTATTATTCGAGATCTCCGGTGTATCCGAGGAAGACGCAAGAGAAGCAATGAGACTTGCAGGCCACAAGCTTCCCTGCAAGACAAAGTTTATCGTAAGAGAGAAGGAGGAAGCATAAATGAAGGTTGAAGATATTCGTAAAATGTCAACTGAAGAGCTGAACAGCGAGCTTTCTTCTCTCAAGGAAGAACTCTTTAAGCTTCGCTTCCAGCACGCAACAAACCAGCTTGAGAATCCTGCACAGATCGCTCAGGTTAAGCGTGACATCGCAAGAGTAATGACAATCAAGCGCGAGCAGGAACTCGCTGCTAATAAGTAAGGGGGAAGGCTCAAATGGCTGAAAGAAATCTTAGAAAAACCAGAGTCGGCTTAGTTTCATCCGACAAGATGGATAAGACAATTACAGTTTCCGTTGTAGAGCACGTTAAGCACCCTATTTACGGAAAGATTATGAAGAGAACCTATAAGCTCAAGGCACATGACGAAGAGAATGCTGCTCATATCGGCGATAAGGTTCAGGTTATGGAAACTCGCCCTCTCTCCAAGGATAAGCGTTGGAGACTCGTCGAGATCATTGAAAAGGCTAAGTAAGCAGAGAATTAAGGAGGATATATCATGATTCAGGTTGAATCCAGACTTAGATCTGCCGACAACACAGGAGCACGCGAGCTTCTTTGCATCAAGGTCCTTGGCGGTTCTTGGAGAAAGTACGCTAACATCGGTGATGTAATCGTTTGCTCCGTTAAGAGCGCTGCTCCTAACGGTATGGTCAAGAAGGGTGACGTTGTTAAGGCTGTAGTAGTTCGTACAAAGCAGGGCGTTAGACGTGCTGACGGATCTTACATTAAGTTCGATGAGAACGCTGCAGTTATCATTAAGGAAGATAAGAACCCTCGTGGTACCCGTATTTTCGGACCCATCGCGAGAGAGCTCAGAGATAAGGACTACATGAAGATCTTATCTCTTGCACCGGAAGTTCTTTAAGGAGGAATAACAATGGCTAAAAGTATTCATGTAAAGAATGGTGACGAGGTTATCGTTATTTCCGGCAAGGACAAGGGTGCAAAGGGCAAGGTTATCGGTGTTGACGTTAAGAAGGGCAGAGTGTTCGTTGAAGGCGTAAACATGGTAACTAAGCACCAGAAGGCCAGAACTCAGGGCGCACCCAGCGGCAGGATCGAGCGTGAAGGATCTATCGATGCTTCCAATGTAATGCTCGTTGATGCTAAGACAGGCAAGCCTACAAGAGTTGGCTACAGAGTTAACGAAGACGGTTCCAAGTCAAGAATCGCAAAGAGATCCGGTGAAGTTATCGACACCGTATCCAAGGCAAAGAAGGGAGAGTAATTAGATGTCCAGATTAAAAGATAAGTACACATCTGAAGTAGCACCTGCCCTTCAGGAGAAGTTTAAGTACAGCTCATGCATGCAGATCCCCAAGATCGACAAGATCGTTCTTAACATGGGTGTCGGCGAGGTTAAGGATAACCCGAAGGCATTGGACGCTGCTATGCGTGATATGGGAATCATCGCAGGCCAGAAGCCTATAGCTACTGAGTCCACAAAGTCAATCGCAGCATTCAAGCTCAGAGAGGGCATGAAGATCGGTTGTAAGGTAACTTTAAGAGGAGATAACATGTATTACTTCCTCGATAAGCTCATCAGCATCGCTCTTCCCCGTGTACGCGACTTCCGCGGCATCAACCCTAACTCATTTGACGGTCACGGTAACTATGCTATGGGTATCAAGGAGCAGCTCATGTTCCCTGAGATCGATTACGATAAGATCGACAAGATCCGTGGTATGGATATCATCGTCGTTACGACTGCCGAAACAGATGAAGAGGCATTCGAGCTGCTTCAGCTCATGGGCATGCCTTTCCGTAAATAATTTGGAGGATATTATAAATGGCAAAGAAGTCAATGATTCTTAAGTCACAGAAGACGCCTAAGTTCTCAACCCAGCAGCACAATCGTTGCAAGCTCTGCGGAAGACCTCACGGTTACATCCGTAAGTACGGCATCTGCCGTCTTTGTTTCCGCGATGCGGCTTACAAGGGTGAGATTCCCGGTGTTCGCAAAGCCAGCTGGTAAGAATCCCCTAAAATTAACTGTCAATCAAACAGGAGGAAAGAATAATGCAGATTACAGATGCAATTGCAGATATGCTTACGAGAATCCGCAACGCTGGCTCAGCAGGCCACGCTACTGTAGAAATCCCGCAGTCAAATATGAAGAAGGCTATCGCCCAGATCTTAGCTGACGAAGGCTACATCGAAGGATTTGAGTGCCTCGAAGGCAATACACAGGGTGTTATCAAGGTAACACTTAAGTATTCCGACAGAAAGCATGTAATATCAGGCATCAAGAGAATTTCCAAGCCCGGTCTTCGTACTTATGCAGGCAAGGAAGAGCTCCCCAGAGTTCTTGGCGGTCTCGGTATTGCCATCATCTCTACTTCCAAGGGTGTTATGACCGATAAGGAAGCAAGAAAGCTCGGAATCGGCGGCGAAGTTCTCGCATACGTTTGGTAATAGCGTTTTGAAGGTAACCCACAGTGGTTGCCTTTAAGATGTTTATACATCTCTGAAAAGCCCCGTTTAAGGCGACATACCATTCGGGCGCTTAATCTTAAGAGCAGGAGGAAAATAATATGTCAAGAATTGGTAGAAAACCGATTGCTATTCCTGCGGGCGTTGATATTAAGATCGACGGCCATCACATCACTGTAAAGGGTGCAAAGAGCACACTCGAGCTCGATGTACATCCCGACATCAGTGTTAAGCAGGAAGGCGCGGAAATCATTGTAGAGCGTCCCTCTGATGATAAGAATCACAGAGCACTCCACGGCCTCACAAGAGCCCTGATCAACAACATGGTCATCGGCGTATCAGAAGGTTTCACAAAGAACCTCGAGATCAACGGTGTAGGTTACAGAGCAACAAAGCAGGGCAACAAGGTTGTCTTCAACCTTGGTTATTCTCACCCCATTGAGATGACTGAGCCCGAGGGTATTACGATCGACGTTAAGGATAATGTTATCTCAGTATCCGGCGCCGACAAGCAGCTTGTAGGTGAGACTGCAGCAAAGATCCGCAGCCTCAGAGTTCCTGATGTTTATAAGGGCAAGGGTATTAAGTATGCCGGTGAGCACCTTATCATCAAGGAAGGCAAGACTGGTGCTAAGAAGTAAGTAAGGAGGGCAGACATATATGATCGGTAAGATTGATAAGAACAAGATTCGTATTAGAAAGCATGCTCGTGTCAGAAAGAAGATTTCAGGCACTGCTGACTGCCCCAGACTCTGTGTATACAGAAGTAACAGCCACATTTATGCTCAGGTTATCGACGACGTTGCAGGTGTAACAATCGCATCCGCTTCTTCACTCGACAAGGAGATAAAGGGTGACTTAAAGAACGGCAGCAACATCGAGGCAGCTTCCGCAGTAGGTAAGCTCGTTGCAGAGCGCGCAATTGCTAAGGATATCAAGGACGTAGTCTTCGACCGCGGCGGATATCTTTATCACGGAAGAGTCCAGGCTCTTGCTGATGCAGCAAGACAGGCCGGCCTTAATTTCTGATACAGGAGGAGAATTTTAATGGCTTTTGATTCTAAGAACAAATCCAGAGAAGAGAAAGAATTTGAAGAGAGAGTTATTCATATCGGCCGTGTCTCCAAGACTGTTAAGGGCGGTAAGAATATGCGTTTCGCAGCCCTCGTTGTCGTAGGTGACAAGAAGGGTCGTGTAGGTAAGGGTATCGGTAAGTCAACCGAGGTTCCGGATGCCATCAGAAAGGGTATCGAGGAAGCAAAGAAGAATATCGTTACTGTATCTACAGTTAACGGAACCATCCCTCACGAGACACTCGGTGAATTCGCTGCAGCTAAGATCGTTATGAAGCCGGCTGCATCAGGTACCGGTGTTATCGCAGGTGGTCCTGTTCGTACAGTTTGCGAACTCGCAGGTATCACGGATATCCGTACAAAGTCTATCGGATCCAACAACCCCAACAACATGGTTAACGCAACTATCGAAGGTCTTAAGAGCCTTAAGTCTATCGAGGAAGTTGCAAGACTTCGCGGTAAGTCAATTAACGAGATCAGATAAGGAGGACTTTACAAATGGGTAACTTAAAGATCACATTGGTAAAGAGTACCAACAAGGCTAGATCTAAGGAAAAGGCTACTATCGCAGCTCTCGGACTTAAGAAGATCGGTCAGTCCGTAGAGAAGGCTGACAATGCAGCTATCCGCGGAATGGTTACAACCGCTTCGCACTACGTAGCTTGCGAAGAAATTTAACGGAGGTCTATAGAAGATATGAAACTTAATGAAATGACTTCTGCCGGCAACGAGATTGCTTATCGTAAGGGTCGCGGTCCGGGTTCCGGCAACGGCAAGACAGCTGGCCGCGGACACAAGGGTCAGAACGCACGCTCAGGCGGTGGTGTTCGTCCCGGTTTCGAAGGTGGTCAGATGCCCCTTTACAGACGTCTCCCTAAGAGAGGCTTCAACAATAAGCGTTTTGCACCCCAGTACATCGAGATCAATGTTTCTGCTCTCGAAGTATTCGATAACGGCAGCGAAGTAACTGCTCAGGCTATTGCAGACAAGGGTATCATCTCTGTACCTAAGGTAAACGATGGTATCAAGATCTTAGGCGGCGGTGAGCTCACAAAGAAGCTCGACGTTAAGGTTGCTAAGTTCACAGCTTCTGCAAAAGAGAAGATTGAAAGTGCCGGAGGCACTGCAACGGAGGTATAAAAAGCATGAACGGTATTTTCGATACGGCAGTAAACGCTTTACGTGTAGAGTCTATACGCAAGAGACTGCTTTATACCTTCATGATCTTAGGCCTCTTTATGCTGGGCGGTCTTGTTCCTGTTCCGGGACTTGATGGTGAAACATTCACAAGTCTCATTCAGCAGTGGGGACAGCTCGGAAGCATCATGGATATCATATCGGGCGGCGGTCTTTACCACGCCTCGATACTCTCCATGGGTGTATCACCTTACATCAACGCTTCCATCATCATCCAGCTTCTTACAGTTGTAATCCCCGCTCTCGAGGATATGTCCAAAGAGGGTGAGTCCGGCCGTAAGAAGATGAACAAGATCACACGTTATTCGGCGATCGGACTTGCATTTGTGCAGTCCTGCCTGTTCTGCTACTCAACAAGAAGCGCAATGATCTCAAGTCTTCCGACATGGATCAACGCAGCTCTCATCATCGTATCCTTCACTGCAGGTGCGGCAATGGTCGTATTCCTCGGTGAGAAGATCAACGATAAGGGTATCGGAAACGGTGTATCGCTCATAATCTTCGCCGGTATCGTTACAAGACTTCCCCAGATGGCTCAGACTCTTTACCTCAAAGCGGTAGAGATCAGCGGCAAGTTTGATTCAGCTGTAGCAGGGATCCTCATCGGAATTCTTGTATTCATAGCTGTTGCAATGGTGTCAGTACTCATCATCGTATTCGTTCTCTTTGTACAGAATGCAGAGAGAAGGATCCCTGTTCAGTACTCTAAGAAGGTAATCGGCAGACAGCAGCGTGGCGGTAACAGGGACTATATCCCTCTTAAAGTCAACATGTCCGGTGTTATGCCTGTAATCTTTGCAATGTCACTTCTCGCGGTTCCTCAGATCGTTACATCACTTTTCTTCACGACAAGTGAGAATAAGGTCGTAGTATGGCTCCGTGGTTTTACAGGCAGCGTATGGTATTACATCGCATACTTCCTGCTCATCATCGCATTCACATTCTTCTATTCTGCGATCCAGTTCCATCCGGTAGAGATCGCGAATAACATCAACAAGAATGGTGGTACGATCAGCGGTATCAGAGCAGGTAAGCCTACAACAGACTTTATCAAGTCAACTGCAGGCAGACTCAACTGGATCGAAGCAGTATTCCTTATCCTCGTATGTATCGTTCCTACGATCATCGGTATCCTTACCGGATTTGAGAATGTCTGGTTCGCAGGTACATCCGTACTGATCCTTACAGGTGTTGCCAACGACCTCATCGTCAAGGTTGAAGGTGAACTTGAGGTAAGATCCCCTAAGGGATTCCTCGACAACCTTACCATCAAGACAGGCAAGAGGTAAGATCAAGGTTTAACTATTTAACTAAAAAACCGCGTTCTTGTATGGAACGCGGTTTTTTTCGCTTTAAATTTGCGTAGGATGCGATATAATACAAAGGCTATATTTATGCGAATAAGGAGAACTAATCGATGTCAACTTTAACCGAAGCATATAAGGTACCGGAACTTAAGAAGAAGTTATTGTTCACGTTCCTTATAGTTTCAGCGATGTATGTGCTGACACTCGTTCCGATCCCGGGCCTGTCTCACAGCGCAATATGCGAACATGTAAGACTCTGGGGCGACTACGGTCTTCTCCTCAATGTGCTCAGCGGCAAAGCTTTATATAACGGTGCAATAACGGCACTTGGAATCTATCCCTTCCTTGTTGCTTCGATCGTAATGCAGATAGCGACCATCGCGATCCCCAAACTCAGGAACCTTGCAATGTTAGGTGACGAGGGCAGCAAGATAATCACAAAGATCACAAGATTCGTAGCACTCGGCATGGATGTTATCTATGCAGTACTCTTTGCCGTAGGTGCGCGGAATTGCGTCACGGATCAGATGCCTTTTGTTCTTGCTATCGGTCTTGCAGGACTTACGGTTGCAGCAGGTGCGGCTTTCTGCGGCTGGTGCGTTGAGCTTATAAACTCAAAGGGCGTAGGCAACGGTATCACGATCGTTATAATCGCTGCCATAGTAAGAGCTCTGCCTCACATGTTCAAGCAGGCGATAGAGGGCAGCGAAGGCGGCTATAAGATCGCTCTTCCCATTGTACTTGCAGTGATACTTCTCGTATTCATCGTATTTGCAGTTTATGTAAATCTCGCAGAGAAGAAGATCCGCATACTCTTCCAGAAGAAGACTGTCGGCATGAAGCAGTACGGAATGCAGAATCAGGTGATCCCGTTGAAAGTCACTCAGGCAGGCATCATGCCCATCGTATATTCCATGACGATCCTCCTGCTCTGGGCTTCTATAGTAGTTACCGTATCGACAAAGCCCGATCAGGGTCTTGCACTCGGTGCAGGTGAATATACTTCAAATATCCTGTTCATCGTAATGTATGTTCTTTTCGTATCCATGTTCACATACATCTTCTCGATGATACAGTTTAACCCGATAGACATCGCAAATCAGATCAAGCAGTATGGCGGATATATCCAGGGTATAAGACCCGGTAAGGCCACATCTCAGTACCTGATGAACACATATACAAATATCAATGTTGCCAATGCCGCATTCCTGATCATTTTGAGCGCGATCCCGATGCTCATCAGCATCGCCCCCAAGCTCAGTCTCGTATGGCATGCAGGCATCATAAGCCTTGTTGTGGCAGGCGGTCTCATGGAGACGAAGATCCTCTTAGACAACGGCATCAGGGACAACAACGAAGCTTTGAAGCAGTCCGGCAGAGAAGCCAAGAAGAATAAGTATTCAAAGAATAATAAAAGATAAAGAAGGTATCAGATATGAAACTCATAATCTTAGGTGCACCCGGTTCAGGCAAGGGAACAAGCGCAGCAGTCCTCAAGGAGAGATATAGCTTAGCTCACATCTCCACAGGCGATCTGTTCAGATACAACATCAAGGAGCAGACTCCCTTAGGTATCGAAGCAAAGTCTTATATCGATCAGGGCGCTCTGGTTCCTGACGATGTAACCATCAGAATGGTAGAAGACAGACTTAAGGACCCTGACTGCGAGAAGGGATATATCCTTGACGGTTTCCCGAGAAACATCAAGCAGGCTGAGGCTTTAGATGAGATGCTCAAGGCATCAGGCTCTGCGATCGACGCTGTCGTTTATGTCGTAACTGACGATCAGGTCATCATGGACAGAGTTACCACAAGAAGAGTCTGCGAGAAGTGCGGTGCAAGCTACAACGTTAAGTACATGCCTTCCAAGGTTGAAGGTGTCTGCGATGCCTGCGGCGGCAAGACCATCCAGAGAAGCGACGACAACGAGGAGACAGTTGCAAAGCGACTTGCAACATACAAGGAGAACACACAGCCTCTTATTGATTTTTACCAGGCAAGGGGCATAATCGTAGAAGGTAATAACAATGTTGATTCCGAGACCTGCATCAAGAGCATTGAGGAAGGTCTTGCGAAGCTGGGCTTAAATTAAGCCTTAGAATGGAGTATTAAATGATAGAAGTTCTTACGAACGAAGAATTTGAGCTCATGAAGGAATCCGGCAAGATCCTGCAGGAAGTCTTCAAGGCATGCCGCGATCAGATAAAGCCGGGTATGTCCACACACGATGTGGATAAGATCGCATATGACATTATAAGAGGTCACGATGCTATCCCGTCCTTCCTGAATTTCGGAACGCCTCCGTTCCCGGGCACGATCTGTGCTTCCGTAAACGAAGAGGTCGTACACGGCATCCCCAAGAAGAGCAGGATACTCCAGGATGGCGACATCATCTCAGTAGATGTCGGCGCTATCCTTAACGGCTACCAGTCCGACGCATGCAGAACATACTGCGTAGGTGACGTCGCTCCCGAGGTAAGAGATCTTGTTAAGAGAACAGAAGAGTCTTTCTTCAAGGGACTTGAGTTCGCCAAGGCAGGTTGCAGAACCGGTGATATCGGACATGCTGTCCAGGAATACTGCGAAGGCTTCGGCTACGGCGTAGTAAGAGAGCTCACAGGTCACGGCATCGGAACAGAGATGCACGAGGATCCGGACGTTCCCAACTACGGCAGACCGGGTCACGGCTACAAGCTCAAGAAGGGTATGGCTATCTGCATTGAGCCTATGATCACATTAGGCCAGAGATATATAGAGCTTCTTGACGATCAGTGGACTATATCAACAGCAGACGGTTCGCCTGCAGCTCATTACGAGAATACGATTCTCATCACAGAGAACGGACCATACATGACGACCTACGACTATGAGGAGGGTTTTTAATGGCAAAGGAAGATGTTATCGAAGTAGTTGGAACAGTAGACGAGGCGCTGCCTAATGCAATGTTCAAGGTAAAGCTTGATTCAGGCCATATGGTAATCGCACATCTGTCCGGCAAGCTCAGGCAGAACTA
>JAIKWA010000080.1 GCA_024685135.1 Saccharofermentans sp.
TTCATGAATCTTGAGTAGCTGATACCGTTAAGACGGCAAGCTGCATTGATACGAACGATCCAAAGTCTTCTGAAGTTTCTCTTCTTGTTTCTTCTGTCACGGTAAGCATAGTTGCCAGACTTGAGAACCTGCTGATTAGCTACCTTGAAGAGCTTGCTCTTATGACCCCAGTAACCCTTTGCAGCCTTTAATACCTTATGATGACGCGCTCTTGTACGCATTCCTCTTTTAACTCTTGACATATTCTTGTCCTCCTAAATTATTCAGCAATTAAGCGTAAGGGATCATCTTCTTGATGATTCTGGCATTTGTATCAGAGCAAACCTGATTGTGTCTTAAGTGTCTCATTCTCTTTGTAGGTCTCTTTGAAAGAATGTGACTTCTGAAAGCCTGCTTGTGAAGAACCTTACCGGAACCCGTTACCTTAAATCTCTTCTTAGATGAACTGTGTGTCTTCTGCTTAGGCATTGTTTATTCCTCCTAAAATTATTTTTTCTTTAAGGGAGAGAGATACATAACCATGTTTCTTCCCTCGATCTTGGGTGTCTTATCAACTGATCCGTATTCGCTTACACCCTCGGCGAACTTCTCCATTACTTCGAAGCCTTTATTCTGGAATGCCATCTCACGGCCTCTGAATCTGATGTTAACTTTTACTCTGTCTCCGTTAGTAAGGAACTTAACAACCATCTTACGCTTTACTTCTATATCGTGTACGTCGGTTGTGAGCTTGAGTCCGACCTCTTTAAGTTCGGTCTCCTTCTGCTTCTTCTTGGCTTCCTTCTCTCTCTTCTTCTTCTCAAACATGAACTTGTTGTAGTCCATTACCCTGCAGACGGGATTCTCCGGATTCGGAGAGATGCAAACGAGATCAAGTCCTGCTTCCTGCGCTGACGCTCTTGCTTCTTCGATCGATACGACACCGACCATCTCGCCTTCACTGTCGATCAAGCGGACCTTTGCAAACTTAATTGCATCGTTAATCATCTGATTGTCATTAGCTTTTGAGATAGTAAACACCTCCTTCAAAATAAAAAGAACGGATTACATCCGTTCTCTCATAACAGCCCTGCCTTAAGATATAAGGCAACCCCTCTGTTGGGTTATTTAAAACTATTAACCTCTTTACAGGCAAATGCCGCTTGAGGTGAGAAACAGATGTCCTTCTTTTGTTGACTTGCATATATTAAGCAAAAGAATGCCTAAAGTCAAGGGTTTGAGCGAAGTTTTTTATCAAAAAGATCAATGTATGACCTTAAGGAAGCTCCTTCTGTGGATATCCGTCATGCCGTGCTCTCTTATTGCAGCATAGTGGTCCTTCGTTCCGTAACCCTTATGCTTCTCAAAGCCGTAATCAGGGTACTGCTTTGAATACTCTACCATCATGTGGTCCCTGGTAACCTTTGCAAGGATTGAAGCGGCCGCGATAGAATCGGACTTTGCATCACCTTTGATTATCGGTATCACGGGGACATCGCAGTCAAGCTTTACCGCATCTACCAAAAGAAGATCGGGCTTTATCCCGATCTCCGAGACGCATGTCCTCATTGCCCTCTTGGTTGCTTCAAGGATATTGATCTCATCGATCACTTCAGGTCCCATGGCAATAACTTTATAAGCCAGAGCCTTCTGCTTTATCTCTGTAAACAACGCTTCCCTCTTCTTCTCGGAAAGCTTCTTCGAATCGTCTAACCCTAAGATCTTAACATCGGGATCTAATATACAGCATGCCGCAACTACAGGCCCTGCAAGAGGTCCTCTTCCGGCTTCGTCGATGCCGCCTATGAATCTATATCCTTCTGATAAAGCCTTACGCTCATATTCGTAAAGCTCGTCGTATTTTGCTTCTAATTGTTCTAATGTAAGTCTTGCCATATCTTATCAGGGCACTTCAAGGGTGATCCTGCCTATCCTTCCTTCTCTGAAATCGTTAAGCAGCAATCTTGAGAATCTGTCTTCGTCGATCCTGCCGCCGCTCATGACGCAGCCCCTGTGCTTTCCCATCTCAAGGAACATATCGTAATAGGGATCCTGGTATCCGAACCCGTCCGGATCGATATCTGACGCGTCCGGGATCTTAACGCCGTATCTGTCTTCCATAAGCTTGGGATAAAGCTCGGTTAAGATCTTCATGGAATCGTACGCCGTCTGTGTGATATCTGCGATCTCGTCTTTGACAGAACCGCACATTGCAAGGCATAAAGATGATCTTCTGGTAGCGATCCTCGGCCAGAGAACTCCCGCCATATCCATAAGCTCGAGCCTTCCCGGAGTCTGTACCCACTTAAAATCACGGGTAACGCCCGGCCTGTCACCTGTAACAACGACCTTCTTGCCTGCAAGACCGTTTATAAGAGTGGATTTACCCGTATTTGGGCATCCTACGACGATCGCTCTCATGGGGCGGCCGACCCTTCCCCTTGCCGCTGCACTCTCAAGCTTGTCCTTGAGGAGCTCTTCTGTCATCTGGTAGAGCTTATCAAGACCCTTCTTGTGGGAGGCTTCGATAGCTATCGCATTTACTTTGATGCTCTCAAAATGTTTAAGCCACATGGAAGTCTTAGCAGGATCTGCAAGATCTGCCTTATTGAGTATCACTATCCTCGGCTTATCGCCTATGAGTTTATCGAGCTCGGGATTCCTGCTCGAAAAGGGTATCCTGCAGTCACATGTCTCATAGACTATATCTACGAGCTTAAGTCTCTCACGCGTCTCGTTGAGAGCTTTGCGCATGTGTCCGGGAAACCAGTTGATGTTGCTGCTGTTATTCTTTGTCTCACTCATGGGGCTATTGTACCACATTATAACTTTGGTCAAAAAAAGTCCCGCATTGCTGCGGGACTCAAGTTTGGTAATTTGAAGTGATCAGATCTTCTGTGTGATCTTGGCTGCCTTACCCTGTCTTCCACGGAGGTAATAGAGCTTAGCTCTTCTAACCTTACCTCTCCTTACGATATCGATATGATCGATCTTAGGAGAATTTACAGGGAGAATACGCTCAACACCTACACCGTAAGAGAGACGGCGGATAGTGATAGTCTCAGAAAGTCCTGAGCCCTTACGAGCGATTACATATCCTTCGAATACCTGGATACGCTCTTTGTTGCCTTCCTTGATGAGAAGATGTGCCTTAACATAGTCACCGATCTCAACTTCGGAATAGTTATTCTTGATGTTCTCACTCTCAATAACTTTTACTAAATCCATATTGTTTGTTTCCTCTCTTTCCTGCAGATGTTCTTGCCTGGATCTGGCAGAGGACCACCCTGATAACTGAAAGAGTTTATCACAAGCCCTTTTTGAAGGCAAGTACTTTCTTCCATTCCTCTTCGGTAAGATCTAACTTATCGAGCATATCCGGACGGGCTTTCCAGGTATCGTACAGGGAGGCTGCCCTGTTATACTCTTTTATAAGCGCATCGTTACCATTCTTTAAGATCCCGGGCACTTCCCTGCCGTTCCAGACAGGAGGCTTTGTGTACTGTGGAGCTTCAAGCGCGCCTTCCATATGAGATTCATTGGTATAGGCTTCTTCGTTGGGGAGCACGCCTTCAACGAGTCTTGATACAGCATCGATTACGACTATCGCAGCGGTCTCGCCACCGGTTAGGACATAATCGCCAATGGATATCTCTTCGTCAGATACTTCTCTTATTACTCTCTCATCTATGCCTTCGTAGTGTCCGCATATAATGAGCAGGTCTTCTCTTGAAGCGAGCTCTTTTGCCTTATCTTCGTTAAACACACTGCCCTTGGGAGACATATATACAGTGTGAACCTTATGGCCTGCCATCTCATATGCCTTCTTGCATGCGCCGTATACGGGTTCGCATCTTATCATCATACCCGTACCGCCGCCGTAGATCGTATCATCTACTCTGCCGTAGCTGTTCGGAGCATAATCTCTCATCTGAATGCAGTCGAGAGAGATCGCGCCATTATCTATAGCCCTGCCGGTGATGCTGGTATTTATATAACCTGAAACCTGCTCAGGGAATAATGTCGCAACATAAAAATGCATCAGTTATCCGTTCCTTCACTGTCAGGGCTTTCTACGGTAACGTTGCCCGCTTCGTCCACCTTGATGGCAGAACCGCAGAATGCGCAGTAGCCTACCGTGCCCTTACGTATCTTATTGCCTGATGCAGCGCAATTAGGACATGTTACTGCGACATATTCCTTTTCGAGCGCATCGTCGTATTGCTGCTTCTCAAATTCCGTCTTGGCCTTATCTGCTTCCGCGGCCATCTTATTTGCCTGCTGCTTAGCTTCAAGGGCTTTGTTCCTTGCGACCTTCTCCTTACTCTTGCGGACAACCGAAACGACGACCACAACAGCAGCAACTGCTATGCAGGCAACAACAACGATAGTTATTATCTGCCTTATCGACATCTGCTTGGTCATTATCCTCGAAGCGGCATTCTCGAACGCCTTGGAGAAGAACTCACCTTCGTTAAGATCAGTATCAGTATAGTAATAATCTATATAGTCTAAGAGGATCTCTCTTGCCTGCTCATCCATTACTGCGGATTCAGCATCGTAGCCGGGTGTAGCGGTAACGATATAGTTGCTCGAAGCATTGGGATACTCTCTGAAGACTACGAGGAGATGTCCTTCGTCCTCGCCGAACATTTCCTTATATGTCACTTCTGCAAACTCTTCGATGCTTCCTTCGGACATATAGTCCTCGCCCTCTTCTCCCATGATATAGAGATAAGGCTGAACACCTGTCTTGTCATAGAAGTATTCAAGACCAGCTACGAGATCTGCTTCTTCGCCTGATTCATCGATCCAGTCGCCCCAGTTATCCTGATACCAGGAATCGTATTCTTCGCACTGTGATGCAGGCAAAGGCTCTCTTAAGATAGTAGAGCGCTCTATTCCGGTTGCACCCTGCCTTAACGCACCATAAAGGACAAAGATCACACCGAAGATAATTATCATCGGAACGCTGCAGCCGGGAAGAGAACAACCACTGCCGCCGCCTGAAGATGAACCGTAATATCTCTTACCGGAATGACGGTAAGAAGAGCTGTGTGAACTGCCGGAGCTCCCGGAGCTTCTATAGCTTCCGCTTGATCTGTGTGAATGACTGCTTGAATGATGTGAATGTGAATGCGAATGGCTTCCGCCGCCACCTCTGCCCATATCAAATACCCCCTAAACCTAATTCAAGGTAATTATAGCATATTAGTTTGTTTGCGATTTACTCGTAGAGCTCGTAGAGTCCCTTAGGCATCCTGCACTTGATAAAGCCCTCTTCGGGATTAACTTCATAGCAATAGATCTTAAGGAACGGTATAAGAAGATTCTTCTTTTTGCCGGGACGCTTAACCTCAAGGATATAATTCGCACCGGTCTCATAGCAGTCACAGACCTTGCCTGCATCGCCCTTCTCGTCATCAATTACCGTAAGACCTATAAGGTCTGCGATGTAATAACTGTCCTTCTTGAGGCTGACGGCATTCTCTCTGCTGACTGCGATAAAGGTTCCGTGAAGAGCTTGAGCTATGTCTCTGTCATCGATACCTTCGAAATGAATAAGAACATTACCCCGGTCGAGCCTTGAAGATCTGATGCTGACAGCCTTAAGATCCTTAAGGTCTCCCGTGCAGAAGTAACATTCCTTAAGCTTAAGAAAGCGGTGCGCATCATCCGTAAGGGGCAGTACTTTGACTTCCCCACGGACTCCATGCGCACCGGTTATCTTTCCAATAATGATGTGGTCTTGCATTATCCTACGATATCAACGATAACACGCTTGCCACTCTTAAGGTACTTAGCCTTCATGATAGAGCGGATAGCCTGTGCTCTCTTACCGTTCTTACCGATAATCTTACCTGTATCTTCAGGAGCAACGGACAACTCAAAAACGACCGTGTTACCACGCTCAGTCTTCTTGACATTGACCTCATCAGGATTATTCACCAGTTCCCTGGCGATAAATACCAATAAATCGTCCATGAGCGGACCTCCTTGCTGATCAGATAATGCCCTGCTTCTTGAGAAGATCTCTTACAGTATCAGTAGGCTGAGCGCCGTTTCCGATCCACTTCTTTGCAGCTTCAGCGTCGATCTTAACCTGATCTTCCTCAACTAAAGGATTGTATGTACCGATCTCTTCAATGAAACGGCCATCTCTGGGATAACGTGAATCAGCTACAACTACTCTGTAGAAAGGAGCCTTCTTCTTACCCATTCTTCTTAAACGAATCTTTACTGCCATTTTACTTTCCTCCGTAAAATATATTGTTTATATGATCATCACCGTAAATAATACCGGCGGGATGAACTTATCTTCTGCCCTTTTTCTTCTTCTTGCGGTCTTTCCTGCCGCCTATAGGGCCACTTGTTTCTCTCACGGGACGCATGCCGCCAAAGCCCTGCATACCCTCAAGAGCACTCATATCCATGCCGCCGCCCATCTTCGACATCATCTTGCCAAAGCCGCGGGGCATCTTAAGTCCGCCCTTGCCGCCCTGCATCTGCTTCATAAGCTTAGCTGTCTGCTCGTACTGAGTCATGAGCTTGTTTACGTCAGATACCTCAACGCCGGCACCCTGAGCGATCCTCTTCCTTCTGCTCGCATTGAGGATCGAAGGAGCTCTTCTCTCCTTCTTGGTCATGGAAGAGATTATCGCCATCTGGCGGTCTACTATCTTGTCGTCCAAGTCCTCATCGCTGATCTTGCCTGCAGCTCCGGGAAGCATGCCGACTAAGTCCTTGAGAGAACCCATCTTCTTCATCTGTTCGAACTGTGAGTAGAGGTCGTCGAGATTGTACTGGGAGCTCATCATGCGCTCCATAGTCTTCATCGCTTCTTCCTCATCGACATTCATCTGAGCCTTCTCGATAAGAGATACGACATCTCCCATTCCGAGGATCCTGTCAGCCATTCTCTGAGGATAGAAGGGCTCGATCGCGTCGACCTTCTCACCCGTACAAATAAACTTAATAGGTCTGCCCGTGATACGTCTGATGGAAAGGGCCGCACCGCCTCTTGCATCACCGTCGAGCTTTGTCATTATGAAGCCATCCATACCGATCGCATTCTCAAATGTCTCGGCTACATTAACAGCTTCCTGACCGATCATTGAATCCACTACGAGAAGCTTCTCTGTAGGATCGACCGCATTACTGATGCCCTTGAGCTCATCCATGAGCTCGTCATCTACTACCGTACGGCCTGCCGTATCGATAATGAGATAGTTGCAGAGCATATATCTTGCTTTGCCTTCGCCGTCACGTGCGATCTTAATTGCATCCTTGCATTCCGGATCGATATAGCAATCAACGCCGACGCTGTCAGCTAATACCTTGAGCTGCTGTGCAGCCGCAGGTCTGTGAACGTCAACGGATACGACCATCGGCTTCTTGCCGTCCTTCTTGAGGAGCTTTGCAAGCTTTACTGCCGTTGTGGTCTTACCGGCACCCTGAAGACCGTAGAGGATTATCGTAGTAAAACCGGTATCAGAGATCTTGAGCTTGTCTTCGCCTTCAGCTCCGCCCAAAAGCTCCGTAAGAGAATCTCTTACGATCTTTACGATCTGCTGACCGGGAGTAAAGGATTCTGCAACATCAGCGCCCTGGCACTTCTCGGTCATGTCCTTAACGAATTCCTTGACTACCGTGTAGTTAACGTCTGCTTCGAGGAGAGCCATGCGGATCTCACGCATCATCTCCTTGATATCAGCTTCGGTTACGCGAGCCTTGCCGCGCATCTTAGCCGTGATATTCGTTAATTTCTCAGAAAGGCTCTCAAACACCTTATTACATTTCCTCTATAAGTTTCTCTAATTCATTCTTAGCGCAGTCGGTCTTATCTTCCGTAAGGAACTTAAGTGCCTTCTTTGCTCTGTCTTGCTGCTTCTCGAAAAGAGCAAGGAGACCTAATCTCTCCTCGTAGTCCTCGAGCTGCTTACCCGCTCTTCTGATCGTATCGTAGACCCCCTGTCTTGTGATACCTTCGTCCTGGGCGATCTCGGCAAGTGAGAGGTCATCGTTGTAATACTCTTCACAAGTAATACGCATCCTGTCTGTAAGAAGATTACCGTAGAAATCAAGCAAAAGCCCTATTCTGACTGATTTAACCTTCATATAGACAGACCTCCCCTCTCTTAAGACCTGCAAATGATAACAAACATGGATAGTGCTGTCAAGTATATTTCCTTGTCAGGCAAGATTTTTAAGAGCGCTGTGTAATTCTTCGGCAGCTTCTTCGAGACTTACTTCGTTATAGATATACTTATCGCTGATGGATTTGAAGATATCCTGGAACTCGGAATTCTCGAGCATCGGGTTTATGAGAGACATATGGTCAAGGTTATCGCTGATGAATTCACCTGCCATATATTCGATGCCTGCGAGCTGTCCGTCTTCAAGAAGTGCCTGCCTTGCAGCGGCACTTACGGGGATACCCTTCTCCGTTCCCTGGAGCACTGCAAACTCGGGATCGTTAAGAAGGAAGTTCAGGAGTCTTCCGCAGGCAGCAGGATCTTCGCAGTCGCTGCTTATCGCATACATCGTGGCAGGCTTGATATACCATCCGCTCTGATCATCCGGAGTGATCCTCAGATAATCTCCCACGACAACGTTCATGCCCTCATCTATCGCAGGCTGGCAATATCTTATGGAATCGCTTGCCCAGCATGCGGTGCCGGCAACTACCCTGTCTTCGAAATTGGATACATTGAAGCTGTAGATAGGCATTATGACCTTATCGTCGGTAAGCTCTTTATAAAACTCCAGAATGAGCTCGAGATCTTCAATGGTACCTACATAATTGCCCTCATTGTCGAACAATGTCCTTGAGGTCGACTGCTCGAACCAGGCATTGAGGAGCAGGAAGAGGTGCTTGTTGATCATGCCGAGGACATAGATATCGTCTCTTCTTAAGACTCTTGCGCAGTCAAAGAGGTCTTCCCAGGTCTCGGGTACTTCAAGACCGTACTCGTCTAACATATCCTGATTGAAGAACAGGCATACAGAATTATATGCAATAGGAAGAGCATTAAGACGGCCGTTCCTCATACCGGTCGCAAGATCGCTCTGCTCAAACTGCGACAGATCGATATATTCAGCGAGCTGATTCAGGTCGTAGTAGCCCTGACCATCAGGAGAATACTCCAGAAGCCAGCTGTAGTTGACCTGCATTACATCACAGTTATTATGGGATTCCATCTGCATGAGATATCGTCTCTCATAACCGTTCCATACACCATAGGAATGGTTGACGATGATATCCGGGTTTTTCTGATGGAAAAGTGATAATCCTTCAAGTGTGTATTCGTGTCTCGGGTCGTTGCCCCACCATGACATCGATATGAGGGTAGTCTGCTCCTGAGCGCTTATCCTGACATTGGAAGAGTCATCAGCACATGAACATAAAGAGACCGCAAGGATCAGGGTTGCCATTATCGAAGCTAATATCTTTATCTTTCTATTCATGCTCTGACCTCAGATATAAGTCGGCTTGGATTTGCCGTTACGCTTGGAGATATACAAGGCAACATCTGCCTTCTGATACAGATCGTCAAACTTGTAATCGCCGGGACCTGCAACAAGGACACCGCTGGATACGGAAAGGTTATACTTCTCGCATTCTTCCTTGAAATGGATCGCGAAAAGATCATACATACTCTGTGTGAGCTCCTTTATCCTCTGCTCTGCTTCTTCCCTTGTTATATCGTTATATGACTTATATACCGCAAACTCATCGCCGCCTACACGTCCTATGAAGGCACCCTCGACTCCGTAGACCTCTCTTAAGAGTTCACCGAGTCTCTTGATGACATCGTCGCCGACCTTATGTCCTGCGACATCGTTTACCTGCTTGAAATTATCCAGATCGAGCATTACGAAGGCTATAGCCTGCTTGCCGTTATAGGTCTCAAGGTCGCTCTCGGCAAGGCTCCTGAACGCGCTCTTATTAAGAAGGCCCGTCATCTGATCGTTCCTTGCCTGATTATTGAGATCGTCAACGACACCATTGACCGAATAGTTAAACCTGCTGGTTACAAAGAGGATGATAAGCAATACGAGAAGCGTGATTATGGTGACGATAAGAATGAGCACACTGGTGACTGCAACCTGGTCTGCCATAATGGAATCGGTTGGCATGGAGCATACCAGCTTCCAACCGTTGGAGATGCTGTTGGAGGTGACCATAAGCTCATCGTTTATGGCTGTGATACCGACAGAATCGCTGATTATTCCGGTTATTACAGGATCGAGAGTTGCTGCGATCTCTTTGCTGTTTGAAGAATAGATGATGAAATCGTCCGTGCCCACGAGTCTTATGCTCATCTCCGAAAGCTCATTGGGAACTGCAAGAACATTCTCAAGCTCGGAAATATAGAAGGATACCACGCATACCGCATTGGGATTGAGCCTCTTAACATAGTAGATACGATCGGTATTGCCAAGAACATTAAATGCCCAGGCATCTTCCTTACGGTTGTCTTCAGGGATAAGGCCTGCAAAATAATCGTAGATACCGCCGTCTTTAAACATACGGTCGGTTACCTGAGAGATCCATCCCGCAGCGCTGTCGTTGCTGTATACGACACCGAAATCGCAGAAGTTGCTGATCATACCGAGATCGACGATACGGTTTAAGATCTTGGTCTCACTCTGTATCTTCCGGTATTCGCTCAATGAAGGATCCGTCGCATCGTAGAGATAGTAATCCTTATCGGAGAACAGGAGTGCAACTTCCTTTTGTACATTATCGAGATAGCTGTCGACATTAAGCTCCATCTGATGAGCATCGGCAGCGATAAAGTATGACACCTTGGATTCCGTGGTACGGCGGAGTGAATTGAGCAGCACTACGGAAATGATCACAGACAGAAGGATCACGCCTAAAGCAACTACGGAAGAATATATGATCTGTGTACGCCTTAAGTTTCTTCTCTTCACTTAGCCCACCAATAACAATATGCCTGAGTCCTGGCCGCAAAATTCGTATTCTTGAGAAGATCTCTTACCTCCTGCTTGGTGTACCAGCAGGCTTCGATCTCTTCTTCGTCGGAAGTGCTCGGAGTAAACTCACCCTTTGCAGTACCGATAACGCAGGAAGTCCTCTCGTTGGTAAGTCCGACGCCGGAATAGCTCATGGGAAGGATCTGAGTTATTGAAGTGATATCAAGTCCAGTCTCTTCCTTAAGCTCTCTTCTTGCAGCCTCCTCAGGACTCTCACCCGGATCTATAAGACCTGCGGGGAAGTTTATAGCAACTCCGCCTACTGCCATACGGTATTCTTTGCTTAAGAGGATCTTCTCGTGGTCTTCGCTCTCCATTATGAGAACGATCGCATCGCACTTCTCCTTGCTTATATCTTCAAGGGATGCAAGGTTCTTATCCCTTGAGATCATCTCGTATATCTTCTCGTTGCCGCTCTCTGTCTCATAGTAAGCATTGTACATGCTTATAAAACGGCCTTCGTGTTTCTTCTCGATCTTCTTGAACTTCATGATCTGTCTCCCATCCTCTTCGCTAAGACATCAGCAGATGCCACTGAGTAACCGAAGAATCCGAGTTTCTCCCCTAATAAAAAGTATTCACCGTGATTATAAGCAACCAACTTGGCGTTATCAAGACAAAGTCTTCCGTTATTATCAAGAAGATAAGAATCACAGGTAACGGCCTTGACCTCTCCTATAAACATATCGTGAGAGCCGAGCTGGGTTACGCTTAAGACCTTACAGGATATGGAGACCGGGGACTCCTTGATCGAATAGGCATATTCAAGACCTGAAGCCTTAACGGGAGTAAGCCCCATCGTCTTAAACTTATCTTCCTTCTCGCCCGATCTCACACCGCAGTAATCGCAGGCTTTACAAAGGGATTTATTTACGAGATTAACGACGAACTCACCCGTGTCCGAGATCAGCTTATGCGAGTATCTGGATCTCCTTATGGATACGGATACCATAGGAGGCTCTGAATTAACCGTGCCTGCCCATGCAGCGGTCATTATGTTAGGTCTTCCCTCTTTATCCGCGCAGGATACCATAACGACCGGGACCGGATTTAAGATCGTGGATATTCCAATTTCTGTCTTATCGTGCTTGCCCATATGAATCATCCTATCAGCTTATCAGCGGAGTTACGGCAGAGAATGCCTCATGCAAAAGCAGATAGTCCTTTATATCGATACCGGCAGAATAACCTACGATGCTGCCGTCCTTACCTATTACCCTGTGACAGGGAACAAAGATCGCTATCGGGTTCTCGGAACATGCAGCACCTACCGCCCTTGTTATCTTCCTTGCCTGAGCTTTGTTGCCCGCGCTTAAGGAGAGTGCGATATCTTCGTAGCAGACAGTAGTGCCGTAGCTTATATCGAGAAGGCTCTTCCAGACGTTCTTCTGGAAATCCGTACCGTGAGTGAACATGTATTTTATATCGAAAACGGCGCGGGACTTGCCGAAATATTCGATAAGCTCAACTGCAGCCTTTTTAAGCTCAGACGGCAGATATTCGAGCTGGTCTTCTTCCACAGGGTATGCATCTTCTTCATCTGTAAAGCCGCCATCAGCATCAAGCAGTCCGAGGCCGCCTGCAACATTAGCCATAAGGCCCTCATCAGGCTTCATGCCGAAGTGGAAGAGCCTCACGGAATCAACATAATCGTTTGTTCCCGATATTACGGCAACGCCCTTCTCAAAAGGGATAAATGCAAAATTATAACCTTTGTAATAAGGGCTCGTAATAGAATAGAGACCTGCATCTTCAAAGCCTGAATCGATCCTCAACTCATCTTTAAGAACAGCTTCCTGCATAAAGCCCGAGCTGTCCAGCAAAAACTCCATCTCAGCATCAGATGCCGCACAGGTAACGGTTACCTTATGGCAACATATCTTCATGAAGCAATAGTCTAATATCTTGTCTATGGTGGCTTTGCGATCGTTAAGATCTGCATTTTTAGCAAAATTGAATTTGAGGTGGACGCGGCAATTCTTGCGGTCGAAGAAGAAGAGTCGAACAAGTGCCATGAACTCCTCATCTTCCGTAGCACATAGGGCCTCGGACATACCGGAATTGTTGTATCCCCTTATATCCTTTTCGATATTGGAGATGGTGCCCTGCATGAGACCTGCCGCCCTGAGCTTGGAAGCATCCGATATCAGGACCTTGGACAAAACGATATTCTTATCCATAGCAATCCTCCGGCGCAAAAGCGTCACCCGATAAATAATAGGTTGAAAGGTACCCCATTACATTTGTATACAGTTTACTGTCGTAACTCGAAGGACAGTAGACCGCATTATCCATGATCTGCCTGATGGACTGAGCCGCGGTTATCCATATTCCGTCGCCCTCCAAAGCCGCATCCCAGATCTCTGAGGTCCTTATCTGAGGGATAAAGCCCGTCATGTCCTCCAAACGGTATATAAGCTCTGCCGCGTCCGTATCGTATGAGATAAAGGCTGCAAAATCTGCCGCAAAATATGGATCGCTGCACGATTTGGATACGCACAAAGGGAAGCAATTAAGATAGCAGATACCGGGATTGGATACATCGCTGCACGGAAGGCGCATAAGATAGAGTTTGTCAGGATAGTAATCTGACCATGTATCGATCTCGGATGAAGAGCCGATCCACATAGCCGCATTACGGGCAAAGACGGGATCCGCATCTTCGTTATCAACGTCTGATGCCAGCTCCGCATCATATAAAGAAGCGATGTAAGTAACGGGTGTTGCATCTTCCTCCCAGATGGATGCATCAGCAGAATACTCGCTGTTTTGCATGAAGGATACCATCTGATCTGCTGCAAAGCAGGAACCGAGGTAAGGCGTTAGCTGATAAGCACTTGCAAAGGGAATGCAGTCTTCGTTTTCTTCCTTGATGAGCTCAAGATATGTCCTTAATTCTTCAGGGTCAGTCTTGGCAGGAAGCCTCCCCGTGGAAGGAAGGAAATCCGAATTGCCGAATAAGAGCATGACCGATGCATAGTGAGGAAGGCCGTATAAATGACCGTCTTCAGAGCAGTAGTTAAGTGCTCCGCTCAAGACACCCGAAGGGTCAAGGAAATCAGAGTCGTAAACATATTCATTAAGAGATATTGCGTATCCCTTATCGTATGCGCTGATACAATCAGATGAGAGGAATATATCAGGCATCTCACCTAATGACTCCCAGGATCTGAGCGTCGTAAGATCCGCACCGTCATTCGAGACACCGAAGGAATTAACCACAATATTTGTTGAAATTGAATCAAGATAAGTAAGGTCAACGGTAGAGCCGGAATAGGTCTCATCCCAACTGCCGGTCTCCTTGGCATAGTAAAGTTTTACGAGAAGATCTATGGTATCTGAA
>JAIKWA010000098.1 GCA_024685135.1 Saccharofermentans sp.
TCTGTTAACCTCTCTATCCTTAAGTTCCTCGGCTTCGAGCAGATCTTCAAGAATTCCCTTACAGGTCTTCCTATGGGCGGCGCTAAGGGTGGTTCTGACTTCGATCCTAAGGGTAAGTCAGACAACGAAGTTATGGCTTTCTGCCAGAGCTTCATGAGAGAGCTTTACAGACATATCGGTCCTGATCTTGATGTACCTGCAGGTGACATCGGTACAGGCGCTAGAGAGATCGGCTTCATGTTCGGTCAGTACAAGAAGATCGTTAACGAGTTCTCCGGTGTACTCACAGGTAAGAAGCTTTCTTTCGGTGGTTCACTCGCAAGAACAGAGGCTACAGGTTATGGTCTTTGCTACTTCGTAGACTGCCTCCTCCACAAGAAGATGAACACATCTTTCGAGGGCAAGACAGTTGTTATCTCCGGTTCAGGTAACGTTGCTATCTACGCTACAGAGAAGGCTCAGCAGCTCGGTGCTAAGGTTGTTGCTCTCTCCGATTCCAACGGTTACATCTACGATCCTGAGGGCATCAAGCTTGATATCGTTAAGGAGATCAAGGAAGTTAAGAGAGGCAGGATCAAGGAGTATGCTGATCAGGTTGCTTCCGCTACATACACAGCTGATGAGAACGGTTCAAAGGGTATCTGGACAATTCCTTGCGACATCGCTCTTCCTTGCGCAACACAGAACGAGCTCAACCTCGAGTCTGCTAAGACACTCGTTGCTAACGGCTGTAAGGTAGTAGGTGAGGGCGCTAACATGCCTACAACACCTGACGCTACAGAGTTCTTCATCGAGAACAAGATCTTCTTCACACCCGGTAAGGCATCCAACGCAGGTGGTGTTGCTACATCCGGTCTTGAGATGTGCCAGAACAGCGCAAGACTTTCTTGGTCATTCGAGGAAGTTGACGCTAAGCTCAAGGGCATCATGACAAACATCTTCGAGACAGTTGACGCTACAGCTGCTGAAGTTGGCCACGAGAACAACTACGTTATCGGCGCTAACATCGCAGGCTTGCTCAAGGTTTCTGATGCTATGATCGCTCAGGGCTGCATCTGATTTAGTTCATACAATAGAACGCCATAAATAAAAGGACTGCTTAACTTCGGTTAAGCAGTTCTTTTTTATATTCAAAATCAGAAACAAACCATTTTCATAAACAGTATCAAGCAATAAAAAAGGGGATATGAGGTAATACATACGACAGATCATTTCATAACTTAATGCATAAAAATACCCTCCTTACTAATTACAAGTAAAGAGGGTATTTGAATGACTGAGATCTATTACTCTTAAGGAGTGATCGTTGTCTTATCCTTCTGGCTCTGTCTTACCATGCAGAAGTAAGATGTGCCGCGGTTGACTTCGATAACTTCACCGGCATCGTTAGTGATAACGATGGGCTCATGGATGTCGTTCTTGATCCAGTTGATGTGAACGAGCTTACCATCGCAGATGTAATAACCTTCGCCGCCTTCATTGAGGAAGTAGTCTGTTCTGTAGCCGTCATCTGCTGCCTGAACTCTGCCGTAGAGTACGAATACGTTCTTTACGCAAACCTGCTGATCGTTATTCATATCCATCTGAGGATTGCCGTACTCACTCTTGTAGTACATGCCGTCAGTTGCGTTGTATTCGAAGAGTGCATCATCGTTGCTTGCTGAGAAATATACGTTGATAGCAGTACATGTCTCTGTTGCATTAGCGATATCTACTGAGTTATCAGGAACGAAGTTAAGGATCATAGGTGTTTCTTCGAGACCTGTCTCGAGGGAGATGTCCTTGTAAGCGATAGCTTCTGCGATGTGTGCGCCGCTTGATACAGCAGTATGCTCGATAGCTCTCTTCTTTGTCCACTTCTTATCTCTCCAGAAGAAGCAACCGGAAGGAAGTTCTACATATCCGTTCTCATAGTCGGATGAATCGTACTTGCCTGCGCAGAGATAGTTACCGTCTACATGCTTGATGTGGCAATCAGAGAAGTGGTTAACTGCACGGGGCTCTCTTCCGAAATGGATGAAGATGGTATCCATACCGGCTGCAAGGTCAGCTGAAACGAGACGAGCTGATCTGAGTGAACCGATCTCAGGGACTGTATTTACGTCTGCGTAAACACAAAGAAGTCTTGTAACACCGCCCTCTGTCTCATACTCATAGATGCAATCTGCTTCAGATACACCCTTCTGGGGAAGGGAAACGGATACGTTATTAACAACTACTGATACGCCCTTGAGACCTACATTTGACGGATCCATATCCTGTAGGCCTGTGATCGGGTTGATCGCAAGAGAGTTGTTGGGGTCATAAAGACCTGTAGTTGTGGTGGTTGTAGCTTCGGTTGTGGTCTCAGTTGTCGTTGTCTCCGATTCGGAAGACATGATCACTGATGCCTCTGTAACTTGAGACTCTGATTCATCTGTCTTTTTGCAAGCTGCCATTGGAAGTATCAGGGTGAAAGTCATTATTGAAGCAATTACTTTTTTGAAATTCATAGATATACCTCACATATAATGATATTTCGATTATACCATTCCTATAATTTTTAATATTAAATCTATGTGTCAGTTGGAAAAATCAGAGTTTGTTGTATAATAAGACAGTTAAAAACGAATATTAATCTTATTAGGAGATTATTTTATGAATAAAGCCAAGCGCTACATAATCAGAGTGGTTGCTGCTATATTGGGGTTGGTAATAGGAGCCTTTTTATATTTTGTATATATATTCGGCGGTACATATGTACCTGTTCCGATCGTATCGGAAGACGAATATGACACTATTGCCTTAAATGCTGACGGAAGCCTTACGGGCGGAGATGTTACTTCTGACTGGACGCAGGGCGGACATACAAGACTATATTACAATCCCGATCATCCTATTATCAAGGTGGAGCAGAAGGACCCTAATGTTGAGAATATCCTTGTATTCGGTATCGATTCACGTGGTGTAAACGACTACAAGTGCCGTACCGATGCAATGATCATTGTATCTATCAACAAGAAACTCAATACAGTTAAGCTCATATCGCTCATGAGAGATACCGGTGTCTATATCGGTGATACCGATGAAACTGCAAGGACATCCCTCGATAAGCTTAATGCTGCATATGCATACGGCGGTGTAGGTCTCATGATCAACACCATTAACAGATCCTTCGATCTGGATATCCAGAGGTTCGTAATGCTCGACTTCGGATCTTCTGCAGATCTTATCGATCTTGTAGGCGGTGTTACCATCGATGTATCTGCTGACGAAGTTAAGTATGCAAACCATTTTATCGAGGAGATGAATGCTCTTAACGGAACAAATTCTCCGTTGCTCACATCGAGCGGTGTTCAGGTATTGGACGGTATCCAGGCAACATCCTGGGCCAGGATAAGATATCTCGATTCAGACTTTGTAAGAACTTCAAGACAGAGAACTATAGCTATGGCCATGATGAACAAGGTTGCTAACATGACCTATTTCCGTCAGGCACAGCTTCTTAACGACTCTGCCGGAGTATTTGAGACGAACATGGTTTCTCTTGACCTGATGCGTGTTGCTACAAATGCGCTTGCAGGTATCGATAATGTACAGGAATACAGGGTTCCTGCAGACGGA
Organism: Saccharofermentans sp.; assembly: GCA_024685135.1. Classification (GTDB taxonomy): domain Bacteria; phylum Bacillota; class Clostridia; order Saccharofermentanales; family Saccharofermentanaceae; genus Saccharofermentans. The sequence goes on from JAIKWA010000098.1 coordinate 3,604, forward strand.
CTTTATACCGTTCAGAACAATCCCTGGATGATGAAGATAGATTTTGCTACACAGAATCAGCTTCTAAGAGACTACATATGGAGTGATGACAATGAGTAAGACAGTTGCAACTTGTATCGCCGAGACTAATCAGGCACAGAATCAACCTCAGGAGAACGTATTCTTCCTTACACTTTCAAGAAAGCTCGAGGATTTCCCCAACGAGTTCTTGAGGACGGCAAGATCAACATCACCTATTCAGGTATGTGCCATCTTCTCAACCATTGGTCCCGACAACCTCTCAGCAGTATTAAACCTTGAGCTCAACTCGGAATTAGAGAAGATCGTAGCTCAGGCTTCCAAGCAGCCGGTTCTTGATTTCGAGGGTTTCTCAAATCAGGTAGTAAATACACTTAATGTTAAGGTATGCAACTTCGCTGCAAACAAGGGACATCAGTTCAAGACTTCCATGACGATGTTCGTTATCGAAGGCGATATCTTAAGAGTTGTACATCTCGGTATAACAAAGGCAGTTCTCTTCCGCGATCAGAGGATCATGCTCCTCACAGAAGAGCAGACTGTTGCTCACAGATATGTTCAGATGGGTACTATCTCAGCTGACGAAGAGAAGACACATCCCGAGAACATGAACCTTACACAGTATCTCGGTAAGATGCCTCAGGATGGTCCCGTTACAGCAGATAAGAAGATCCACTTAAAGCTTAAGGATGGCGACGAGCTCTTCCTTATGGGTCTCGGTATCTCACGTCTTATGCCTGCTCAGATGCGTAATTCCGTTCTTGTTCAGCCTATCTCAACAGAGCAGAAGGCTAAGCAGATGATCAATTCCGCTGTAAGCTATGGCGTTAAGTCAGGTCTTACACTCGTAGATCTTAAAGTAGAATCAACATTCCTTCTCCCCGGAGATGCAGTAGTAAGCAGCAATCTTGCTCAGCCTTCTCCCGTACAGAAGGCACAGCAGCGTCCCGGCTCTAAACAGGAAGGTTACACATCCTTCGGTGACGAGCCTAAAGCAAATTCAAGATCTGCTGCAACAGATACGATCAACTTCGTTCCTCAGAGTCAGGGCGACGACAACGGTGAGCCTATCGTAAACGAGAAGAAGGAGAAGATAATGTCTATCGTTATCCCGATCGTTATCTTCATCGCTTGCGTGCTCCTCGGCTTCGGTGCGATGTTCCTCATCTTCAACATGAAGAAC
>JAIKWA010000099.1 GCA_024685135.1 Saccharofermentans sp.
TGAGGTAGATTCCGGAAGCGTACTCCTCAATTGCTCTACAAGGTTTGCAGACGGCTTCAGATACGGCTTCGGTGCAGAGGTAGGCATCTCGACCTCCAAGATCCACGCAAGGGGTCCTGTAGGCCTTGAGGGACTCGTATCCTATAAGTACAAGCTCTACGGCAACGGCGACATCGTTGCCCCTTATGCTTCAGGCGAGAAGAAGTTCAAGCATATTAAACACGATATCTAATTTAAGGGAGAATTATAAATGGTAGTATCAATCGCATCAGACCACGCAGGTTACGATCTTCGTATGACCGTAAAAAAGCATCTTGAGGAGATGGGCCTGGAAGTAATCGACGGCGGCGCTGTCTCAGCAACAGAGGCTTTCTCTTATGTTGAAGCAGGCAAGAAGGTAGCAACGGACGTAGTATCCGGCAAGGCTGACAGAGGTATAGCCATCTGCGGAACGGGCATAGGAATATCCATCGTATGCAACAAGTTCAAGGGTATCAGATGTGCGCTTTGCCACGATGCTTATACGGCAAGGATGTGCAGACAGCATAACGATGCCAATGTAATAGCATTCGGCGGAAGAGTTATAGGTTCAGCAGTAGCCCTCGGTATGATCGATGCCTTTTTCGAAGAGGAGTTTGCCGCCGGCAGACACGCAGTAAGGGTCGGAGATATCTCAAGTATCGAAGAAGTGAATTTCAAATAAGGCATTTATAGTCAAATAGTTCGTATTTTTAACTGAATACGGGCTATTTTTTATGATTTGAACATAGGATATTTACATAAACAGGCGTAAAATCCAATTATTAAGGAGTGGAGGATAAGTATGGTTAGTGCTTCGTTAGTTGCAGCCTCATGGATATCCGAATTCCTGGCAGCTTTTGGTAAAGAGTTTATCGAAGAATGGAAGATAGGCGATATCGGAAGTGAGATCAGGGAAGGTATCATGCAATGGCAGCACACTTTCTTTAACATCGGTGATATACCGTTCATTCTTACCGACGCCATCATCGTTACCTGGATAGCCGTGATCATCTCGATAATCATATTCGGTTCCATGGTAGGCAAGGACGGCGTAAGGCCTAATAAGCGCCAGACAGCTCTGTATATGCTCGTCGATCTCATGATCAACGGTTGTATGAGCTTCGGAATGAAGAGGGAAGAAGCCGAGCGCGTAATTCCCATGATCGGAACCTTCGGTATCGTAATAGCCGGTTGTAATGTTATCTCGGTATTCAAGATCGCACCTCCTGCAAAGAACATCGCGTTCCCTGCAGCTTTGGGTATTACAGCGATCATCTATGTTATCTACATCTCGATCAGGATGGTAGGCTTCAAGGGATTCTGGCTCTCGCTTACAACTCCTATGAAGGCAATGCTCCCCTTTAAGATCTTAGACTTCATAATCAAGCCTTTATCTCTTGCATTGCGACTCTTCGGTAACGTATTCGGCGCATTTGTATTCATGGAATTCCTTTCCATCATCGTACCTATCATACTTCCGGCAGCCTTCGGACTCTGGTTCGATCTGGCAGACGGTTTGTTGCAGGCTATCGTATTCTCATATCTTACGATGAGTTATATCGGCGAGATCTGCGAGGTTGCTCACGAATACGAGGAGCATCCCGAGAACTTCGTTAAGCCGAAGAAAGAGAAAAAGAAGAAGAAAGAATCAGCAGATGCTAAACCTGCTGAAGCAACAGTATAAAGCGAAAACAATTCATTATTCATATCAGGAGGATTGAACATGACAAACTTATTATTGGCAGCAGCGCCTATCCTTGCTAAGTTACCTGAGGTAATGGCAGCATCTACTATCGAGCCTAAGGCTCTCGCAGCTATCGGTGCAGGCCTCGCTATCGGCCTCGGTGCATTAGGCGGCACGTTGGCAATGGGTAACGCAGCAAGCAACGCTCTTAACGCAGGTGCCAGACAGCCCGAGATATTCGGTAAGCTCCAGACACTCCTTCTTACCACGATCGTATTTATCGAGTCCGTAGTAATCTATGCGCTGGTTGTAGCGCTTCTTCTCATCTTTACTTTCTGATGAAGGGATAATCATATGAATTTTGAAGTTATTAGAATCATGGCAGAGGCAGAGGAAGCTGCAACAGAGTCTTCCTTATTCTCTCCCGACCAGTTTGCAGGATATGCGGTAACGGCAGTATTTACCGTTATCAACGTACTGATCGCTTATATCTTTATTAAGAAGCTCCTGTTCAAGCCTATCCTCAAGATGATGAAGAATCGTCAGGCTGTATTAGACGGCGAGCTCGATGCGGCTACAAAGTCCAAAGAGGAAGCTGATGCTGTAGTAGCTCAGTCCAAGGAGACTATAGACGAAGCAAGAAGACAGGCTGCAGCTATCATGGAGGAAGCAAGAGAGAATGCTTCCAAGCAGTCCGATATGATCATCAAGGCTGCAAATGAAGAAGCTAACGAGATCACAGCTCGCGCCGAAGAAGATGTATTAAGGATCAGAAGAGTTGCATTAGAGGAGATGAAGGACGATATTACCGATCTCGCAGTTAAGATCGCTCAGAAGGTAATAGGCGACAGCATCCCCGAGACGCAGCTCAGAGAAAGTGCATCCAAGAACGCGCAGGAGCTTATCAACCAAGAGGTGAAGGCAAGTGAGTGAGGCAAGTAAGGACAAGAAATCCAAGTCCAAGGGCCCGCTTCTTCGCATAGAGTCGGCGGGTGATATCTCAAATGACAAGATGGAGGTCATTGCGGCTAAGTTCGCTCAGATGAACGAGATCGCAACATACCGTCTTGCCATCGAGGTCAAGCCTGAGATCATCGGCGGATTCGTTATCTATTTCGGCGGTAACCGTTACGACTATTCAGTCAATGGTCAGCTCGGAAGGATCAGCGACTTCATGAAGAGAACGCGTTCCATCTCTCCCGTTGAAGGCGAGATAGAAGACGATTCCTTCAAGGAAGCAGTCAAGAAGGATCTCAGGGATGCCCTTTCAAAGTATTCGGAAGCTCCTACTTCATCTATCGACAGTGTCGAGCTGAAGGATCTGTCAGATGAGGAATTCAATGACAGACTCGAAGAGAGCTTTAAGATAGAGAACATTATCGATGAGGTCGGTAAGGTTTCAGCCGTAAGCGACGGTGTTGCAACAGTAACAGGCTTAAGGAACTGCATGCTATCAGAGCTCATTGCATTCCAGTCCGGTGCAACGGGTATCGCTATGAACCTTGAGAAGAACAAGGTCGGCGTCGTACTCCTTACGGGCGAAGAGACGGTTACGGACGGAATGAGCTGTAAGCGTACGATGTCTACTGTATCAGTACCTGTAGGTATGGGTATGCTCGGCAGAGTAGTAGATCCTCTGGGAAGACCTATAGACGGCAAGGGTATCATCAGATATACGCAGAAGCGTCCTATCGAATCTCCCGCACCTTCCATCGTACAGAGATCTCCGGTTAACAGACCTCTCATGACAGGTATCACCGCTATCGATGCCCTGACACCTATAGGAAGAGGACAAAGAGAGCTCATAATAGGCGACCGTCAGACAGGTAAGACCGCTATCGCTCTTGATACCATCATCAATCAGGCAGGCAAGGACGTTCTTTGCGTATATGTTGCGATCGGCCAGAAGATGAGCACCATCGTCTCAACTGCAAATACATTAAGTAAGCACGGCGCTCTCGATTATACGGTAATTGTTGCGGCATCCGCTTCGGATTCTGCTGCAATGCAGTACATCGCTCCTTTCTCTGCATGTGCCATAGCAGAGAAGTTCATGTACGACTACCATAGAGACGTGCTCATCGTATACGACGACCTCAGTAAGCACGCTCAGGCATACAGAGCTATCTCCCTGCTCCTGAGACGTCCGCCGGGAAGAGAAGCTTATCCGGGTGACGTATTCTATCTGCATTCAAGGCTCCTCGAGAGAGCGGCAAAGCTCTCGGAGAAGATGGGTGGCGGCTCCATTACCGCACTTCCTATCGTTGAGACTTTGGGTAACGATATCTCGGCATATATCCCGACGAATGTAATCTCCATTACAGACGGACAGATATACTTGGCTCCCGAGTTGTTCTTCTCAGGTCAGAGACCTGCCATCAACGTCGGTCTTTCAGTATCCCGTGTAGGCGGCGCTGCGCAGACCAAGGCAATGAAGAAGGTCGGCGGACCTTTGAGGATCTCTCTTGCTCAGGCAAGGGAAATGGCATCCTTTGCCCAGTTCGGTTCTGACCTTGATGAGAATACACAGCTCCAGATCAAGAGAGGTGTCATCCTCAACGAAGTATTGAAGCAGGAGCAGTTCTCACCCTGGTCTATGGAAGAGGAAGTAATCCTTCTTTATATCGCTACGACAGATAAGCTCGTCTTCCTTGCAAAGGAAGATATAAACGAATATACGGAAGGCTTCATCACCTTTGTAAGGACATCTCATCCTGACATCATGGATGACCTCATGACAGGCGAGACACTTACAGATGAGATCAAGGCACGTATCGAGGATGCTCACACCGAGTATTACGAGACATTCCTTCTTGCTCATACGGAATATACAAACGAAGAGAATTAACAGGTTAGGATAAATGGAGAACTTTAATGCTATAAAAAAGAGAATGAAGAGCATTAATGACATCAGTCAGATGACTAATGCCATGCAGCTCGTCAGCTCTTCAAAGATGCGCAGATCACTGCTTCTCCACGATGCCATGTATCCGTTCTTCTCTTTATGCGTCGAGAGCATGCAAGAGCTCAGGAACTGTGCAGATGAAGTGCACAATCCTTTCTTCGACGTAACCCAGAAGGCAGAAGGTGAGACCTGGAATATCGGGTACTATGTATTGTCCGGTGATCAGGGCCTTGCAGGTGCCTTCAACAACAATATGGTAAAGATCACCGAAGAGCATATAAGAGGCAAGATCCTCGAGAACACCCGTAAGAACATCCATACCACTTACGAGCTCAATGTCTTCGGTAAGCTCGCCAGAGAGAAGCTGATAAGGGCCGGTTATAACGTAAACAAGGAATTCGCATTCCCGATCACAGAGCCTACATTCTACGATGCACGTAATGTAAGCTCCATAATCAGGCAGAAGTTCCTCAATAACGATTACGACCTCGTCTATCTGCTCTATACCAAGATGGAATCCTCTATCAAGATGGTTCCGATGGCAGTAAGACTTCTTCCTGTTGACCTCAAATCAATGTCTAAGGTCCTTCCCGAAAATCTTAACGATGCGGGAATGGCTAAGACCAAGGGTATGGAGATCGAGTATATGCCCGACTCAGACGCAGTACTCGACTATCTTATCGATACTTATACAAATGCTTTGTGTTACGGCGCAATGGTTGAGTCGTACGCAAGTGAACAGACTGCAAGGCTTACCGCGATGCAAAATGCAAACGACAATGCGGAAGAGATGATCAAGCAGTTAGAGCTCATGAGCAACCGCGCAAGACAGGCGAGGATCACGACAGAGCTCACTGAGATCGTCAACGGTGCCGAGCAGGTAAACAATATGTAAAAGGGGACTTAACATGGCTAGCGGCAAGGTAGTACAGATCATAGGACCGGTTATCGACTGCGAGTTCGACAAGGGCGAGCTGCCTAAGATCAACGACGCAATCAGGATCTATAAGAACAGTGACGGAGTAACAAAGTCAGACGACGATGTATTCTGCGAAGTCCTTCAGCAGCGTGGCGGCGGCATCGTAAGATGCGTTTCCTTCAATGCGACAGAAGGTCTTATGAGAGGCCTTATATGCGAATCTTTGGGTTCTTCCATCAAGGTTCCGGTAGGCGAGCAGATCACGGGAAGACTTTTCGATGCATTGGGAAGACCGATAGACGATCTTGGCGAAGTAACGGCAGACGACTACTGGCCGATCCACCGCAAGGCACCTTCATTCACAGAGCAGTATCCGACTGAATCCGTACTCGAGACGGGCATCAAGGTCATTGACCTTCTCGTTCCTTTCTCAAGAGGCGGTAAGATCGGTCTTTTCGGAGGCGCAGGTGTAGGTAAGACAGTCCTCATCCTCGAGCTTATCCGTAATATCGCAAGCGAGCACGGCGGATATTCCGTATTCACAGGTGTAGGCGAGCGTTCAAGAGAGGGTAACGATCTCTGGGGCGAGATGAAGGCGTCCGGAGTATTAGACAAGACGGTAATGGTATTCGGTCAGATGAATGAGACTTCAGGTGCGAGAATGAGAGCGCCCCTTACAGGTCTTACGATGGCTGAGTACTTAAGAGACGAGAAGAAGAAGGACGTGCTCCTCTTCATCGATAATATCTACAGATTCGTTCAGGCAGGTTCCGAGGTTTCGGCACTTCTCGGAAGGATCCCTTCCGCGGTTGGTTACCAGCCTACACTCGCAAACGAGGTGGGTGACCTGCAGGAGAGGATCACTTCAACAAGAAACGGTTCCATCACTTCTATACAGGCCGTATATGTCCCTGCGGACGATATCACGGACCCTGCGCCGGCAACGACCTTTGCACACCTCGATGCAAACATCGTTCTGTCGAGATCGGTAGTTGAGCTCGGTATCTATCCTGCGGTAGATCCTCTTGAGTCCTCTTCAAGGATCCTCATGGAGGATGTAGTAGGACCTGAGCACTACCATGTTGCACGTAAGGTTCAGGAGATGCTCCAGAGATATAAGGAGCTCCAGGACATCATCGCCATCCTCGGTATGGAAGAGCTCTCAGAGAGCGACAGGCTCATCGTATCCAGAGCGAGAAAGGTTCAGAGATATCTCTCACAGCCGTTCTTCGTAACAGCAGATTCCACGGGCTTCGAACCCAGATATGTACCTCTTAAGGAAACGATCAGGGCATTCGGCGAACTCATCTCCGGTTCTCTCGATCACATCCCCGAGCAGTGCTTCTTCATGAAGGGCGGCTTAGACGATGTCTTGAAGGCTTATAAGGACATGAATCCGTAATGGCTGAGAATTCGACGCACAAGATCAATCTCATCGTTGTTACTCCTCATCAGAATTTCTACGAGGGCAAGGTTACCGTTGTAACTATCCCTTCCGCAGACGGTGAGGTCGGCATCATGCACGGACATTCGCCTCTGGTATTTGCCCTTACTCCCGGTATAGTAACTGTCAGAGTAGATAATGAGATCAAGCATTTTGTAGTGTCAGAGGGTTATGCCGAGGTCAATAACGAGATGGCTCTCGTTATCTGCAATTCGGCAGAGTGGCCTGAGCAGCTCCAGATCAAGTGGATATTAGATTCCATGAAGAAAGCAAAAGAAGATATCGCCGAAGAGAGGCAAAAGCCCGCAGGCTATAAGCATATCAAGGATAATCAGTATAAGCTCAAGAGAGCTCAGGCAAGATTGCATCTTATAGAGCTCTACGGATCAGAGCAGCAGAAGTCGAGACTTGCAAGACTAAGATCCGGCGAAGAAGCCTGATCAGCATTATTTAAGCCCTGTATCGAATCTGAATTCGATCTCTCCTAAGGTTATCTTCTGACCGCTTTTGATCTCCTGCTTATCTCCCGAGAGTATCCTCTTATTCTCCACATAAGTCCTTCCCGTATTGCTGCAGCTGCTTATGTAGTAACCGTACCTGGTCCTCATTATAAGTGCATGAATAGGGCTTATCGTGGGGTTGTCGAGCACGATATCGGATAAGAATACATCTGATCCTATTGCGACCTTATCCATAAGGATCGAGTAGGAATCTTCGCTTCCTTTAACGGGCGACAAGAGCTTTAAGCTCGCAATGCCCGCGGCCTCCTGCGAGAAGAGTATCTCCTTCCGCTCTTCACTGGTCTTCCTCGCCTTCTCGGTATACTTAACTTTGCTGATAGTCCTTTGAGATCTAAGAAGCCTGATAAGAGACAGGCATGTAACGGTCAAAGAGAGCAAACAGGGAAGTATGCCGGCAACTTTATAGAGCAGGGGAGTTAAGATAAGCCCCAGTGCTGCGTAGATAAGCTCAGGATTAATGCCTGTCTTTACAGTATCTTTATCCGTTTCTTTATTTACGATGCTGTCTATGCAGAGCTTATATAGTCTCTCGTCACTATGGTCTATCGCATAGATGAGTTCCTGCTTCTCGTCTTCAGATAAGATCCCGTCGAAGAAGGAGCTTGCAAGCAATCTTTCCATTCTTTGCGCGCCAAGCGAGCACAATTCCGGTGTGCTGCTGTTGCATTTCAGGGGGAGATAGCAGATCTTAAGCTCCTCTCCGGCAGGATCGGTAAAGATATATCTTCCGTCAAGGACGATATTTGCGGGATTCAGTAACATATCCAGGTCTTCGGTAAACGAATACAAGAGACGGCCTAAATTCTTGCGGAGTTCTTCCTTGCGATCCTTCTTCCTGCCCTTAAGGGTTGCAATCTTCTTTGTGTCGGGCACGAAGCTGTCTAAGGGGGTAAGCCCGGTGCAGTCGAAACTCAGATATGTGCCTTGCGGCGTTACATCGACTGAGCAGGGCAAAAAGAATCCCGCAGGATCTTTATCAATTACCTCACTTGCATATTCGAAAATGTTATCGGGCGATTTTGCTTTCTCAACGGCAAATTGTCCGTAAGGTCCTCTCTTGATCAACATATTACTCTGTCCTTGGAGCGTCAGCCGAATGCTGCGCTTATTCGTGAATCGTCAAAACAAAATTCCATTACTTTATTCCCGTAGTTAGTCAGTCCGCCTCTGAAGAGCAGGGCAAGCGAAACCAGGACTGCAATGATTATTACTATCTCGACCGTGCCCATGCCCTTACGGTCTTTCTTATGTTCCTTCCTCATAAATGCCTCCTTTCTTCTATAGTCCGAGTGAGATAATTGCAGGTGTGGTAGCCACGATGAGAACGCTTATAAAGTCGAGCGTCATCGGAAGCAACAGACCTAAGGCTTCGCGCTCCTGCTTCTTCCTTGCCGCGTTACGGCATAGGTTCCAGCAAGATGAAGCCTGAAGCTGCAAGAGATTCAATACCTCTGAGGTGCCGAGCCTGCCGTATCTTGCAACGAGCAGGAGCGCAGCCTGGGCCTCGGGTATCTGTATCCTTAAGGAGAATCTCTCAATAGCATCTGATGCGGATATCCCTGATAGCATCATGGCTCTGATATTCTTGATCTCAAGAGAAAGGTCCTTGTTATCTCCGAATGCCTTTGAACATATCTCGATCGCCTTGGGAAGTTGCATGCCTGCTTCTAATAAAGTTGAGATCAGGCACATGAAGAGCGGGATATCCTGCATCAGATCTTCTCTCTTGGTCTGGGCGTCTGTGTGAGCTTCTCTTGAGCAAAGTACTACTGATGCTGCTGCAGGGAATACTGCGAAAACGGGGTTCTTATGAAGTGTTGTAAGGATGGATACAGCGATCAGTGCAGTTGCAAGAAATACCATAAGCGTCTTCTTGAGATATTGTTCGTAAGCCAGATCCGGATTTACGGACAGTTCGTTAAACAGTTCGTGCCTTGAAGCCAGAAAGCTCTGCGGCATTAATCTGATAACAAGTGAGGTAAGGGGATACTTGGAAGACACTTTGACCGAATCGTCGTAGCCTAGATTGGTCGCAGTCTTAAGTGTCCTCGAGGTATCGTGTGACATATATTTGAAGAGCATTGCGGCAGCGATGACACAGATGCCGAAGGCTGCAGCAAGCATTATCGAACCGAGTCTTGTTGTCCTTGCAAGCTCTAAGTATTCGGAGCTCATTCGGTTAAGCGCAAAGGTTATGGCAAAGGGCATTATGCAGAGCATGGCAGCTTCCGCATTCTTGCCTGCATTGGATGCCGCGATATCGCTTTGGACCGCATTCATCTCCGAGAGCATCTGACAGGAGCTCCTTAAGATGGCAAGGGTGTTGTTGCCGATCTCACCGGATATCGCGAGCGCGTGGAATACCGGCAAGGTCTCCGGGAAATTGATCTTGGAGGCAAAGCTGTTCAGCGCCTTCTCAAGACCTATATGCATCTTGAGATCGTTCTCAAGTGAGATAAGCGGCTTTATGAGTATGCAGCGCTTACCGAAGGTGTGCTCGATAACGGGCCTTATGAGAGTGAGTGACTTCTCGATGGAATATCCGCTCGATACTGAAGTGCACATTACCTGCAGCATGACCAAAAGCTGAGTCCTAAGGTGCTTATGCGTCCTTGAGTAGAGCTTCTTCATTACGGCCTGCCAGGGGAAGGGGCTAAGTACGACCGACAGTATCAGCCTTATCCTTCCGGAATCTATAAACATACCTGACATCAGGTATATAACGATAACGAACAGGGGATAAGCCCATATGCCTTTTATTACAAACAGAGTCTTCTGGGAGATCTGCTTCGAAGGTCTGTTATCAAGCTCTGTAAACAAGGATCTCTTCGATCTTTGCAGTATCGCAGATACGTTCAAGAGTATCGCCTCCTTCGTTCTTATATAAAGTCTCAAGTCTGTATTCGGACCCCTTGGGCCTTAACACATGACATATCTCGTCTATGTATCTTCTTCCTTCACGGTTCCTCGTTATGTGAAGGATTATGTCTATTCCCATTGAGATCTGCGTAACGATGGCGTTGTAGGGCAGAGAAGAGCCTGCCATTACCATGCCGGTAAGACGCTCTAACATCTCAAAACAGGAATTGGCATGACCGGTACACATAGAGCCCGGATGTCCTGTGTTGAGCGCATGCATCATGTCGGCGCTCTCACTGCCTCGTACCTCGCCTACGATTATCCTGTCGGGCCTCATTCGAAGCGAGGCTCTGATCATCTGACCTATGCCGACTTCGCCGCTGCCGTCAGGACCGGGAAGCCTTGCCTCCATCCTGACGAGATTATCGATCCCCTGAAGATTGAGCTCAGCCGAATCCTCTATCGTTATGACGCGTTCGTCCTTGGGGATAAATGAAGAAAGACAATTTAAAAAAGTGGTCTTACCGGAGCCTGTGCCGCCCGACAAAAAGATAGACTTCTTGTTCTTGACGCAGGCACTGAGGAACCTTGCTCCCTCCTCACTTATGAAGCCCTGTCTTATAAGGCTTACTATATCGTGAGATATACCCGTGAACTTTCTTATGGTGACTGTGGTCTCACTGGCTATCGGAGGCAATACGGCATTGGCTCTGGAGCCGTCAGGAAGCCTTAAGTCCGATATGGGATTTGCTTCGTTAAGCGGCCTGTTCTGGTTGGCAAAGAAGCAGGATATAACGGTCCTTAATGTATCGTCGTCCTTGAACCTTATATCAGACTTGTAGAGTTTGCCCCCTCTCTCGTAGAAGATCTTATCCGGCCCGTTTACCATTATCTCGGTGATGCTCGGGTCTTCCATAAGAGGCTCTATAACATCGAGCCTTCTTAAGGAATTGAATACATTCCTTGCAAGATCTCTCTTCTCATCTAAGGTGAGCTTATATGAAGAAGCCTGCGAGCTTACTACGTCTGCTATGATCTCCTTGAGCTTGTCGTCGGTGGGATCGGTCTGTGTCCTAATAGCATTAAGGACATAGTAAGTCATCTGCTCTCTGATCTGCTCTGTATCACACGATCTGTTCATAATCGCCATCCTTCCCGCCGGGATCCGTAAAGACTATGCTCGCGCTGCCTTGCTCCATATATTTGCTTATGGAATCTGCAAGGTCCTTATAGAGCGGTGCTTCCTTGGCTCCGCCGGGGCAGAGCAATATAGCCTTATCGCAGGTTGATGCGATATCGGGGATGCCCTTGCTCCTTATCCCGTCTATTACGATCAGGCAGGATATGTCGTTTGCAGGTGTATGTGCGAGCGTTGAGCATTCCATTGCAAGCTTGCTTAAGGTCCTGTGATCACAGTCTAAGATGTCATCAGAGTCCTTACATGATCCGGGCGTAAGGAACCCCGATATATCGAGAGTGCAATAATCTAAGATATCTTCAGGCATGAAGTTCCTGCCGCAGCTGGCTCTTATAAGCTCTGTCAAGCATCCTGCATCCCTGCTAAGATCAGGAGAAGCTCTAAGCCCCACGGTAAGATCTATCCTTAAGGTGTGGCTTGTATAAGACAGGTCACTTGATTTGAGCTTCTTTATAAAGGCCTCTCTTGTGACCGTATCCACGAAGGGGATAAGTGCTATGCAAGTGCCTTCGGAATAGATCTCGGTCACTATGCCTGAAGACCTTGTATTGCCCTCTATCGTGCTCTGTATCCTCTTGCAGTTAATTGTTCCGGTCTGATCTACAAGGGGCATGGCGTCATCTATCCCGAGCTCATCCCTATCGATGAACCTCTGGTCGTAGTATGTGACGGTATATTCGCTGATCCCACCTGACATATCGGGGTTATCACCCGTCATGGGATTAACGATATATGCGTCCTTATATATCTGACCTAATCTGGATTTGAGAAGAGAATATATGTATTCGTCCTTCTCAAAGATCTTGATTGTAAAAGCCACTGTGTTACACCTCCGTCTTACATACATTGTAGCGACGGAAAACGCAGAAAAATGCGACAAAAACCTACAAAAACCGACAAAGCGGGGACTTTGCATAAAGCCTTTGACATACGGGGAGATATTGTATATTATCAGACTACAAAAATTTATAAGTTCATTGCTTATCAAGAGTGGCTTAAGGGATCCGGCCCGTAGAAAGCCCGGCAACCGCGGTAACGCAGCGGTGCCAATTCCGGCAGGGAAACCTGGAAGATGAGGAACGTTGAGTTAACGGCCTTCTCCTTCGGGGGAGGTTTTTTCTTTTTGGGAAAGCATTGAACGGAAAGGAACTTATTATGAGAAACAGACAAGGTAAGTGGCTCTTTACATCAGAGTCAGTAACAGAGGGACATCCCGATAAGGTTTGTGATGCCATATCAGATTCCGTATTAGATGCTCTTCTTGCAGAAGATCCTATGGCAAGAGTCGCATGCGAGACATGTGCTACCACGGGTATCGTAATGGTTATGGGCGAGATAACGACTTCTGCTTATGTTGATATCCCTTCCATCGTAAGAGACAGACTTAAGGAGATCGGCTACAACTCAAGTGATGTCGGCTTCGACTACAAATCCTGCGCAGTACTCACATCAATAGACGAGCAGTCTCCCGATATCGCTATGGGCGTAAACAAGTCTTACGAATCCAAGCACGGTGATTCGAGCGAGCTCGATACAGGTGCAGGTGACCAGGGCATGATGTTCGGTTATGCAAACGACGATACACCTGAGCTTATGCCTATGCCTATAGCTCTTGCGCACAAGGTCTCAAGAAGACTTACAGAGGTAAGGAAGAGCGGAGATGCACCATTCCTCAGGCCTGACGGTAAGAGCCAGGTTACGGTTGAATACGACGGCTCCGAGGTAAAGAGGATCGATACGGTAGTTGTATCCACACAGCACAGCAGCGACATCGAGCTCGATGCGCTTACGGACTATATCGTAGAGAATGTTATCAAGCCCGTTATCCCCGCTGAGCTCGTAGATGAAGATACAAAGATCTATGTTAACCCTACCGGCAGATTCGTTATAGGCGGACCTCAGGGTGACTCAGGTCTTACAGGACGTAAGATCATAGTAGATACATACGGCGGATTTGCACGTCACGGCGGCGGAGCTTTCTCAGGCAAGGATCCTACGAAGGTAGACAGATCCGCTTGCTACATGATGAGATATGTCGCAAAGAATATCGTTGCAGCAGGCATCGCAAAGGAGTGCGAAGTACAGGTAGCTTACGCTATCGGTGTTGCAAAGCCGGTATCCGTATCCGTTGATACATTCGGAACAGGCGTTATCCCCGATGAGAAGATCGCCGGGATCGTAAACGAGGTATTCGACTTAAGACCTGCTGCCATCATCAGAGATCTTGACCTCAGAAGACCTATCTATGCGGCTACGAGCAGTTATGGTCACTTCGGAAGGACCGATGTGGATCTCCCCTGGGAGAAGACAGATAAGACAGACCTGTTAAAAAGCAAGGCAGGTATCTGATAGTAATAGGGAATGGACTACGATAAAGACACCGGAAGACTTAAGAATCTGACAATAGATGATTCAGGACAAAAGATAGAGGACTGCCTTGTTACGGCAGTCCGTATCTTTTGCGCGAGGACTTCCTCGGGCTTCGTATCCTTCCTTACGGACTCAGGTTTTGTTTGCGCTGGAAGGTCCGGTGTCGATATCGCTGAGGGCATGACATACAGGATCTCAGGCGTCTGCGATATCTGGAACAATAAGCCTCAGATCAAGTTAAGAGCCATCAAGGAAGAGATAAGCGAGGAGGGTGATAAGGCTCTTATCGCTAGCTTCCTTGAAGAAAATTTCGAGGGTATAGGCAAGATCGTCTCAAGAGCTCTTGCCGATAAATACGGCATCGATGTCTTGAAGATCTTATCCCAAAGCCCGGATGAAGCGGTCACTGACATAAGAGGACTTTCCAAAGAGACCGCCATGAAGGCCTGCGACAAGATAGTCCTTGCTGAAGACTATTTCTTCATTGCCATCAAGCTCAAGATGCTCGGTCTGTCCAAAGCGCAGATAGATCTGTGCTTCGATATGGGACTTGAAGATGCAGATGAGATAAAGAAGAATCCGTACGAGCTGTACAGAAGGCATATAGCAGGCTTTGAGACTTGCGATCGGATCGCGAGCTCGCAAGATCTTGAGAAGGTTTCATCCATAAGAGCTCAGGTGGCTATAGGCACTGCTCTTACTGAGCTTACATACGATTCAGGTTCCACCTGTTTTGGAAGAGATGAAGTATTTACCAAGGTAATGAGTCTCATGAACCAGTCCTCCTTTGCAAAGATATCGGTAAGAGAACTTGAAGATGTCTTTGCTATGGGTGTAGGGCAGGGCGTTGAAGCCAAGGATATAGTCTGCTACAAGTTTGAAGACGGTAAGTGCAAGGGAACCCTTGACGGTGACAAGGATGCCCGTTATGCTTCCTACGAGATATTCAAGGCTGAGACATCGATCAAGCGCAGGCTCGAAGAGTTTATGGCGCGCATGGTAAAGGTCCCTCTCAAGGAGAAATCCGATAAGGTAATGAACGATATGGCGGGCAGGAACGGCATATCCCTCGATGAAGCCCAGCTTCAGGCACTTTATCTTTGTATATCGAGCCATGTCTGCGTGATAACGGGAGGCCCGGGAACAGGTAAGACCACCATAATGGGTATCTTATCCGAGTATTTCAGTGCCAACGGCATATCGTGCGCTCTTGCTGCGCCTACCGGAAGAGCCGCAAAGCGTCTGTCGGAGGCAACCGGCAAGAAGGCTACGACTATCCACAGGCTGCTTGAAGTAACTGCGATATCCGAAGATTCCGACAAGATGATATTCAACAAGAACAGGCAGAATCCCATAGATGCGAGAGTAATTATCGTAGATGAGATGAGCATGGTGGATACCATTCTTTTCGACAAGCTCTTAGATGCTGCCAAAGACGATGCGACCCTGATCTTCATAGGAGATCCGGATCAGCTGCCTGCGGTGGGCTGCGGCAATATCTTAGCAGATCTTCTGTCTTGCAGATTTATCCCTTCCGTAAAGCTCGATATAGTCCACAGACAGCAGGAGGGAAGCAATATAGCCGCCAATGCCTACAGGATATTAGAGGGCAGGATGCCGGTATCGGACGATAAGGAATTTACGATAATGAAGGCCGATTCTGACGAGCAGGCGGCAGATATATGCCTGGGACTCGCATCCAAGTTCGCAGATACCGACTATGTATGCCTTACCCCCACCAAGAAGGATAATGTGGCTCTCGGTACGGTTAAGCTTAACAGCATGATGCAGCAGCTTATAACCGAAGAGGGCAGCGAGTATATCGTAAAGGGCAGGAACCGTTTTGCAAAAGGCGACAGGGTAATGCAGACCAGGAATAACTACTCGGTCGAATGGCTCGATCCCGAGACAGGCGAGGAGCGCAAGGGCGTATTTAACGGCGAGATCGGCAAGGTCTTCAGCATTGACCCCATAGAAGGCGCAATGACGGTCGAATTCGACGACGGTAAGTTCGTAAGATATAAGGGCAAGAGCCTCGATGAGGTGGATCTTGCTTATGCCATAACCGTGCACAAGGCCCAGGGATGCGAGTTCGATAACGTGATAATCGCATTGGGCAAGATGAATGCTCTTCTGTACAGAAGAAGACTGCTTTACACAGCCGTAACAAGAAGCAAGAAGAAGGTCGTGATAATCGATTCGGGTGATGCACTTGCAAGATTTATAAGATCCGGTGCTTACGATGCCAGAGCGACTACTCTTAAGGGTCTGCTCCATCTCACTGATATAAAGAAGGGGCTTACATGAATCAGGTGATATCTGTCTTGAAGCAGTCGGTAGATCTCATTCTCCCTTACAGATGCGGTATCTGCGGGAAGGTATCCGATTGCGCAGGTAATATGAGCTTCATAGACAGAAGGTATGAAGAGTGTTTTGGCTCTGCATCAGATATCCGTGTATGCGGCAGATGCCTATCTTCTTTAAGAGCCTATAAGCCCGCTGACAGATGGCATCTTTGCCTGTCTAATCCCTTTGCGGGAGATGAGATCCCGGGACAGGTGCTCTATATAGCCATGCCTTATCAGGGGCTCATCACAAGGGCTGTGCCGAGGATAAAGTTCTCGGGCAGGCGCGATATAGCAAGGCTTATGGGCATAGTCTTAGCTGAGATGCTGAGAGATGAGAAGATCACGGCTGATATGGCAGTACCGGTGCCTTTATCAGAGCAAAGGCTTGAGCAAAGAGGCTTTAACCAGGCTGAAGAGATAGGAAGGCCCGTAGCTGCTGTCTTAGGGCTTCCTTTAGTTACTGATTGCCTTATAAGGAGCCGCAATACCGGCCGTCAGACCGAGACTAAGGACAACTACGACCGCTATGAGAATATCAGGGATGCCTTCGAGGTATCGGATTCATGGGATATAGAAGGACTAACCATAGTCTTGATAGACGATGTGGCCACCACGGGCTTTACCATGCACGAAGCAGCCCTTGCCTTATACCACAGGGGAGTGGGCAGAGTATTATGCGTAGCGCTTGCAGGCAACCGCCAGGTTAAGAACGCTGACCCTTTCTAAATGTCTTAGTTGGAATATTCGAGCTTTTATTTTATAATATAGGCAACCTGAGATGAGTGTCTCTAAATTGGACCTACATGACGTAATATGGAGCCTGGACCGTTTGGTGGAAATCAAGCCTTGTAAGTTGGAAGATTGAAGTCAGGCGCAGGGCACCGCCCTGGAGAACTAGGGTGTCAATCAGAGCCTCGCTCGGGGGTTTAAAAATGGAGTAATTGAATCGAATACATGGGACTGATGTATGATGCAAAGCAGATAGCTTCCCGTGATCCTGCCGCACGCTCTGTGGCAGGTGTTATTTTGTTATATCCCGGATTCCACGCACTCGTTTACTACAAGATCAGCCACTTCTTCTACAAGATCAAACTTGCAGGTCTTGCAAGGTGGGTTTCTGAGCTTGCAAAGCGCAGGACAGGTGTCGAGATCCACCCGGGCGCACAGATCGGTAAGGGCCTTTTTATCGACCACGGTGCGGGCATCGTAATCGGTGAGACTTCCATAATCGGTGACAATTGTACTATATACCACGGCGTAACCCTCGGAGGCCGGGGCCACGCCAAACATACCAAGAGACATCCTACAATAGGCGATAACGTCCTCATCGGTGCGGGAGCAAAGCTCCTCGGCAATATAACGATAGGTGACAATGCCAATATCGGAGCCAATGCCGTAATCCTTCACGATGTGCCTTCAGGCGCAACGGTGGTAGGTGTTCCCGGCAAGATAGTTAAGATCGACGGTGTCAAGCAGGCTTCGCATGCCGTCGAGCTCGACCACACAGACGCTGTTGACCCGCTCGAGCGTGAGCTCCGCGATCTGTGTAATACGATCAGTGAACTCAGCGAGAAGGTAAAGTCACTTGAGACCGAGCTTTCAGAACTTAAGAAATAAATAACTAACGGTTAGGAGAGATACAAACAAATGCTTAAGCTTTACAACACACTCACAAGGACCAAGGAAGAATTCAAGACCATAACCCCCGGCGAGGTCAAGATGTACGCATGTGGTCCTACAGTGTATAACTATTTCCACCTCGGCAACGCAAGACCGTTTATAACCTTCGATACTTTAAGAAGATATCTTGAGTACAGAGGTTATAAGGTTACCTTCGTTCAGAACTTCACGGACATCGACGATAAGATGATCAAGCGCGCTGGCGAAGAGGGCATTACTGTCGAGCAGCTCGCAGACAGATTCATCAGCGAATACTATGTAGATGCAGACGGACTTAACATCAAGCGTCAGGCATTCCAGCCGAGAGCCACACATTCGATAGACGCTATCATCGAGCTCGTAAGTGACATGATGGATAACGGCTATGCCTATGTCATCGAAGGTGACGGCGTTTACTTCGACATCACCAAGAAGGAAGATTACGGTAAGCTCTCACACTACAATCTCGATGAGCTTGCAGCAGGCGGCGGTGAGCGCGGTGCTTCTTACGAAGGCAAGCGTAACCCGGGTGACTTTGCCGTATGGAAGTTTAAGAAGGAAGGCGAGCCTTTCTGGCCTTCACCCTGGGGCGACGGAAGACCCGGTTGGCACATCGAGTGCTCAGCCATGATCAAGAAGCACCTGGGCGGCACTATCGATATCCACGGCGGCGGACAGGATCTTATCTTCCCGCACCACGAGAACGAGATAGCGCAGAGCGAAGCAGCTAACGGCTGCCCTCTTGCAAACTTCTGGGTACACAACGCATTCGTTAATGTTGACGGTGAGAAGATGAGCAAGTCTTTAGGTAACTTCTTTACCATCAGAGACATCGTTAAGCACTATCCATATAACGTGATCAGATTCTTCATCCTTCAGGGTCACTACAGAAGCCCCATCAATTTCTCCGATGAGCTTCTCGAGTCTGCAAAGACAAGCCTTGAGAGGATCTCAAACTGCGTTACCAACCTTGAATTCCTCATCCCCAAGACCGGTGCTACAGGCGAAGAAGACGACAAGCTCATTGCAGCAGTCAATGAAGCAGGTGAGAAGTTCGTAGCACATATGGACGACGACCTCAATACGGCTGATGCCATCACAGATATCTTCGAGCTCGTTAAGGCTTCCAACACATTGTCAGGTACAGGTAAGGTATCTGCTAAGGTATTAGAGCTTGCCAAGGATAAGATCATTGAACTTACTGATACTCTGGGCGTAGTCCTTTTCAAGGAAGAAGAGGATGCCATCCCTTCTGAGATAATGGATCTTGTAAATGCGAGAGCGCAGGCTAAGAAGGATAAGAACTTCGCTGAAGCTGACCGCATCAGGGACGAGCTCAAGGAGAAGGGCTATTCCGTTAAGGATACCCCGAACGGCCCGCAGGTTGAGAAGCTCTGATGATCAAGCCGTTTATTGCAACCGATCTTCGTGAGGTATCACCCCTGGTCCTGGCATATATCGGAGATTCGGTATACGAACTGTATGCCAGATGCCACGCATCTACTCACGGCGCAGGGAGCAACAACAAGCTCCATAAGGACACGGTACACTATGTAAGTGCCGAGGCTCAGGCACATTCGGCAAGAGCCCTTATGGACGAACTTACTGAAGAAGAACAGGACTACTTCAGAAGAGGCAAGAATTCAAACCCGCATGCGGTTTCCAAGAATTCTTCGCACGTAGACTATATGTATGCTACAGGCTTTGAAGCTCTCATAGGATTCCTCTTCCTGGATAATCAGGAGCCCAGAATGGAATATCTCATATTCAAGAGCTTTGACATAACTGACGGAGGCAAAGGTGAACAGCGATAAGATAGAGGGCAGAAATGCCGTAACGGAAGCATTAAGCTCCGGCAGAACGATCAACAAGATCTGGATCCTCAAGCCCGAGGGTCAGAGACGTTTGGAGCCGGCTCTTGCCAAGATCCTCGATACTGCAAACAAGCAGGGTATCGTTGTAACGCGCGCTCCCAGAAATGTATTGGATAAACTCTCCCAGACAAAGAACCATCAGGGCGTTATCGCTTCATGTGCTTCCCACGAATATACTAAGCTCGAGGACATTCTCGGAAAGGCCAGAAGCGAAGGTCACGCTCCTTTGCTCATCGCATTAGACGAGCTTAAGGATGCATATAACCTCGGTTCCATCTTGAGGATCTCCGATTGCTGCGGCGTCGATGGGATAATCATCCCCGAGAGAAGATCCATAGCACTCGATTCAATGGTTGCAAAAGCTTCGGCAGGAGCTTTGGAATATGTTCCGGTAGCAAGGGTAACAAACCTTGCACAGACATTAAGAAACCTCAAAGAGAAGGAAGGCTTCTGGGTCTGCGGAACAGATATGGACGGCACCAGCGCTTACGATAAGGCAGATTACTCAGGTAATCTCGTGATCGTCATAGGCAGCGAAGGTGACGGTATGCGTGAAGGCGTAAGGAAGTGCTGTGACTTTACTGTCAGCATTCCCATGTGCGGCCATGTAAACAGCCTCAATGCGGCTGTTGCAGCAGGCGTAGTCGTCTTCGAGGCAGTTAAGATGAGGAAGGCCAAGGAGCAGGGCTGATGAGCATAAGACTTAAGCAGTTGATGTTATCTATTGTTGCCGTAATGACCATTATGGCGATAACATCATGCAGTCTTTGGAAATCCATAGAACAGATAACTCCCGATAAGAAGCTCAGCGAAGAGGAGCTCGCAAGGCTCGTTACAGAGGCTGTCATTGACGAGACTCAGGTTGCAGATTCTTATTCCAAGATCCCCGATTCTCAGTTAGACGAGGTTAGCTATACTGCTTTCTTCGAGTATGTTAATATCCTTCGCGGCATCAGCCTTAAGCACGGTGAAGTGGATTCGTTCAGGATCTTAGGCGACGAGGCAACAGATGAGTTCTTCGATTCCATCCTCTCATATTCAGACGATATAAAGGACTTTGGATCCTATGGCGATCTCGATGTTATAGAGCTTTGCTATTCCGAAGACCAGTCCAAGGATCTTACGAATGTCAATTTTGTCCTGCGTGAGAACGACGACGGCTCTTACAGCCTTGCAGGCAATTACATAACAGATACCATTCTTACATACGACTTTATCTCACACTATTTCAACATGATCTCCGAGGGCAATAACGATGCGCTTTGTGCGATCTTAAGCCCCACATATTCATCAGATATCTATCTCGATTCAGTCATCAATGCAAAGGCTGAATACATAATCGACTACTACAACCTTAAGGTTAAGAGTGAGGTCGAGGATTACGAGATAAACTGCTTTGCACCTATGCTGGTATCCTATACGATCCCTAAGACATTGGATACCGACGGCGTTTCCGTAGTCCCTCACGAAGTCGATCTCATGGTAGACAGCAACGGTCAGTTCTGTTTAGACGATGTTATCCCAGTAACTTATGTGGATCCCGTTTATCTTTACATAGACGGGGAGAAGACTCTTACTTGCGGATCGTTCTATACCAACGATTCTCTTGAAGCACTCCTCGGCGAGCCTTTGTACTCTATCCTTCCCGAGAAGGAATCTGATGTGCTCACGGACGAAGACGGCGAGCAGCTTTACAGCTATCTTGTTATCGTAAGCTATAACGGACTTCTGCTTACCTTTGAAGCAGAATACAGCAGCGAAGACCGCACGGAGTGGGAAGGAGTCTTAAGATCGATGCGTATCTACGAGACGACCGAGCCTAACATCTATTCCTTCAACGAAGAAGTTACAGTGGGCATGAATATGGCTGAATTGCTCCTCATCTACCCGGTAATTGACGAATACGACTTCGTCTATACCTACGAAGCAGACGGCATTACATATAGCATGATCCCTGAATTCGACGATAACAACAATATAACGAAGCTTCAGTGCACCGTTAACCAAGACACTTAAGATAGAGTCTTTCTATCTCGTTGCCGGTAAGACCTATCGAAGTAAAGTAATTCCTTACATCACCGTACTCGCTTGCCATATAGTCACAGAATTGCTCCATATTGGGAGCGTCTGACCTCAAGGTGTGCTTGAGTGCGTCCGGCACCTTAGCGATGAGCGGGTCGAGGAAATAGCTGATATATTCGTAAGACATCTTATAGTTGGTAACGATATCCTCTCTTGAAGCACCTGCGAGCATATAAAGGAGCGCGCTTACGATGCCTGTCCTGTCCTTGCCGTGTGCGCAGTGGAAGAGGCAGAGCCTGTCAGCTTCAAGAAGCACGCGCATAACCTTGGCGATCTGGGGTCCCAATTCATTGAGAAGAAGGATATAGAAATCGCCCATGGTGTGGTCTAACAGGTAAGTCTTCGTAAAATCCTGTTTATCGTCAGGGTCACCGAGATAAAGGGGAATGCAGTGAAATTCCACATTGGGATCGTCTTTTAAGGGATTGCCGTATCTTATGACCTCAGATTCGGACCTCAGGTCTATAACCACGCCAAACCCGTATTCCTTAACGGCCTTGATCTCTTCTTCGGTCTTAAGCTCGGCAGGGGAGGCACCTCTTACAAATATTCCCTTCGCGAAAACCTTGCCGCCTTCAAGGGGCATTCCGCCTAAGTCTCGTGCGTTCATTAAGGGGATAGATCTTATAAGCTGATCGTCAGGATTATATGCGCTCATACGGGCCTCCGGATTTTTGGTGCATTTATTTTCGCAGTTGACAAGGAATAATTCAAGTTATATTATTTATAGGCATTTGGGAGACCAAGCATATGCGCCTGTAGCTCAACTGGATAGAGCATCTGACTACGGATCAGAAGGTTGTGGATTCGAGCTCTGCCAGGCGCGCCACCCGAAACCCTTGAAAACATTGCGTTTCAAGGGTTTTTATTTTCGCAAGTTTCTTATCAAAAACGAATTTGGGAACAAATTTGGGAACAAATATGTTTAAAATTCTTTGATAACTACTCTCAGAGCCACGCGAAAAGAAGTTGGCGATACAGGTCGTTAATGCCCGGTCACGAGGACGAGATCAGCATCAGCTGACTTTCTTTGGGAGAACGATCCGTATGAGTAAAGTGGGGTTATGGAAGATTACTGGAGAAACAAGGTGCCAAGTAGTAAAAAGGGAAGTAAAATGCTTTGCCGGAGTGTATAATAGTGCCTACAGCAAATAAGTTAATACTTGATAGGAGGCACCTATGAGAAAGGTACTTGTTGTAGTTGATTGCCAAAAGGATTTTATTGACGGCGCTTTGGGATTTGAAGGTGCGGACGCTATCCTTCCCGGCATAATCGAGCGTATCAGGGAATACAAGGATAATGGGGATGAGGTCATATATACATTAGACACCCATACTCCTGACTACATGAATACCCAGGAGGGTAAGAATCTTCCCGTACCTCATTGTATAAAGGGAAGTGAAGGATATGAGCTTGATGAGTCACTTAAATCCATCCTGTCTGATTGCAGGGCGTTCGAGAAGCCTACATTCGGAAGCCTTGATCTTGCTAACTATCTCGCATCTTGTGCCAGTGATATTAAGTCAATAGAATTGTGCGGTCTCGTATCCAATATCTGCGTTATCTCAAACAGCATAATCGCCAAGGCTGCAGCACCCGAAGCAGAGATAATAGTAGATTCCAAGCTTACGGCATCGTTCGATCCCAAGAGGAACGAAGAGACACTTGATATATTAAAGGGCGTTCAAGTTACCGTTCTTTAATATAAAATATAGAAATTCGTTTCTTTAGATTGCAAAGACAGCCTTCGCTGTGCTACAATTCTAACTCGGTTTAATAAGTAATTAATTATTGGAGGAAATAATATGGCATCCACAATTGAGAAGAAAGAACACTCACAGGTAGTGATCAGCCTTGAGGCAACAAGGGAAGAATTCAACGCTGCACTCAAGACCGCATACCAGAAGAACAAGAACCACTTCCAGGTTCCGGGCTTCCGTAAGGGTAAGGTTCCTTATCAGCTCGTTTGCCAGTACTACGGTGAGGGCGTTCTTTATGAGGATGCTATCAACGAGATCGCTAATACTCAGTATCCTGAGGCGATCAAGGAGCACGATCTCAAGGTCGTATCAAGACCTATGATGGACGTTCAGTCTATTGACGATGACGGTGTTAAGTACACTATCGAAGTATATGTTAAGCCTGAGTTCGAGCTCGGCCAGTACGAGGGTGTTGAAGTTCCTTTCGCTGACGCAACAGTAACTGACGAGGAGATCGATCAGGAGATCGAGAGAATGCAGAAGAGAAATGCAACTCTTGAAGAGGTTACAGACAGAGCAGCTCAGGAAGGTGATACAGTTATCATCGACTACGAGGGCTTCAAGGATGGCGTTGCTTTCGAAGGCGGTAAGGGCGAGGGTTACAACCTCAAGCTCGGTTCACACTCCTTCATCCCCGGTTTCGAGGAGCAGGTTGCAGGCCATAACACAGACGAAGAGTTCACTATCGAAGTTAAGTTCCCTGAAGAGTATCACTCTGAAGACCTCAAGGGCGCTGATGCTACATTTAATGTTAAGATCCACGCTATCAAGGCAGAGGTTATGCCTGAGTTAGACGATGAGTTCGCTAAGGACGTATCCGAGTTCGATACATTAGATGAGCTCAAGGCTGATATCCGTAAGCAGAGAGAAGAAGCTGTTGCTAAGAACAACAAGGCAGGCTTCGAGAACGAGACAGTTCGTGCCGTATGCGACAACTGCGAGATCGACATTCCTGACGCAATGATCGAGACTGAAGTCGAGCAGATGGCTGACGATCAGGCTATGCGTATGCAGCAGCAGGGTATCGGTCTTGATATGTACCTCCAGTACACAGGCCAGTCTATGGAAGACTTCAAGAAGGGCTTAGAGCCTATGGCAAGAGTAAGAGTTAAGTCTTCACTCGTTGTTGAGAAGATCACAGAGCAGATCAACCCTGAGGTTACTGATGAGGATTACAAAGAAGAGCTCGAGACTATCGCTAAGTCTTACGGCCTCGAGGTAGATAAAGTTAAGGAGTCTATCGGTGAGGACAGCGAGTACTTAAAGGATTCCATCCGTGCAAGAAAGACAGTTGAGTATCTTGCATCCAAGGCTGTTAAGGTTGAGCCCAAGAAGGACGAAGAGCCTGCAGCAGAAGAAGAGAAGACTGAAGAGTAATCGCTTTTAGAATAAGCAATAACAAAGGGCTGTGAAGTAATTCACAGCCCTTTTGCTTGGTTTTTTCTTTTGATTTGTATTTCTCTCAGGTTCTGTAGCTTCCGTTTATCTCAACATACTTGTAAGAGAAGTCACAGGTGAACATCCTGTCGTAGCAGTCGCCTTCCTTGAGGATGATCTCAACCTTGATGTCGTGCTCGTGAAGGAGTCTGTCTGCTTCGTCTTCGTCGAAGGGAGCAGCAACACCATCCTGGTATACAAGAAGTCCGCTGAGCTTGATGTCTACCTGCTCGGGGTCGAAGTCAGCTCCGGAGTAACCTGCAGCAGTCAGGATCCTTCCGCAGTTAGCATCCATTCCGAAGAAAGCCGTCTTGCAAAGAGGGGACTTTGCGACGGAAGATGCGATGAGGTATGCATCCTTCTCAGTCTTAGCGCCGTATACTTCGATCTCAACGAATTTTGTAGCACCTTCGCCGTCTGCTGCGATCATGCGGGAGATATCCTCACAAAGACCCTTCAATGCCTCTGCGAAAATAGCGCAGTCTTCGCTTCCTTCTTCGATCTTAACGCCGGAAGCACCGTTAGCAAGGACGGTTACCATATCGCATACAGATGTGTCTCCGTCGACGCTGACACGGTTAAAGGTGTATTTAACGGAATCTAAGAGTATTGTCTTAAGGAGCTTTGCATCGATGTCAGCATCTGTTGTGAAGATACCGATCATGGTAGCGAGGTTAGGGTGGATCATGCCGGAACCCTTTGCCTGTCCTGCGATCGTTACGACCTTGCCGCTGCTTAATGTGATCTCGGCAGATACTTCCTTGGGGACAAGGTCTGTAGTCATCATTGCAAATTCTGAATTGTGTGCGCCCTCTGCTTCTGTCGTAAGACCTGATACGAGCTCAGGGATAGCACCTGTTAACTTATCCAGAGGAAGCCTTGAACCTATAACGCCTGTTGAAGCAGTGAGGATCTCATCGTTCTTGCAGCCGATGAGCTCTGCTGCGGTACTTGCAACCTTGTCTGCATCCTCGATACCGACTTTGCCTACTGCAGCGTTTGCGTTCTTGCTGTTTACT
The DNA here is from genome assembly GCA_024685135.1 of Saccharofermentans sp. Lineage (GTDB taxonomy): Bacteria > Bacillota > Clostridia > Saccharofermentanales > Saccharofermentanaceae > Saccharofermentans. The sequence continues at coordinate 26,102 of JAIKWA010000099.1, forward strand.
ATTATGCCTCTGACTTTATTGCCGCCCTCGATTATATTCATGGATCTTACGAGGGAGTGACCTTTAACCAGGTTCTTCGTATAAACGCCTGCTACATTGCAGGGAGTATCAGATAAGACCATACCTACATCAAGGTATTTGTACTTGGGCGTGTCGGGATTTATATTTGCTCTGTCAGCGCACTTCATTCCGGCACTAACACCGTTAGCTTTAAATCCCTTGGGGAGTGTTATATAAGATTCGTCTTTCATAATAAACACCACTTTCTTTAGAAATCGATAGTTATTTTACCACCAGACAAATAATATGTCTTGACTTAAAATTAACTAACCTATATAATTTCAAAGCGTTTGAAACGTGGTGGGATTAGTTCAGCTGGTTAGAGCGCTAGTTTGTGGCACTAGAAATCATGGGTTCGAATCCCATATCCCACCCCATTTTTTGCTCCATTACACTGGGGTGTAGCCAAGGGGTAAGGCACGGGTCTTTGACTCCCGCATCGCAGGTTCAAATCCTACCACCCCAGCCATGTGGTTCACTAGCTCAGTCGGTAGAGCACTTGACTTTTAATCAAGGGGTCTGGAGTTCGAGCCTCCAGTGAGCCACCATTAGAATCTTCAGGGATCGCATTGCGGTCCCTTTATTTTTCCCTATGTGTGTTATCATTGAGCTATAGATAGATTTTGGGGGAGCTTATGTCTTACGAGATAAGTACTCATCGAACGAGATGTGAATTGCTTGCGATAACAACAAACAGATTGCGTCTTTCCGTTCTTAAGAAGAGTGAAGCTGCAAGAGTTGCAGATTATTTTTTGCGCAACAAAGACTTCCATCAGAAATTTGCGCAGACACATAATGATGTGTATTTTACCGCGGCAGAGCAGAAGAGATATCTTGCATACGACGTTAATGCTTTTCTCGCAGGCGAGTTGGTCCCCTTGTGGGTAAGCCTCAAGGATACGGGCGAGCTCATCGGCAGGGTTTCCTTTTTCAATATCGCATACGGCGGGATGATGAACTGCGCTGCAGGTTACCATTTGGATGAAGCACATACGGGCCAAGGCTATATGACTGAAGCCCTTGCCGCTGCCTGCGACTTCATGTTCGAAGAATATAAGATGCACAGGATAGAAGCATTTATCCTTCCTGAGAATGAGCCCTCTTTGGCGCTTGTCAGGAGACTGGGCTTCGACTATGAGGGTAAGAGGATATCCTATATGCATATAAACGGCAGATACAGGGATCACGAGGCTTTTTATATGCTAAGAGAGGACAAAACCGAGAAATTGCCCAACTTGTAATGAAAAATCAATATTTGTAATGTTAAACTTATGTAATAATGAATTAAAGAATTTTTACGGAGGTGATAACAGGTGAATAGAAAGACGATAACATTAAGAATTACAGCAGTCGTTTTAGCTTGCGTAATGGCATTCTCACTTGCAGCTTGTAAGAAGAAGACTGATCCTTCAGCATCTGATGCTTCTGCGATCGCATCTTCAAATGCCAGCTCAATGACAACAACAACTATTCCTACTACGACTCTTACTGAATATAGCGGACCTGTGCCCAACAGCCAGCAGGTAACATGGGAAGAGACAGCTCTCGAAGCAGAGGCTACATATTATGCAACTGTTACAGCAGGTGAGTTCCTCAATGTGCGTAAGGGACCCGGCACGGAGTATGACAAGGTTGGTACTCTTACAAGAGGCCAGGCGGTTACTGTTGTAGCAAGGACTTCCAACGGTTGGTATAAGACTGCAGACGGATATTATGTATCCGAAACATATCTCGCAACAACCGCTCCTACGGCATAAAATTTACTGTTGCCATTTTAAATTGTTTAGTGTAAAATCATTGGCGCTATAGGATTATAGCGCCAAAATGCGAGTGTAGTTCAATGGTAGAACTTCAGCCTTCCAAGCTGACCACGTGGGTTCGATTCCCATCACTCGCTCCAGGGTCATTAGCTCAGCTGGATAGAGCAACAGCCTTCTAAGCTGTGGGCCGGAGGTTCGAGTCCCC
>JAIKWA010000114.1 GCA_024685135.1 Saccharofermentans sp.
TGAGATAAAGATGGAAGTCAAGGTAGGACAGAAGGTTATTATCCGCGACTACGCAGGTACTAACGTTAAGCTCGAAGGTGAAGAATTCATCGTTGTCCGTCAGGATGATATCGTAGCTATCGTTGAAGACTGATAACAATTGGGAGGTACAAATATATGGCAAAAGACATTAAGTACGCTGAAGATGCCAGAAAGTCTCTGGAAGCAGGCGTAAACAAAGTAGCAAACACAGTTAAGGTAACATTAGGCCCTAAGGGCAGAAACGTAGTTCTCGATAAGAAGTACGGTGCGCCCCTTATTACAAATGACGGTGTTACCATCGCCAAGGAGATCGAGCTCGAAGACAGATTCGAGAATGCCGGTGCTCAGCTCGTTAAGGAAGTCGCTTCCAAGACAAACGATGTTGCAGGTGACGGTACAACAACAGCTACACTCCTCGCTCAGGCTATCATCCGTGAAGGTATGAAGAACGTAGCTGCAGGCGCTAACCCCATCATTCTCCGTAAGGGTATCTCAAAGGCTGTAGATGCTGCTGTTAAGGATATCTTGGCAGGCGCAAACAAGGTTGCAGGCTCCAAGGATATCGCTCGTGTAGCTGCTATCTCAGCAGGTGACGAGGAGATCGGTGAGATGATCGCTGAAGCTATGGAGAAGGTATCTGCTGACGGCGTTATCACCGTAGAAGAGTCCAAGTCTATGCTCACTGAGCTTGAAGTTGTTGAAGGTATGCAGTTTGACAGAGGTTATATCTCTCCTTACATGGCTACCGATACAGATAAGATGGAGGCAGTATTCAGTGATCCTTACATCCTTATCACAGACAAGAAGATCAGCAATATCCAGGAGATCCTTCCTATTCTCGAGCCCCTCGCACAGTCAGGCAAGCCGCTCGTCATCATCGCTGAGGACATCGAGGGTGATGCTCTTGCAACACTTATCGTAAACAAGCTCCGTGGTATCTTCACATGTGTAGGCGTTAAGGCTCCGGGCTTCGGTGACAGACGTAAGGCAATGCTCGAGGATATCGCTATCCTTACAGGAGGTACTGTTATCACTTCCGATCTCGGTCTCGAGCTCAAGGATACAACATTAGATCAGCTCGGTAAGGCTCATCAGGTTAAGATCACAAAGGACAACACCATCATAGTTGACGGTGAAGGTGAGGACGGCGCCGTTAAGGCAAGAGTTAACCAGATCAAGGCTCAGCTCGAAGAGACAAAGTCCGATTACGACAAAGAGAAGCTCCAGGAGAGACTTGCTAAGCTTGGTGGCGGCGTAGCCGTTATCAAGGTAGGTGCCGCAACAGAGACTGAGATGAAGGAGAAGAAGCTCAGGATCGAGGATGCTCTCGCTGCTACAAAGGCTGCAGTTGAAGAGGGTATCGTTGCAGGCGGCGGTACGGCATTCATCAATGCCATCCCTGCTGTTAAGGCTCTCTTGGATGAGACAGAAGGCGATGTTAAGACAGGTGTTTCAATCGTACTCCGCGTTCTCGAAGAGCCTGTTCGCCAGATCGCTGCAAATGCAGGTCTCGACGGCAGCGTAATCTGCGAGAAGATCAAGACATCAGACAAGGGCTTCGGTTACGATGCTCTTAACGATAAGTTCGTTGATATGTTCGAGGCTGGTATCGTAGATCCTGCCAAGGTTACAAGATCAGCTCTTCAGAATGCCGCTTCAGTATCTTCAACACTTCTTACAACAGAAGCTGTTGTTACTGACATTCCTGAGCCTGAGGCACCTGCAATGCCCCAGCAGCCTATGTACTGATAAACAAAATTAGTTAAATTTGTAAGAATGCTGCTCTTTATGAGCAGCATTTTTACTTTGTGTTATTATATAAGCTGTTTTTCTTAGAGGTTATATATGATACAAGACAGTTTTATCGAGAGTCACATCAGCAGGAACAACGGCTATAAGGCTACGTTGTTCAAAGCTTTTATAATCGTTGCGGCAATTATCCTTATAGCGGCACTTAATATCGTCCCGGTCTTGCTGGGTATGAATATCATATTCGTTACGGGTATGTTGTCCGCTGCTATCGTTTGGGGCATCGTTGTTCTTATCAGAAGACTTGATATCGAATATGAGATCGAGATATCCAACGATCTGTTCAATGTCGCAAGGATCCTTGCAAAGAGCAAGAGGGAAGAGCTTGCCGAGTTCTCAATAAGAGACTGCGAGTATATAGGTCCCGTTACCGGTGACAGATACAGTTCTGACCTTTCTGATTCCGAGTTTACTCTTAAGATCACAAAGGATAACAACTATCCTCTAACTGAAGATTACTGGTATGCATTTGTAAATACTGAAGGCATTAGGTTTATGGTCGTATTTGAGTTTAAGCCTGAGATGTATCCCGTGTTCAGACGTTATAACCCCAGAAATACGGCCGTTTATAACCTCAAGGAGGCATAATGGACGATCAGGAGGGGGTTGTTAAGATCGAAGTCACCGGCAAGGCTACTGAATGCGGCATTGGTGATAAGCTTTTTGCATCGGTCCTTATAGGTGATCTTCAGGAAGCTGCAGAGCGCGGCTCCGAGAGTGTCGGATACGGAACCGATTTCCTCAAGGAACATAATATCTGCTGGATAATACTCAGGATGAAGCTCAGATTCTTTGAGCTTCCCTCCTGGCACGAGAAGTTTACCATCAAGACATGGTTTACCGGACTCGATAAGATCTCTTACGGAAGGGATTTTGAGATAGTCGATTCCGAAGGCAGACAGATAGGTATCGCAACCTCTATCTGGATCCTTGCCGACTGGAATACCCACAGGCCCGTAATAGCCAGGAAGAGGCCCGAGCTTCCTGAAGACGATACGCCTATTGATTTTAAGGTCTTCGGAGAGAATTGTCCCAAATTAAGATTCCCGGATAAGAGCGAGATCTTAGGCAAGACTGATAAGCCTGTCATCCTTAAGTACGCTGATTTCTCCGAGCTCGATCGCAACAGGCATGTAAATAATTCCCGTTATACGGCATGGGTATACGATGCTCTGTTCAAGGCAGGCGTGGATGTTACCCTCATAAACGAGATAACGATCAACTACAACAGCGAAGTCAAAGCAGGTGAGAAGGTTGAGTTGTATATCACTGAAGATAACGGCTCTTACTGCGTTTACGGCTATAAGAACGACGATATAAAGGTCTTCTCGGCATGTCTTGGCTTGAGATAGGAAGGTCAGCCTTTTTCTTATTTATTAGATTAAAGAATATTAAAAATAATGGTTTTGTATTTAGCGACTTTGAGATAAAATATACTGTATGCAATTTTTAATGGAGGTATGCCATGATTGAAATTAATAATCTGGTAAAGCACTATGGTGATAAGAAAGCCGTTAACGGAATCTCTTTCACTGTAAATGACGATGAAGTCTTAGGCTTCCTCGGACCGAATGGTGCAGGTAAGTCTACTACAATGAATATAATTACCGGATATCTTTCTTCAACATCCGGCACTGTTAAGGTAAACGGTCACGATATCCTTGAAGAGCCCGAGCTTGCCAAGAAGGACATCGGATATCTTCCGGAGCTTCCTCCGCTTTATCTCGATATGACTGTTCTCGAGTATCTTAACTTTATCTGCGATATCAAGGGCGTTAAGAAGTCAGAGCGCAAGGAGCATCTTGCCAAGATCATCTCCATGGTTAAGATCACTGACGTAGCTGACCGTCTTATCGGTAACCTCTCAAAGGGTTATAAGCAGAGAGTAGGTATTGCTCAGGCTATCGTCGGCAATCCTTCCATCCTCATCCTTGACGAGCCTACGGTAGGTCTTGACCCTAATCAGATCTTAGAGATCAGAAAGCTCATCAAGACACTTGCCAAGTCTCATTCCGTAATCATCAGCTCACACATCTTATCCGAGATCCAGGCAGTAGCCGACAGAGTTGTGATCATCAACAAGGGTAAGGTTGCGGCTATCGATACTATCTCAGATCTTTCAAAGAGGCTCTCAGGTTCATCCAAGCTTCTTCTCTCATTCAAGGGACCTGTTAAGGAAGTATCTTCCAAGATCCATGCTGTTCCCGGTGTTGTTAATGTTGCATCACGCATTTCAGACGGCGATATTCACGAGCTCGAGCTCACAGTGGATTCTTCAGCTGCATCTGATGTAAGGGCGTCTATCTTCTTTGCAATGGCAAAGAACGGTTGGCCGATCCTTGAATTCCGTTCGCTCGATCCTACTCTCGAAGAGATCTTCTTGAGTATTACGTCACAAGGTTAAGGAGGATATATATGACAGCGATTTTCAAAAGAGAATTTCTCTCGTATTTCAGATCCCCGGTAGGTTATGTTGCAATAGCTATCTTCTCATTCCTCTCCGGATTTCTATTTTACTCTCAGTTCAGCGGTAACGGAGTTAACTTAAGCTCCGAGATCAACTCGCTTAGGAACTTCTTCGTTATCATCATCCCGGTTATAACGATGGGTCTTTTTGCAGAAGACAAGAAGAGGGGAACAGAGGTGCTCTATTACACGACTCCGGTAAACCTCTTCTCCGTTGTTATGGGCAAGTTCCTTGCTGCTTCGGCTCTCTTCGGTGTAATGTTCATCAACGTGTTCATCCACATGTTCGTTACAAAGATCTGCGGCGGCTCTGTCGGAGTAGGTACATGGGGTTCGGTCATCGTATTCTTCTTCATGGCTTTCATGTTCATCAGCATCGGCATCCTTGCATCTGCAACAACTGACAGCCAGATCATTGCAGCTATCTTCGGCTTCATCATGATCTTAGTCATCCAGCTTATCAGCACTATCTCAACATATTTCGGCAATACAGTTACAACGATACTCGGCAACCTTGGTGTTAATTCCGAGACGGCAGCTACCATCGGTTCCAAGATAACCGACGGCATCAGCTGGCTCGATCCTTTTGCCAAGACACAGGACTTCAGATTCGGCGTTTTCTCCGTTTCTGCTTTGATGTTCTGCCTGTCCGTCACAGTTATTTTTCTTTATCTTGCTTTCCGCGTTCTCGAAAAGAAGCGCTGGAGCCAGGGTTGATCTTATAAAGGAGTAACATTCGAATTATGTCTAAAGAAAATAAGAACAAAGTTAAGACCGATAACAGAGCAAAGACACTCAGGTTTTTCTCTATCTGGTCTGTCATCATACTTATTGTAATAGTTTTACTTGCAAACATCCTCTTTGACGGACTCTTGGGCAAAGCTCTTACATTTGACTTCTCAATGTCCGGCAATAACTCCATCTCACAGGAATCCGTTGACTTCATCAACACACTTCCTCAGGATGCGAAGATCAGGATCATCGGCCTTCTCGATAAGCCCGAGAATCTTGCAAATTCACCTTATCAGTACATCGTACCGCTCCTTGATGACTATCAGGCAAAGTCCGGTGGAAGGATCTCGGTAGAATATATCAACCCTGATGTTTATCCTTCGATCATCACACAGCTTGACCCTCAGGGTGTAAACGATCTTACCGCAGGCAATTTCGTCGTAGCATATAACGATAAACTTAAGGTGATCTCTCCTTATGACTGCTTTGCTTACGACACAACTCAGTCTAGCAGCTATGCTATGGTACCTACGGCAAATAACGTTGAGTATTCATTTACAAATGCCATCCTGCAGCTTTCCAAGGGCTTCAGCTTCAAGGCTTATATCGTAACCGGTCTCAACGAAGAGGGCTCCGTTTACTTAACGAGCATCTTAGAGTCCATCGGATGCGATGTAGCTTCTCTCCCGGTATCTGATTCATTTACCGTTCCCGAAGATTGTAATCTTCTCATCCTGAACGGTCCTAATACAGATATCTCAGAGAATATGTCCGTTGCTATCCAGGATTACCTCTATAACGGCGGTGACATGATCGTAGCCGTAAACTACAGCCAGGCAAACGTTACAGAGAAGTTTACCAACCTCAATAATGCACTTCACTATGTAAGCCTCAACATCGAAGACTCTGTTATCCGCGATAACAATGCCGACTACCAGCTCGAGTCTTCCGGCTTCAATTCATTAGTTGACATCAATGGCCAGATCTTATCCGTAAACAGCGATCTTCAGAGCTTTACTCAGTTCAAGAGCAGCTTTGCAAGACCTATTACTGACTTCGGTACACCTCATTCTTACATTCAGAAGTATCCTGTTGCATCTACATCATCTAATGCAATGGCAGTAAGGACTGACGAGAACGGCCAGACAACCGACTACGAGAACGAAGGACAGTACAATGTTGCAATGTATGGTACATTCGACGGCATGGTCGATCCGCCGGAAGTAATGGTATTCGGTACTACAAACTTCACATCTGATACTTATATCGCAAACTTCGGTTTCAACGATTCAAATATCGAGTTCCTCAGAGCTGTTATCAGAATGCTCCTCGGCACAGATGATTCAGATTCACTCGAGATCGTATCCAAGCCTCTTGACGACTATGGTCTCGATGAGACAAAGGTAACGAGT
>JAIKWA010000060.1 GCA_024685135.1 Saccharofermentans sp.
CCCATAAGTTCGGTTACGGCATTCTCTACTATCTCATCTGCTGCAAGTATTGAAAGTTTAAGTTCACCGTCACACATACTGCCTGTGACGTAAGCATTTTTTGTATAGATCATGTTAGTGCGCTTTCCAGGTTAGATTAACCTTACTTAATCTAAATCTGCATTCGGGTTATGTCAATTGGATGTGGTTCGTTTCCGTTGTGAAATATGGTATCTTTCAAACCTTAACTTAATCTTAATTCGGGGTTATATTTATTGATGTGTAATTGCTTATGTGGTTAAATAACTTGAATTCATTTGGGGGTAATTAGTATGTTAGAAGTTAAGAACGTAACCAAGCGTTACGGCAAGAATGTCGCATGTGACGATGTATCCTTCACATTAGATGACGGATCGCTGACAGTCCTTCTCGGACCTAATGGTGCAGGCAAGAGTACCATTATCAAGTCCATTATCGGCTTCCTTAAGTACAGCGGTGAGATCACTGTAAACGGACTCAACAATAAGTCCGTTGAAGCGCGTAAGGTCTTGGGTTATATCCCTGAGATGCCTTCACTCTATCCGACACTTACGGTTATCGAGCATATGGAGTTCATTGCAAGAGCTTATAAGCTCACTGACTACAAGGACCGTATCAATATGCTGCTTGAGCGCTTTGAGCTTGACGATAAGCGTAAAAAGTTCGGTGATGAGCTTTCCAAGGGTATGCAGCAGAAGCTTAACCTTTGTCTGGGACTTCTCCCTGACCCTGATATGCTTCTTCTGGACGAGCCTCTTCTAGGTCTTGATCCGCATGCCATAAAGGAGCTCAAGAACTACATCGAAGAGATGCGCAGATCCGGTAAGACACTTCTTATCAGTACGCACATTATCGATAGTGTGGATATGCTCTGGGACAGAACGCTTATTATGCAGAACGGTAAGATCCGTGCCAATGTCACAAGAGATGAAGTTGACGGCCGGGGACGTACATTAGAAGATCTGTTCTTCGAAGTTACCGAAGGCGTTGACAAGCAAGCCGTAAGCGGTGGGGAGAACGAAGCATGAGACTGTTTCTTTATTACGCTTCCCACTCTCTTCTTAACACGATTAAGAAGATGATGAAGACATGGGTAATATTCATGGTGATCTGCATGGCTTTTGGCTTGATGATCGGCTTTGGGACTACCTTATTTATACCTGACGACGACGCAGAAGACACTAAGATCGAGCTTGCGGAAGACGGCACAGTTGAAGAAGTCCCGGCTGACGAGCCCGGCAGGCTTGAATCGTTCATGACAGAGCACAATATAACCAAAGAGATGATCGTTGATCTTGCTATATCAGCTGTCTTCCTCCTTACATTTGCAACAAACATCATTAACGCAAAGAACTCAAATAAGATATTCCTTCCTGCAGATGTATCGATGCTGTTCTCATCGCCTATGAAACCACAATCGGTACTGATGTTCAGATTACTCTGCACACTCGGATCGTCTGTGTTATTGTCGGTGTTTGTCTTATTCCAAATACCTAACCTGACACAGAACGCAGGCTTCAGTTTGTGGGGCGCATTCTCTATCGTGATCGTTTATATGTTTACGCTCATTCTCAGTACCCTGGTGCAGGTAGTGTTCTATACACTCACATCCAGGATGAAGAACGGAGCAGGTAACATGAATCGAGTTCTTGCAGGTGTCTATGGTCTTATAGGACTCGGATTTGTTCTTTATATCACAGGCAACAAGATGGATATCATATCCGGTGTATTTGCATACTTTGCAAGCCCTTCAACACATTGGGTGCCTTTCTGGGGATGGCTCAGAGGTATCGCATACTATGCGGTTACAGGTGATACAAAACTCTCGATATTCTATATGCTGTGCTTCCTCGCAGCTTGTGCACTTATAGTCCTTGTTATCTGGAGAGTGAAGGCGGACTTCTACGAAGATGCCATGTTTGCAGCTGAGTTCAAGGCTGAACAGTTAGAGAACGCAAGAAGATCCACCAATGGCGCAACGGTTATAAGAGATAAGGAGCGTAAGGGAGAACTCAACAGAGAAGGATTCAGATTCGGTAACGGTGCTAATGTATTCTTCTATAAGGCTGTATTCAACCGATTCAGATTTGCAAAGCTCAAGATCTTATCTACTACTATGGTAGTATATACGGTCACTGCGATCCTTGTGGCTCATCTTGCAAAGTCTGCTCCGTTTGAGGATGTGTTCTTTATACCGGCAGCTGCTCTTGGCGTTATGGCATTCTACAGAACGCTTGGAGATCCTATAAGAGAAGATACATCCAAGGCTTTCTTCCTGCTTATCCCTGAGAGCGGATATTCGAAGCTGTTCTATTCTCTGCTCGGATCACTTGCAGTTACCGCGATCGATTTGTTTGTCCCGATGGTAGTTGCAGCAATTTATGTTGGAGCTAACCCTATAGGAGTAGTACTGTGGTTCCTGTTTATCCTGTCTATCAGCTTCTTTGCTACGACAGTAGGAACATTTATCTCATTGTCGCTTCCCGCTGATGTTGCTAAGCTTGTAGGAACGATCGTGCAGATGGTATTCCTGTATTTCGGTCTCGTTCCTTCTGCTGTGGCAGTTATCGTTGGTGTCTTGACAGGTCATCTGTTCCTGGCTTTGGCAATCGGCAGCGTAATGAATCTTGTTATCGGGTTTCTGGTAACACTAATACTTCCGAATTTCCTTGGCAGACATTAAAAAATTGGCTTCCCTTGTGGGAAGCCAATTTAGTTTTTGCTTATGTTTAAAGCGTTAAGCCGAAGAGGTTTAGGAGCTCATCTATAACGTCTGAGAACTCATCGCTTGGAGAGTTTGTTGAAGACAAGACGTTCTCATTGTTATCTTCGTCGTAGAAGGTAAGTGTAAACGTATAGTCTGTTTGCGCGCTGCCTTCCCCTATGGTGCCTGCAAGGCCGCTGTCGAGCAAGTCCAGGATCTGCTGGTAGTCGTCAGAGGTAAGCTGCTTGGCTGTCTCGGAGGTTATTCCGTCCTCGCTGTAGACTTCTCTGCATTGAACCTGACCTTCAGGCGATATAAAGAATAAGACATACTGCCTGTAATTGCCTGTTCCGGTTGCCTCGATAAGGATGGACATATAAGCCATACCCTTCATGGCAGAGTGCTCGATGAGAGCTTCGGAAGTCGTTTCTGAGATCTCTGTTGCTTCTGTTGTTTCTATTGTTAGCTCTCCGGTAAAGTACGAGCAGACGATCTCTGAGAGTTTTGTCAGATCGTTAGAATTGCTTCCTGATTCAGCATAGTAGAGAAGTGTCTCATCTCCAGAAGTGCTGTAGAAGTAGTATGCTTCGGAAGGCGCATCTGCGCCGTTGTACTCGTTTGTGCTTTCCGTGATGGACACGCATTCGTCGTAGATCGCCTTATAGTCCTCGTCAGAGATCTGAGAAGTCTCACTTAAGGTACCTGCTATGTTATAGGTGATCGAATGCTCGATGGTACCGTTGTAGTAAACGGTATAAGATTCGCTGTTGCGGTGTTCTTCTTCTGAACTGTATTCGCCGTTAGAGCTTATTGAGTATCTGAACATCTCACCATCGTTCTGCTTAAGTTCTTCTAAATTATAAGAAGGATCTTCTATGGTGGATTCTGTTGCGTCCGTCTTATTGCATGACGCAAATGCGAAGATGAGTGATACTGCAGTAAGTGTAGCGATTAATCTCTTCATGGCTCTTATCCTTTGCTGATGATGTCTACAACCTCGCCGATATACATATCGTGAGGAGCGTCGCTTGAATAGAATCTCTGAACTATGTCTTCGGGAATGTTATTTACATCGAGTTGCTGCATGAAGAGCTTCTTGCATACAAGAGTGATCTCAGCTTCAGCAAAAGTTACTGTCTCTCCTGCTGTTGCCGGTGTAAGGCCCTCGTAATTCATCTTGTCGATATCTCTTCCGGACTTGGAGCCGAATACGCCAAGTGTCTGCTTTAAGCTCTCAGGATAGAAGCTAACCGTGAAGTAATCGCCCTTATCCATGAATTCATGTGTATAACGTGATGTCCTTACATATACGGTAGCAACAGGCTTATTCCAGATGGTTCCGAGACCACCCCAGCTTACCGTCATGGAGTTGAAGCTGTCCATTGTGCCTGCCGTAAGAAGTGCCCATTTCTTATCGAATTGACTGAATATCTCTGTATTAAGTTCCATTTGATTACCTCCACATTCTGATGGGTAGATTATAACATTTAGAGGGGTGGGGGAGTAGTCAGATGAAAGGGCCCACCACGAATGGCAGGCCCTTCCACGAACATATTTTAATAGAGGGCAAACTCTATTATTCAGCTTCACCGTATATAAGTGTCATGTCGTACATGCTCCAGGAAGCGAGTGTGTTGAAGTCGTCGTCTTCGGAGTTGAACATAACCTGCATGTTGCCGAAATTGTATGACATGTAGCCGTCGCCCTGCTCAGCAGGTTCGCCTAACAAATCAGATACTGCAGACATGTCATCGCCCTTTGTGATGCTGCCGCAGAATGTTGCATCGCCTACTGTCTCACCCCAAGGGTTAGCATAAGCTTCGCAGATGATGCCGTCAGCTGTTGTGCCGATAGTAAGTCCCTGGTAGAAGTGGTTGATAGAGAGGGGTACCTGCTCACCTGTGCAAGGCATGATCTCCTCATCGGGCTTGATGGTAGCGCCGAGATCGTCCTTGATGTCGTCGAAGGACTCGCCGATCACGATATTTACACCGTTTAATTCGAAGTAGATATCGCTGTTTGCTGATGCCTCCTCGGTGCTCTCTGCTGCTGAAGCGTTGCTCTCAGCGGTAGCCTCTGTTTCCTTTGTTGTTGCACAAGCAACGAGTGATGTTGCCATAAGTGCTGCGATTGTTGCTGAAGCAATTACCTTTGTGATCTTCATGTTGTGTCTCCTTTTTAAAATGTTTTAAGATACTGTTATTGTGCCTCCGTCAAAGACTGAAGAGCCGGTGATTATCTCGATCCTGTAGTCGCCCTTTGCAAGAGCATCGGGTGCGATGAGGGCAGAGAAGCCTGCTGTTCCGTCTAAGCCTTCGGTTCCGTATGTTGTATTCCTTCCGCTGTTTACGTCCTCTGTAAGAAGAACGTCTTCGCAGATGGGGAATGCCTCGAATAAGTAGGATGCATCGTCGGAATAGATCCTTACATGCACTCTTCCGTCTCCCATATCAAGATCTCTGTCAAGTGCGCCGTAGATCTTGATGCCATATCCTTCGTTGTTTACCATAGTCTCTACTGTTCCTGCAGCTGCCAAGTTAGCGGGGAGCGCGCTGTCGTCTCTTGCAGGTGCATACATGAAGGGAGCCTTTGCGATGACTCTTATGAGATTTCTCTCAGCGATCTCGTAGATGAAGTCGCATCCTTCAGGCGCAGCGTTAACATCGGGGATGTCTGTACGCTTGAATGTTGCTGCGGTATAGCTATCGATCATGTAGGGGAGGATAGCTCTGCCGAATGAGTCACGGATCATGTAGAGAGTGCGGTCAGATGAGGCCTGAGGGTTTGATGTAACAATGTTATCATCGCCCTGTTCGAGGTCGCTCATGAAGTTCTCGAGCTGAGCCTGCTGGTCTGTTACGCCTCTCGGGAGCATGAATCTGAAATTATCGTGCTCGATATCGTAGTAGTACTGATAGTCCATATAACCGCCGGTGGGGTAGAGGAGCTTATCTACGTCTCCGCGCCAGTCACATCTTGTTGTGTATGTGGCATTGCTGAAGTCGTCGTGAGGAGTGCCGATGGCATCCATTATAGCTACATAACCGATCTGGGCACCAATGTAGTTCCAGTGTGAGTCGCGTGTGTGGTAGATAGCAGGATCTGAATCCTTGTGATCTCTTAATACCTGTCTCATGTCGAGGAAGCTTACGCCGTACTGAGGCATTGCTTCTGTGACGCGTGTGAGGTTGTTTACGTCTGCTCTTACATAGTTTGCAGGCATGTATTCCTCGTAGACTGAAGACTTGTTGGGTACAGGTACGAAGAGGAATCTTCCTCCCTGGGACTCAACGCGCTCTTCGATGAGGGATAAGGTTACCGCAAAAGCCTTGACCTGATTGTCTGTGAAGGCATTGGTGTCGAGGTAATCGGGGCTCTCTTCCTCGTAGAAGAGCCAGCTGTCGTTACCTACGATAACGTTGGATGTTGCGTTGTGGAATAACTCACCCTTGATAAGACCAGTAACAGCAAGAAGCTGTGATCTGAAGGGGATCCTGTCGTTTAAGAATGACTCGAACTGATCTGAGAAGGATGTGTTGAAGGAGCCTTCGCTGATGAAGGAAGGCATAGCCGTAAGCTCTCTCTTCTCGATCTGCTCGTCAGACTTAAGGAAGGGCATAAGTGCAAGCGGGATGCAAAGCACTACGAAGAATATTACGCTGTAGATGATCTTAAATGACTTTTTCATATGCTCCTCCTTTCCTTAAAATCTGAAGTAGATGAACGGATTGTACTTGCTTGATACGAGCGACAGGATAGAAAGCGCGAGTACCAAGATGGATACAATGCTCATGATGTATTCGTAAGAAGTAAGGTGACCCTTTGCTTCGAACTTCTCTTTGATGATGCGGAACACAGGTGTTGAGAGCAATACCGCAAATACGAAGACAACGATCGTAAGAGGTGAGATGCAGGCAAATACCTGAGCTGCGATAGCCGAATCTCCTGCGCTGAATGAGAACATGTCAGCGATCACGCGGAAACCCTGAGACAAAGTGTCAGCTCTGAAGAGGACAAATGCGAGGATTACCACGAGGAGTGTATAGATGTGACCGAAGGGCTTAAACCACTTCTTCTTTGTAGGTACGATCTGATATGTCTCGAGCATCTGGCATAAACCGTGGAACATACCCCAGAGAATGAAGGTGAATGCTGCACCGTGCCAGAAACCTGTAAGGAAGAATACGATGAGCTTGTTAATCGTTGTACGAAGCTCGCCCTTACGGTTACCGCCCAAGGGTATATATACATATTCCTTAAACCAGGTGGACAGTGAGATATGCCATCTTCTCCAGAACTCCTGGATAGAGCCTGCGATGAACGGATAGTTGAAGTTCTCTTTGAAGTCGAAGCCGAACATCTTACCGAGGCCTATAGCCATATCGCTGTATCCGGAGAAGTCGAAGAATATCTGAAGGGAATAGCAGACAGCGCCGATCCATGCGGGAGCCATACCGATCTTGGAAGGCTCAAGGGAGAAGACTGTATCTGCGATAAAGCCCATCTGGTTTGCGATAATTACCTTCTTGCCTAAACCGGTGATGAATCTGGTGATGCCGCTGCTGATCCTGTCTATCGTGAACTCGCGGTTCTCGATCTGGAGCGCGATATCTTCGTATCTTACGATAGGTCCTGCAATGAGCTGAGGGAAGAAGGCGATATATAAGAGTACGTAGAAGAAGTTCTTCTGAACGAGCTTCTTATCTCTATATACATCTATTACATAGCTTAATCCCTGGAATGTGAAGAATGAGATACCGATAGGAAGTCTTATCTGCGGTACGGGTACGCTGAGTCCCGTGATGCTGTCAAAGATGCTTACGAAGAATCCTGTGTACTTGTAAGCGATAAGAAGTCCTATGTTTACGAGTACTGCAAAGAATACCGCGATCTTTGCCTTCTTTGCATCCTTGGGATCTGTGCTTGAAGCCATTATGCCGAATAAGTAGTTCAGGAATACCGAGACTAACATGATCATAACGGCGATCGGTTCGCCGAAAGCATAGAAGGCTATACTGGCTATGATAAGGATTACATTACGTGCTGTCTTTTGCCTGATCAATGCGTAGAGCAAGAATGTTATCGGCAAAAACGCAAACAGAAATACTACTGAGCTGAATGTCATATCAGCAACTCCCCCCCTTAAATTGTTTTCTACGACCTAACGATTATATCACCGTACCACTAATTGGTGTATTAATTATGGGTTACAGTACTTATAAAGTATCAGTCGTGTGTGTTGGTGTTGGTTTTCTGTGTGACCCTTTCGTTGTCACGAATATATGTTAGCAGTTTGATTCTATTTGTCAGGCAACAATTTGTGCTACATCTGTTGCTTAGGCTACGAAAATGGCTTGTTTTATCGGGTTTAAGAGTTTTTTATTGGCAACGGTTGATAGAGCAGAGGCTGTTGCCATATATAAGGATTAAGAAAGCTTGACTCAATAATCGGAAGAATCGCGAACTTAAAGATAAACTACTGAACCTATCTTTACTTACGGTTCGATCTTCCTGAAATTTATCTATCGTGTATTATCATTTGCACCTATCCTCCCGCACGCATCTGTAGCATCGGAAATGATTTCAGCTGTAAAGTAACACTATCGTTAAAATCTGTTGTTTAAACGACAAAAACGGCGTGTATTAGTGATTGTTATGGACCCCGGACAGACCGATAATACTGACGTTCACAAACGAAATCCCCAACGAGGGAAAACCAAAAACACTGAAAGGACAGGTATTACAAATGAACAAGAGAATTATGGCAACAATTACAGCAGGAGCAATGCTCTTCATGACAGCGTGCAGCGCACCTAAGGCAGAGACAGAGGTAACAACTGAGTCAGCACCGATCGAGACAGAAGCTACGGCACCTTTTGATTATGTAGGTACTTATGTATGCGACAGAGCAACGATCTACGTCGAGAACGGCGAACCCGGTCAGGTCCTGGTAACAGTTATGTGGGGTAACAGCGAGCTGACACAGCGCGTTTGGACTATGAGCGGTGACTTTAATGTAGATACATTCACAGTTTCTTACTCCAACGGCATGTTGGTCGAAGAGACATACGATTCAGAAGGCGTCGTTATGAACGAAGAGGCGATCTACACAGACGGTACAGGCATCATCAAGTTCTTCGAAGACGGCACTCTCACATGGCAGGATGACGTAGATCATCAGGCAGATGAGATGGTATTTGAGATGATGGGCTGATAAGATACGTCATTTTTGCCACATCTATAATCGAATATATTGTTAAAATCTTCTCTTGGTAAGCTTCGGCTTACCAAGATTTTTGAATAGTGAGGTATTTTAAAAATGAATAAGAAGTTTATGGCAGTACTCACTGCCGGAGCAATGCTCTTTATGACAGCATGCTCTACAGCTGAGACAGAGGCAAGCGCAACATCCGAGTCAGTTGCGGCTACAACAGAGGCAACAACTACAACAACAACATCTGCTGCTTCAGTTGCTGCAACATTGGAAGCACAGGGCGAATCTTATGACGTTGCAGGTGACTATGCATGCGAGAGAGCAGCTATCAGTGTTGATGTAGACGAGAAGGGAAATTGCTCTGTAACTGTTGTTTGGGGAGACAGCGCTTTCTCTGAAGCAGTCTGGACAATGAGCGGTGAGTATGATGCAGAAAACAACTGCATCGCTTATACAGACGGTGAGAATTATTTAGTCACTTATGCTGAAGACGGTTCTATCGAAAGCGAAGAAGATATCTCTTCCGATGGCACAGGTGTGTTCTACTACAATGAAGACGGCACACTTACATGGCAGGATGATGTAAACAACCAGGCTGATGGTATGGTATTCGAGAAGGTAGATATCATCGAAGACGCAGTTGGCTGATAGAGACACTGGATAATTGCTTTTTGGACCTCCCTGTTCTTCAGGGAGGTCTATTTTTTACGGTTTTGCCACAGATTTTCCCGCGTTTATTGGTACAATTCGTAATGTTGAAAGGATGGTATTAAAGATATGAATAAGAAGATCATGGCTGTTGTTGCAGCCGGTTCAATGCTCTTTATGACTGCTTGCTCAGAAGCAAGTGATGCTTCCGAGTCTTTAATAGAGTCCACTTCGGAGTCCGTGGTTGCTACCACTGCTACTACCACTACAACTACCACTACAACAGAGACTTATCCCACGATGGGGATAGAGCCCGAGTATTCTTTTTATAATGGTACATATGAGTGTGAGAGAGCTGATGTTGAGCTCATGATTGATGAGACAGGCTTTGCTTATATCACCGTAACATGGGCAGACAGTGCTTCCTCTGAAGCTCGCTGGACCATGAGCGGCGATTACGATGAGGCTTCTAACAGCATCTCTTACTCAGATTGCATTATGAGCCTTGTCAACTACAACGACGATGGCCAGATCGATCACGAGGAAGAGCTCTTTACTGACGGCACAGGTGTCATTCAGCTATCTGATGACGCGACACTCACATGGCAGGAAGATGTAAATAACCAGGCTGACGGCATGGTATTTACCAAGGTTAATGAGAGCGATAACTTCGAAGAAGCTGTAGGTCAGGGTGATCCTGAACACTATTCGTTAGTGACAGATGCAGATAAGGAGACAGTAGAGCGTACAGCAAGATATTATCGCGATGCATATATCGCAGGAGACTGGACAATGCTCGCTTCGTTTGTAAGCTACCCTATCGTTATCTCTGAGACAGAGATCGCTGACGAAGCTGCATTTATCGAGTTTATGGACGGCAGGACAGGTTCTCCTGAAGATATCGAAGCAATGCAGGAGGATACTTGCATAGACATGATGTGCAATATCGATGGCATCATGATCGGTCAGGGCGAGATCTGGCTTGACGGGGATCTTAAGATAATCGCTATCAACGGTTTGGGCTGATAGGAATAGACCATAATCCTTTGGACCTCCCTGTGTTTAGGGAGGTCTTTTAAATTTTTGTTCTTTTAACCTTAACATTTTCGTAAATGTATGAGACTACAATGAGTGTAAGCAAATGTTTTTGAATTGCGGGGGTGATGATATGAGAAAGATACATAGCAGACGTGGTTTTACATTGGTGGAACTCATTGTGGTCCTGGTTATACTTGCAGTGCTTGCTGCAATGCTGGTGCCGGCACTTACCGGATATATCAAGAGGGCAAATCGCGAGAAGGATATGCAGATGGCAGCATCCTACAGGACCGCAGCCCAGGCTGTCCTGACCGAATTATACGGCAGGGGAGAATGGGTCGGAGCTGACAGGCACGGCAACAGCACGAATAAGAATGCTACGAGCTATGCATGGAAGTTCGATTACGGCAATGCGGTAATGGATCTTGTAGGCGATCCTGCAGGCCACCCTTATCTTTTGTATGTACAGTGCGGCAGATATCCGATGTATGGCGATCCCGCATCTTCTGATTGTACGGCCGAGACCGAAGCTTACGCATATACCTGCTACAGGCTCTATTATCAGGCAAGCAAGGATTCGGCGTTGATCGTTATCGATAACTACGGTGTATGCACAGCTGAAGAATACGCAGAGCGTCCTGCTGAATGGCGCACCCGTGACTATGTTCCCAATCCTAACGGCGGCGATGTGATAAAGACTGTCGTATATTGTATAGAGCTCGGTCCTAACTCCAATCCCGGCGCGGTACTCCAGCAGATCGAGAAGGGTACATACGAGACATAAGATAATTGGAAATTCTCATTTGAGTGTACATGGTGTAAAATTACCTTAATTAATTATTAAGGGGTCACTTTTATGAAGACTGAGATCATCAAGATAACGGCTAACGGTTCAGGCAACGATCTGGCGCTGGACATTACAAGGCGCACGGCAGCATATTGCGATATGGACCGCAAACAGGCTTTAAGGCTCAGGCTCTTATCCGAAGAGATATTGGGATTCCTGTCTTCTTTTGAAGAGGCACAGACAGGTGACTTCTGGCTTGAGACTGTAGAAGGCAATGTCGAGATCCACTTAGCAACAGACATCCCCATGGACCTTCAGACAAGAAGAGAGCTCCTTGCAGTATCCTCCTCAGGTAAGAACAGCGCTGCTACGGGCTTTATGGGCATGATCCGTGAGATGGTAGATAAGCTTACGCTGCCCGACGATCCTGAGACAAAGGCTCAGACAGACCAGATGTTAGGTCTCATGCAGCTCGGCGCTCACATGAATAACTACGCAGGCGGATATACCTGGGCCATGAGCACATATCAGCAAGATGTTGATGCAGCTCCTGAAGCTGCGGCAGAGAAGGATGATCTGGAGAAGTCCATCGTTGCCAATATCGCTGATGAGGTAAAGGTAAATATCGTTAAATCCAACGTTGAGATCGTTATCAGCAAAGCGTTTTCTTAAGCGTTAAGATATTCTTGTTGTCCTTATATTCGTAAGTAACACTATCCATAACCCTCTTGGTTATGAAGATACCGAGACCCCCGATCTTTCTTGCTGATGCAGGCAAGGTGACATCGGGGTCTTCTTTTGCAAGAGGATCGTACTGCATTCCCGAATCCTCGAAAACAATAGTCGCTACGCCGTCCTCTTCTTCTATCCTTATGGTCGCTTTGCCTTCGCTATCGCCATAAGCATAGTGGCAGATGTTGATGAAGATCTCTTCTACGGCTACGCCTATCTGAGTCTGCGCTTTGATGGTGCATTCTGTCCTGTCCAAAGTATCGTTTATGAAGTCCTGGACCTTATCGAGATTAGCGTCCGTTGCAGAGACTGTTATTGCATTTCCTTCAGGCTTAGGCTCGGGCGCAGGTCTTGTCTGTCCTTCCTCGGATCCTATGTATCTGAAGGTGAGCATGGTCATGTCGTCGAATTGAGCAGCGCCGTCAACAAAGACATCTACGCCGGTCTTTATAGCCTTATCTATCTCTTTTGCCGTCTTCTCCGCACCGGGTTGTGAGTTTAAGATGCCGAGCAGACGGTCTGTGCCGAATAAGACATTGTCGTTATTGTTTGCTTCTGCGATACCATCCGTATAGAGGAATAAGATATCGCCCTTGAGCATCTTGGCAGTGCAATCCCTGTATCTGATGTTCTCCATGCAGCCTAAAGGCGCGCTGTGCTTCTCCTTCAAGATGGCATAAGGTCTCTTGCCCTTCTTGAAGACGGGGTATTCGTGACCTGCATTGGCATATGTGAGCTCGCCCGTGGAGATCTTGAGGATGCCGAGCCAGACGGTTACGAACATATTGAGAGTGTTGTTGTCGCTTAACTGGTTGTTGATGGTAAATAAGATCTTGCCGGGACCTGCATCGGCGCCCAAAGAGAGCGTCTGGCTCTTTATGAGGGACTTGCAGACCATCATGTAGAGGGCGGCGGGAACGCCTTTGCCCGATACGTCAGCTATTACCAGAGCCAGGTGATCGTCGTCTACCAGGAAGATGTCGTAGAAGTCTCCGCCTACTTCCTTGGCAGGGTTCATGGAGGCATAGACATCGAATTCGTTGCGGTCAGGGAAGGGAGGAAATATACGCGGGAGCATGCTCTCCTGTATCGTTGAAGCCATGCGCAGCTCGTTCTCTGCAACGGACTTCTCCTGTCCCTTAACCACATTGAGGATGCAGTACATGAGAAGGAGAGTGGTCATGTAGACAGGGCAGAGGATGGATATACCGTAGATGAATATCGAGATCACGCCGACGATGACGGGGACTAAGCAGTAGATGAATAAAGCTACTATCTGATGGCGCTTGAAGCGCTTGTGTGCCAGCATTACAAGAAGCAGCGTCAGGAGCAATACCGTAAAGGAATATATATAAGCTACTACGAAGTAGTCGCCTCTGTGGTATACGCCCGTCTCGTCCACATAGAACAGGAAGCCAAAGAAGAGGTTTAATATCCTTATAGCGATCGCAAAGCAAAGACCTATCTTGAAGAAGATGTCTACCTTGCGCGACCTCTCGGTGTCTATCGCAAGGAAGGTCATGACATATCTCCAGAAGAAGTAAGCTACGATAGGTGATATGCAGTAGAATACCGTGTTTGCGATAAGGCATAGAGTCTGGAACCGGACCTTGCCGTCTGTGAGCCAGCATATCTCGTCCGCGTAAAGACCTATGAAGATCGAGATGATCATGAGGAGGAAGTAATTTAAGTTATCTCCGTCCCATTGCTTGTCGAGAACGCAGCAGATGTAGAGGATATAACCCAGGAACATCGCACAGATGTCTGCAGTTATATTGAAAATATAAATCGGCGCTAAGCTGCTCATTCCCATGAACACCATACCGCCGATAGCCAGTGCAATACCTAATATGAAGATCAGGGAGCCTACCCAGGCCCTGATCCTGAAACTCCTGGATTTTACATCAATGCCCATAACCCAAGAGCCTCGCTTGTAAGATTATTCGATAGTTAAGATATCTGAGAAACCTGTAACCTCGAAGATCTCCATTATCATCTCGTTGACATTAGTAACCTTCATGCCGCCCTTCTTGGAGAGAGCCTTGTGTGTAGCGAGAAGAACACGAAGTCCTGCTGATGAGATGTACTCGAGCTTTGTAAGATCGAATGTCAACTCGTCGACACTGTCGAGGATAGGAGAAAGGGCTGCGTCGAGCTCTGTGGAAGTATTAGTATCAAGTCTTCCCTCCAAAGCAACGTTAGCCTTGCCGTTTGTTACCATCTTATTGATATTCAGCATTAGAATACCTCCTTATTCGCATTCTGCGTATATATCTTAAACTAAGTATCAGTATAGCACAACTGAGTTATTAGGAAAAATTAACATTGTGTTATCTTCCTCTGACCGGGAAGTCGAAGTAAGTACCGGGATAAGGCTCATCTTTAAGGGTATAGGCAGTAAAATAACTTATCTCCTGCACCGGATAAGAGGTTGAACCCCGAGGAGTCTTTGGATATGGTCTCATTGCTGTTCAAGTTCATGTAACGCCGCCTCCGGATAAAATATTATAAAACATATATGACAAAAAATGGTACAATGTGTCTTATCAGATATCCCGATTTGAAAGGACGACTCTTTATGGATAAGAAGCCGGTTGACCGTAGGACTCTTAAGACAAGGAAGGCGATATATGACGCCATGATGGAGCTTCTGACTCAGAAGGAACTCCACAAGGTTACCGTACAGGAGATAACCGATATAGCGGATATCAACCGCGCAACATTCTATAAGCACTATCTCGATATCTACGATCTCTACGACAAGTTAGAGCAGGATATATTAGTAGAGTGGGGTATGCTCGTGTTGGAGCTTCAGGACTTAAGATCCACGGATTTCTTCACCAAGCTCGTAGGCTATGTAGGCAAGAATTCCAATGTGTTCAAGATGGTATTCAGCCCCAATGCCCCCAAGGGATTGGAATCTAAGTTCGAGAGGATCTTAGACGGCCTTCTCAAGACCATCGAATCCGAGCGCAAGGGCCATTCCCTCAAGGATATCAAGCTCACATACCAGACATGGTACAGATCTCACGGCGTTATCGCTGTCCTCACCAAGTGGGTTGAAGACGGCCTCGACCAGCCTAAGGAATTCGTCATCAAGAC
The DNA here is from genome assembly GCA_024685135.1 of Saccharofermentans sp. Taxonomy (GTDB): domain Bacteria; phylum Bacillota; class Clostridia; order Saccharofermentanales; family Saccharofermentanaceae; genus Saccharofermentans. The sequence goes on from JAIKWA010000060.1 coordinate 15,244, forward strand.
ATTATCAGAACTCGATTCAAACACAGAGAAGATCATGTGAGCTTGCTTGGAGGCATAGATGTCAGACAATAATATTTTCCGCAAGAAGACACTGGACCGCTTATCGTCTCCCGATAAGCTTACACAATATCTCAAGGTAACAAATCCCGGCATATGGTTCTTCCTCGGGATCGTTATCTTATCCCTTACGGCCCTCTTCCTCTGGGCAGGCATAGGCACGCTCAAGACGACCGCAAACGCGAGGGTCAATGTAACAGATCACCTGGCTTATGTGGTAATAGACGGCAGCAATATTATCACCGAGGGCATGACGCTTTCTGTCAGGTCCGAAGAATATGACATAGTATCAACAGGCACGGATGAATACGGCAGGACATACGGCATAACAGAGGTCATGCTCCCCGACGGCTCTTACGACGGAACTGTCGTAGTGGACGAAGTAAGACCTATAGAGTTCCTGCTCCAGAGTAAGTGATATGGCAAGAGCAGGCAAACCGATTACAAAAGGAGTAGCCAAGGTCCCGGTCGTAATGCAGCTGGAGGCTTTGGAGTGCGGTGCGGCATCTCTTGCGATGGTAATGGCATACTACGGCTTGTGGGTGCCCTTAGATCAGGTAAGAGTAGACTGCGGCATCTCGCGTGACGGCTCGAAGGCCAAGAATATCTTCCTTGCAGCCAAGCACTACGGCTTCGATGTCAAGGCCTTCAGATTATCTCCCGAAGAACTTAAGAAGGACGGAACCTTCCCCTGTATAATCCACTGGAACATGAACCACTTTGTCGTGCTCTGCGGCTTCAGGGGCAAGCATGTCTATATCAACGATCCGGCAAGAGGCGAGGTCAAGATAACATGGGAGGAGTTCGATAACGCCTTCACGGGTGTTGCGCTCATGCCTACGCCTTCTGCGAGCTTTAAGCCTGCGGGTAAGAGAAGGAGCACCATAAGCTTTGCGAGGAAGAGACTCATAGGCGCAGGCGGCGCGGTCGTCTTCGTTATGCTCACTACAGCGATAAGCTATCTGTTCGGTATAACGGATTCGGTAACCTCGAGGATATTCTTAGACCGTATACTTACTGGGATAAACGGCGACTGGCTTTATCCGTTCATGCTGTTTATGGTGGTGCTTGCCATATTGAACCTTGCGGTCGCATGGGCTCAGACCATCTATTCTCTCAGGATAAACGGCAAGATGGCAGTAATAGGTAATACATCTTATATGTGGAAGGTACTGCGCCTCCCGATGCAGTTCTTCTCACAAAGACTTGCAGGTGATATCCAGTCGAGAGCTGCGATGAATGCTTCTATAGCAGAGACCTTGATAGGCACCTTCGCACCTTTGCTCCTCAATACGATAATGATGTTCTTCTATCTGGTATTGATGTTAAAGCAGAGTCCCATGCTTACGCTTATCGGTCTGTCCACATTAATAATAAACATAATAATCTCCAGGATCATATCCGATAGAAGAGTCAATATTACAAGAGTACAGATGAGAGATGCAGGTCAGCTCGAAGCTACAACCGTAAGCGGTATCGAGATGATCGAGACCATCAAGTCCTCAGGCGCAGAGCGCGGCTACTTCAAGAAGTGGGCAGGATACCAGGCATCGGTAAATGCCCAGGATGTTAAGGCTACAAAAGATCAGCAGTTCTTAGGTCTCATCCCGGTATTCTTCCAGACCGTCGCAAACTACGCAGTACTCATAGTAGGTGTATATCTTACTATGGAAGGCAAGTTCTCTTTGGGTGCCGTATTGATGTTCCAGGGCTTCTTGGGTTCGTTCATGAGTCCTGCCATGACACTCATATCGGCAGGTCAGGCGATCCAGGAGATGAGGACGCAGATGGAGAGGGTAGAAGACGTCATGGAATATCCCGACGATCCTGCACTCGATAACGAGCCTTCTGTAACTGAGCTTAACAAGCTTAAGGGCAATGTAACCTTGAAGAACGTATCCTTCGGTTATTCCAAGTTAGAGCCGCCGATCGTAAAGGATTTCTCCATGGAGCTTAAGTCCGGCAACGCGGTAGCTATCGTAGGAAGCTCAGGCTCGGGCAAGTCCACGATGTCCAAGCTCATATCAGGTCTTTACGAACCCTGGACGGGCGAGATCTTATTTGACGGTGAGCCCAGGAGCGCATACCCGAGAGAGGTAATGACGGGCTCCTTATCCGTAGTGGATCAGGACATCATCCTTTTCGAAGATACGATATCAAACAACATCAAGATGTGGGACAACACGATAGAAGACTTCGAGGTAATACTCGCGGCAAGAGATGCAAGGCTTCACGACGACATAGTAAAGATGGCAGGCGGCTATCAGCATAAGCTCCTAAGCGGCGGCAGGAATATATCCGGCGGCCAGAGACAGCGTATGGAGATAGCAAGAGTATTAGCGCAGGATCCTTCGATCATAATCCTTGACGAAGCGACGAGCGCACTTGATGCCAAGACCGAGCACGAGGTCATTAAGTCCATAAGGGCAAGGGGCATCTCCTGCATCGTAATCGCGCACAGACTCTCAACCGTAAGAGACTGCGACGAGATCATCGTGCTTGATCACGGCGATATCGCAGAGCGCGGAACGCACGAAGAGCTGATGGCAAAAGGCGGGATCTATAAGGATCTCGTAACGAACGAATAAGGAGCTTTATTGTGGGACACTTTGGAAGTCAGATAGAAGACAGACGTAAAGCCGAACAGGAGCTCCTCGAAGATTCCCTCGTAAAGATCGCGGGCATCGTAATGGGTCAGGCGACCGCGCAGAAGATGAGTGACGATCGCATCATCACCAAGGACGCGATAGATGACATCGTCAAGAGCTATCACTTAAAGCCTGTGGATGTTCCCGATAATGTGACAGGCTTTGCAGATCAGTTAGATTACTGCTTAAGACCGCACGGTCTCATGAGCAGGGAAGTAGAGCTCGAAGACGGCTGGTACAAGGACGGCTTCGGTCCGATACTCGCATTCACAAAGGAAGAAGAATCCCCGGTAGCGCTCCTTCCGCGCAAGATGTCAGGATACAAGTTCAAAGACCCTGAGACAGGGAAGATGACAAGGCTCGATAGTAAGACCATGCAAAAGTTTGACAGAAGGGCTATATGTTTCTACCGCCCTCTGCCGCAAAAGAAACTCAAGATAAGAGACCTTCTTAACTATATGAGAAGCTGCCTCAGCCTTGCGGATATAATCCCTATAGTCCTTGCGACCCTGGCTCTGTCAGCCATAGGTCTTGTAATGCCCCGCCTTACAAGACTCCTTACAGGTCCGGTGCTCAATTCGGGCAGGAAGGATGTGCTCCTTGCGATAGCCATCTCCATGGTATGCGTAGCCTTTGCAACGCAGCTCATGAACGGTATCAAGGGCATGATCCAGAAAAGGCTCGATATAAAGACATCCCTGGGCGTTCAGTCTGCGATGATGATGAGACTCCTGTCTCTTCCTGCAGGTTTCTTCAGGCAGTATTCCCCGGGCGAACTTAAGAGCCGCTCGATGTCCGTTAACAGCCTGTGCTCCCTGTTGCTGAGCATGATCTTAGGCACAGGTCTTACATCCATTACTTCACTTGTCTATGTAGGTCAGATATTTAATTTTGCACCTTCACTCGTAATACCTTCAGTGCTCATAGTGCTTGCTACGGTAGTATTCTCAATAGTTACGACCCTGGCTCAGATCAAGATCAGCAGGCAGCAGATGGAATACTCGGCCCAGGAATCAGGTCTTACATACGGTCTTATCACAGGCGTTCAGAAGATCAAGCTCGCAGGTGCGGAGAAGAGAGTATTTGCCAAGTGGCTCGATGTATATTCACTTGCTGCAGAGCTTACCTACAACCCGCCTCTGTTCCTCAAGCTCAATACGGTAATATCCTCGGGCATCGCTCTTGCAGGTAATATACTGCTCTACTATATGGCAGCCAGGAGCAATATCGATGTATCCTCATACTTCGCCTTCACTGCGGCTTACGGAATGCTCATGGGCGCCTTCATGTCAGTATCGGGCATCGCTGTGTCCGCGGCTCAGATCAAGCCTATATTGGATCTCGCAAAACCGTTCCTCGAGTCCGAGCCTGAAGTAAGCGACGGCAAGGAGATAGTAACCTCGATCTCGGGCGGTGTTGAGATCAGCCATGTATCCTTCAGATACGACGAGACAATGCCCAATGTATTAGATGATATCTCGCTCAAGATAAGAGCGGGCGAGTATGTTGCGATAGTAGGCAGCACAGGCTGCGGCAAGTCAACTCTCGTAAGACTCCTTCTTGGCTTCGAGAAGCCCGAGAAGGGCATAATCTCTTATGACGGCAAGGACATGTCGGGACTTGATATCTCATCCCTTCGCAAGAAGATCGGTACTGTAATGCAAGACTCAGGTCTGTTCCAGGGCGATATCTATCAGAACATAGTAATAACCGCTCCCGAGCTCACATTGGAAGATGCATGGAAAGCGGCAGAGACAGCAGGTATCGCTGAAGACATCAAGGCTATGCCGATGGGAATGAATACTCTCATATCAGAAGGTCAGGGTGGCATCTCGGGCGGACAGCGCCAGCGTATCATGATCGCACGCGCTATAGCTCCTTCGCCCAAGCTCCTCATATTCGACGAGGCTACGAGCGCTCTTGATAACAAGACTCAGAAGCAGGTATCCCAGGCTCTCGACAAGATGGGATGCACGAGGATAGTGATCGCTCACAGATTATCCACGATAAAGCACTGCGACAGGATCTTAGTCTTGGA